>DASWIC010000254.1:0-10615 GCA_036397875.1 Burkholderiales bacterium
GCCGCCGGCGATTTTACTGATGGGCCCGACGGCGAGCGGCAAGACTGACGTGGCCCTGCGGCTCGCGCGCGAGCTGCCGTGCGAGATCATCAGCGTGGACTCGGCCCAGATCTACAAGGGGATGGACATCGGCACCGCCAAGCCGGGCGCCGCGCTGCTGAGCGAAGCGCCGCATCACCTGATCGACATTATCGAGCCGCACGAGCGCTACTCCGCCGCGCGCTTTCGCGACGACGCGCTGGCGCTGATGCGCGAGATCACCGAGCGCGACCGCATCCCGCTGCTGGTGGGCGGCACCATGCTCTACTTCCAGGCGCTCACCGAGGGCTTGAACGAGCTGCCCGAAGCCGACCCGATGATCCGCCTCATGATCGACACCATGGCCGGGGAGCAGGGCTGGCCCGCGGTGCATGACCGGCTGGCGCGCGTGGATCCCGAAACCGCGGCGCGCCTCGAGCCGAACGATGCGCAGCGTATCCAGCGCGCGCTCGAGATCTACACCCTCACGAACAAGCCGCTGTCGCAGCTCCTGAAGAAGCCCAAGTACGTCTATTTTCCCTATACGCCACTCAAGGTTTCGCTGGTCCCCGGCGAGCGCGAGGTGCTGCACGAACGGATCGCGCAGCGTTTCGAGCGAATGCTCGAGGCGGGGCTGGTGGCGGAGCTGAGCAAGCTGCGGGACGAGTACGCGCTCGAGCCCGGGATGCCGTCGATGCGCTGCGTCGGCTACCGCCAGGCCTGGGAGCACCTCGAGGGCAGGATCGGCGCCGAGGCGCTGCGCGAGCAGGGCATCGCCGCCACCCGCCAGCTCGCCAAGCGCCAGCTCACCTGGCTGCGGGCGATGGCGGGCGTGACCGAGTTCGACTGCCTCTCCGAAGATGTCGCCGACCTGGTGCTCGAATACCTGCGGCGGGAGCTCGAGGCGCTGCTCGTCAGCGGCTGACGAACCGCCAATCCCCCCTGCCCCCCTTTGTCAAAGGGGGGAGACACGCACAGACTCCGCACCCCCCCCTTTGTCAAAGGGGGGAGACATACATATGTCGGGGGGATTTCCTCGCGCGGCGCTAGGTGCGGCGCGAGGTCATGTCGCGCAGCCGGTCCGCCGCGGCCTTGAGCAGCGACACCATGAAAACCGGGTTGGTCTTCACCATGGTCAGGAAGTCGGCGCGGTTGATCGTCAGCAGGTCGCAGTCGGTCTCCGCGACGGCGGTGGCGGCGCGCGGGGACTGATCGATCAGTGCCATCTCGCCAAGCACGCCGCCGGGCCCCACCCACTCGACGAGCTTGGACTGAATGGATATCGCGATCCGGCCCGAGAGCACGACGTACATGAATACCCCCGCCTCGCCCTCCTTCATGATGACTTTGTTGAGCGGGCAATGCTGCGGCAGGCGATGCTGGGTTGCCACCATCAGGCCCTGAAGCAATTTGTCGTCGAACACCCTCCTCGTGCGCGTCCCGTCGGATGAGTCCAGCGCCCTGCTCATTGCCAGCATGGCGACGGTCAGCCGCAGCCGGTTGATCAGGATGGTCATCAGCATCAGCGCGAATTCCGGATTCTTCTGGATCGCGCGCTGGAACTGCGTTCGGTCGAGCGACACCACGCGGCAGGCAGTCCGGGCGTTCGCCGTGGCGCTGCGGGGACGCTGGCTGATGGCGGCCATCTCGCCGAACACCTCGCCCGCCTTGACGACGTCGATGGCCTTCCCGCCGCGCGTCAAGGCCACCTCGCCCTCCTCCACCAGGTACATCCGGTCGCTGTTCTGGTTCTCGGTGAAAAAGACCGCGCCCCTGGTCACGCTCTCGACCTTGCCGAGCGACTCGAAGCAGATCCGCGCGACGTTCGGATCGTAGATCGCGCTCTTGGTGGGCCGCCGGGTAAAGTCGAGGTCTTCCATAGCAATCACGATCCCATGCGTTTCACAGTCGCTTCCGCCCACCCTTTCGAGAACGTCGTTCGCAGCTCGTCACCCACCGCGAGCCGCCCGGCATCGCGCACGACCATGCCCTGCCGGTCGTGGGTGATGCTGTAACCGCGCTCCAGCACCGATTGCGGATTAAGGTGCTTCAGGTGCGCATCGAGGCGCGCGAGGAGCGCCGTGGCGGCCTCGAGCCGCCGCCGCGCGCCTTCCCGCAGGCGCCGCGCGAGCGCCACGCAGCCCCGCTGCAATTCTGCCACGGCAGGCCGGCACGCGGCGAGACGCAGGCCGGCCTCGCGCAGGCGCCAGGCGCGGTCCTCGAGCACGCGCGCCGACGCTCCGCTCAACCGCGTCGCGAGGTGGCGCAGCTCGCCCAACTGGTTGCGGATACGCTCGCCCGGGTGAACCAGGCGGCGCGAGAGGACATCGAGCCGCTGCATCCGGTTCTCGAGCCCGCGCTGGGCGTTCCGCCACAGCCGGTGCACGAGGTGCATCACCTGCTGCGAGAGCTCACGCCGGTCGGGGCTTGCCAGCTCCGCGGCCGAGGTCGGGGTTGGCGCCCGCACGTCCGCGACGAAGTCCGCGATGGTGAAATCGGTCTCGTGCCCGATGCCCGACACGACCGGCACGCTGCACGCCACGATGGCGCGCGCGACGACTTCCTCGTTGAATGCCCACAGGTCCTCGATGCTTCCGCCGCCGCGGCACACGATCAGCACGTCGCAGTCACGCCGCTCTCCCACCGCCGCAACGGCCGTGGCGATGCGGCCGGCGGCGCCCTCCCCCTGCACGGGCACCGGATAGATGACGACCGGCAGCCGCGGCATACGGCGCCGGAGTGTCGTCAACACATCGCGCAGTGCCGCCGCCTTGAGCGAGGTCACGACGCCGACCGCGCGCGGGAACCGCGGCAGCGGCCGCTTGCGCCCCGGGTCGAACAGCCCTTCCTTGTCGAGCTTTGCCTTCAGGCGCTCGAACGCCTCGTAGAGCGCGCCCAGCCCGGCGCGGCGCATCACTTCGACGTTGAGCTGGAACTTGCCGCGCGCCTCGTAGAGCGTGGGCAGCGCCCTGACCTCCACCTGCATCCCGTCACGCGCTGACCATCCCTGCAGTTGCGCCCGGTGGCGGAACATCACGCAGTCGACCTGCGCCTGCGCGTCCTTGAGCGTAAAGTAGCAGTGGCCGGATTCGTAGCGCTTGAAATTGGAAATCTCCCCCGCCACCCACAGCAGCGGCAGGTTGCGCTCGAGCGTTTCCCTTGCAATCCGG
This sequence comes from Burkholderiales bacterium, assembly GCA_036397875.1. Taxonomy (GTDB): domain Bacteria; phylum Pseudomonadota; class Gammaproteobacteria; order Burkholderiales; family SG8-41; genus SG8-41. Next base: position 3,189 of record DASWIC010000254.1, read on the forward strand.
TTCAGCTCCGAAACCGAAATGACTTGCGACGGCGGCAATGCGAGGTCGGGCATCGCTGCATTCTAGAACAGTGACGGCGGATGAGTGATGAGTTCCCTTGAGGAATTCGGGGGTTGCGCGCGGTCGATCCCGTTTTTTCCTCCACAGCGGGCAGGCTGCGGAACGACTGTTAGCCCGTGCGCGCGCACGCCATGCGGATCTCCGGTCAACTCTTTGAATTGAATCCGCAAATTGTTGACGCGCCCGCAGCCGCCGCGGGATGCCTCGCCGCAGAGGAGACCAGCGCGCATGCTGCTAACAGAGTATGCACAGGCTTATCCACAGCTTGCTTCGCGACCGGAATAGTCCCGGCCCCGGTCAGTCTGGAAGCCGCCTCGAAAGAGGACTTGCTCCAACACGGCCTCGGCGCTCCCGCAAAGGCCGAAACCCGCAATCTTCAGACCGCCACTGGATCCCCGCTTCCGCGAGGATGACGCGGTCGACGCTCTCCCGGGCGCGCGCGTGGAGGTTGCTGAAAACACATCGCGCGGATAAAGTGACGGCCAATTTCAGGAAATCACGCACTTGTTCGCACTCGTCGAGGCCGCAGGCTGGCCCATCTGGTTCCTCATCGTCACGTCGGTCATCGCGCTGGCCATCATCGGGGAACGCTGGTGGTCGCTGCGCGAGGGCATCGTCATGCCCCGGAACCTGCTTGCCCGGACGATCGAGGACTACCGGGAGAACCGGACATCGCCCCAGATGCTCTCCCGGCTCGCCAGGAGCTCGCCGCTGGGGCAGGTGTTCGCCGCCGGCCTGAGGAACGCGAAGAGCCCGCCCGCCATCGTCAAGGAAGCGATCGAGGAGTCCGGCCGCACGGTCGCGATCGATCTCGAGCGCTTCCTGACGAGCCTCGGCACCATCGCCGCGATCGCGCCGCTGCTCGGGCTGTTCGGCACCGTGATCGGAATGATCGAGATCTTCGGCGCACAGACGCCGACGGGCACCAACCCGCTGCAGCTCGCCCACGGCATCTCGATCGCGCTCTATAACACCGCATTCGGGATCCTGGTCGCGGTGCCGGCCATGATCTTCTACCGGTACTTCCGCGCCAAGGTGGACGTGATGCTGGTGGACCTGGAGATGCAGGCGATCAAGCTGGTGGAGGTCATTCACGGTGAGCGGCAGTAGGAACCGGCCCGCCGGCGTCCCGCGATGAGATTCCGTCCCCGCGCCTTCCGGGAGGAGCCGGAGATCAACTTCATCCCGTTGATCGACGTGCTGCTGGTGATCCTGATCTTCCTGATGGTCACGACCACCTATTCGCGCTACGCCGAGCTGCAGATCAACCTGCCGACCGCCGACGCGGAGCGCCAGCGGGACCGCCCCGACCAGATCGACGTCGCGGTGGACGTCCAGGGTCGCTATTCGATCAATCGCGGCCCGGTTGCATTCAGCAACGCGGCCGCATTCAGCGCCGATCTGCGGCGCGCGGCCGGCGCCGCCAAAGAACCCGTGATCGTCATCACCGCCGACGCCAACGCGCCGCACCAGTCGGTGATCAACATCATGGAAGCCGCGCGCCTCGCGGGCTACGGCAAGATCACCTTCACCACCCAGGCTGGAAAGAAGTAAGACGGATCACCTCTCCCCCGGGTCGGGGGAGAGGGATAGGGTGAGGGGGCGCTAAGCGAATTCACTCCACCTCATGAGCATCCGCCGTTCCCTTACCCCTCACCCCAACCCTCTCCCCGCTGACACGGGGCGAGGGGGTGTCTTATGGCGTGGATAGAACCCCACTGGCAGCGCTTCACCCCCATCAGCGCCGCGCTGTGCCCGTTGAGCCTGCTCTTCGGCGCAGCGGCCGCTGCGCGCAGGGCCGCCTACCGCAATGGAATCGTCGCGCGCGTCAGGCTTCCGGTGCCGGTGATCGTCGCGGGAAATATCACGGTAGGCGGCACCGGCAAGACGCCGCTCGCGCTATGGCTCGCGGCAAGGCTGCGCGCCCGGGGATACACGCCCGGAATCGTCTGCCGCGGCTACGGCGGCCGCTCACGGGCGCCGCAGCGCGTGTCGCCCGATTCCGATCCCTACGTCCTGGGCGACGAAGCGGTGCTGCTCGCGCGCCGCAGCGGCTGCGAGGTGTGGACCGCCGCGGATCGCGTCGCCGCGGGCCGGTCGCTCCTGGCCGGGACGCGGCCTGCCTGCGACGTCCTCATCAGCGATGACGGCCTGCAGCACTATGCCCTCGCGCGCGACGTCGAGATCTGCGTCGTGGACGCCGCCCGCGGATTCGGCAACGGCTGGCTCCTTCCCGCGGGGCCGCTCCGCGAGCTGCCGTCCCGGCTCTCGACCGTCGACGCCGTCGTGATCCACGCCGCCGAAGGCGGTGCCCCGCATCCGTCCATCGGCGCAATCGCCGCGGACACGCCCCGGTTCACGATGCGGCTCCAGGGCAGCGAATTCCGCAACCTGCGCGACCCCGCGCGCCGGGTCGGGCCCGAGCATTTCCGCGGCAGGCGCGTGCACGCGATCGCGGGAATTGGCGATCCGCGGCGCTTCTTCCGTCACCTGCAGGGATTGGGGATCGAGGTCACGGCGCATCCCTTTCCCGACCATCATCCGTATGCGGCGTCCGACATTGCCTATGCCGGCGCGGAAGCGGTGCTGATGACCGAAAAGGATGCGGTAAAATGCCGACGTTTTGCGGCCGAGTCGCATTGGGAGCTGGCGGTGGATGCGGCGCCCGACGATGCGCTCGGCGAACGGGTGCTCCAACTACTGAGGTCACGTGGATAGCAAGCTCCTCGACATACTGGTATGCCCGTTGTGCAAGGGCCCCCTGCTGTACCGCAAGCCCCAGGGCGAGCTCGTCTGCAAGCCGTGCCGCCTCGCGTATCCGATCAAGGACGACATCCCGGTCATGCTCGAGGACGAGGCGCGGAAACTTCCTCCGGAGGAGGAAGTGTGACCGGCAACCGGTCACGATCCGCCATTCACGACGCGCCCCGTTGAAATTCTCCGTTATTATTCCCGCCCGCTACGCTTCCACGCGATTCCCGGGCAAGCCGCTCGCGGACATCGCCGGCAGGCCGATGGTGGTGCGCGTGGCGGAGCAGGCGCGCAGGAGCGGCGCCGCGGAAGTGATCATCGCGACCGATCATCCGCGCATCGCCGCCGCCGCCGCGCGCCACGGCTTCGAGGCTGTCATGACCGCAAGCGGGCATGCCTCCGGTACCGACCGCATCGCCGAGGTCGCCGCGAGGCGCCGCTATCCCCGGACGCGCATCGTCGTCAACGTGCAGGGGGACGAGCCCCTCATCGAGCCGTCCCTGATCCGGCGCGTCGCGTCCGATCTCGCGCGGCACCGCGCCGCTGCGATGGCAACGGCCTGCCACCCGATACGGAACGCGCGCGAGCTCGGCAATCCGAACATCGTGAAGGTGGTGCTGGATCGCGACGGCTACGCGCTCTACTTCAGCCGGGCGCCGATCCCCTGGGCGCGCGACGGGTTCAGGCGCGGCATATCCCGTATCCCCTCCGGGCTGCCGGTCTACCGCCATCTTGGCGTCTACGCGTACCGCGCGGCGTTCCTGCGCGCCTTCACGCGCCTGAAGCCCGCGGCCATCGAGCGCTTCGAGGCGCTCGAGCAGTTGCGCGCGCTGGCCCACGGCTATCGCATACACTGCGCGATTGCGCGCGCGGCGCCGCATCCCGGAGTCGACACGCCCGCCGACTTGAAGCGCGTCCTGCGCCGCTTTCGATGAGAATCATTCTTCTGGGCATGCCCGGCGCCGGCAAGGGCACGCAGGCCCGACTCCTGATCCAGAAATACGGAATCCCGCAGATCTCGACCGGCGACATGCTGCGCGCAGAGATCAAGGCCGGCACGGCCCTCGGACAGGAGGCGCGGCAATACATGGACCGCGGCGAGCTGGTGCCGGACGAGCTGGTCATCGAGCTGGTCAAGCAGCGCGTGAAGCAGCCCGACTGCGCGCGGGGTTTCATCATCGACGGCTTCCCGCGCACGGTTGCCCAGGCGGAAGCACTGCGCGATGCCGGTATCGATATCGACTGCGTGGTCGAGATCGAAGTCGACGATGACGAGATCCTGCGGCGGATGACCGGGAGGCGCGTGCACCCGGCCTCCGGCCGCACTTACCATGTCGAGTTCAATCCGCCGCGGACGCCGGGCAAAGACGACGCCACCGGTGAACCCCTGATCCAGCGCCCGGACGACAACGAGGAGACGGTCAGGCGACGCATCGCGACCTACTACTCGCATACCAAGCCCCTCGTCGCCTATTACATGAAGCGGCGCGAGCGGGGCGACCCGCTCGCTCCGATCTACGTCAATATTTACGGCAAGGGGTCGATCGAGCACATTCGCGACAAGCTATTCGCCGCGCTCTCCGCCAGGAGCTAGTGCGTCGAAGCGAGAAGCGCGACGGTCGGCGAACGATGAGGATCGTAATCGTGGGCATGCCGGGCGCCGGCAAGGGAACGCACGCGGCGGCCCTCAGGGAGCGTCTGAAGGTCCCCCAGATTTCGACGGGTGACATGCTGCGCGCCGCGGTCGCCGCCGGCACCCCCTTGGGCCGCGAAGCCGATGACTACATGAACCGCGGGGAGCTCGTCCCCGATCGCCTGGTCGTCGAGCTGGTCCGGGAGCGCGTGAAGGAGGCCGACTGCGCGGGCGGCTTCATCCTCGACGGTTTTCCGAGAACACTCGCGCAGGCGAGAGCGCTCAGTGAAGCGGGGGTCGGAATCGACGTCGTCCTCGAGCTTCACGTGCCGGACGAGGAGGTGATCGAGCGCATGACGGGACGCCGCGTCCACCTGCCCTCCGGGCGCATCTACCATGTCACCCGCCACCCCCCCAAGGTCGCCGGCACGGACGACGTCACGGGCGAGCCGCTCAGCGTGCGCGCCGATGACACCGAGGACACGGTACGCAACCGGATCGCCGGCTATCACGCGCAGACCGCGCCGCTGCTCGACTATTACCGGCGGCTGGCGGCGGGCGGGACCGGCGTACCACGCTACATCCGCGTCGACGGCAGCGGCGGCGTCGCCGCTTCGCGGGCGCGGGTATTCGCCGCGCTGGGCATCGCATGACGCAGCGATCTTCCGCAAGACGGGCGCGGATCGCGAGGAGGAGTGGGCGGCGGGTGGTGAGCCGCGAAGGGTGAGTGGTAAAATCGCGCTTTCCGATTTTTCCCCGTGATCCCTGCCGCCGCGTGACCGTATGGCAAAAAAGAATGCGTTCTACGCCCAGTCCGGGGGCGTGACGGCAACGATCAACGCCACCGCCTGTGCCGTCATCGAGACGGCGCGCAAGCATCGAAGCCGGATCGGGAAGGTATTCGCCGGACGCGACGGCATCATCGGCGCGCTGACCGAGGATCTCATCGACACCTCGAAGGAGCCCGCGGCGGCGATCCGGGCGCTGCGCCACACCCCGGGCGGCGCCTTCGGCTCCGCCCGCTACAAGTTGAAGAACCCCGAAGAGAGCCGCGCCCAGTACGAGCGGTTGATCGAGGTGTTCAGGGCGCACGATATCGGCTATTTCTTCTACAACGGGGGCAACGATTCCGCAGATACCTCGTACAAGATGTCCCAGGTCGCGCGCACGCTGGGCTTTCCCCTCGTCTGCGTCGGCATCCCCAAGACCGTCGACAACGATCTCGCGCTCACCGACTGCTGCCCGGGATTCGGCTCCGTCGCCAAGTACGTCGCGACTAGCATCCGCGAGGCGGGCTATGACGTGGCGTCCATGGCGCGCACCTCGACGCGTGTTTTCATCCTCGAGGTAATGGGCCGGCACGCAGGCTGGATCACCGCGGCCTGCGGGCTCGCCCAGGACAAGGCAGGCGAGGCGCCCCACATCCTGCTGTTTCCCGAAATCCCCTTCGACGAGGAGCGCTTCCTCGCCCGGGTGACCGAGATGGTCGGGAAATTCGGCTACTGCGCCGTCGCGGTGTCCGAGGGCGTGCGCCGGCAGGACGGCAAGTTCCTGTCGGAATCGGGCCTGCGCGACGCGTTTGGCCACGCGCAGCTCGGCGGGGTCGCGCCGGTCATCGCGCAGCTGGTGCAAGAGAGACTCAAGCAGAAGTATCACTGGGCGGTGGCCGACTACCTGCAGCGCTCCGCCCGCCATATCGCGTCCAGGACGGACGTGCTGCAGTCGTACGCGGTAGGCAAGGCCGCCGTCGAGCTTGCCGTGAAGGGCGTGAGCGGCGTCATGCCGATCATCGTCCGGAAATCGAGCAAGCCGTACCGCTGGGCCATCGGCGTGGCGGACCTCGAGGAAATTGCCAACCACGAGAAGATGATGCCGCGCGACTACATCACCGGGGACGGCTTTCACATCACGCCGAAGTGCCGGCAATACCTCGAGCCGCTGGTGCAGGGCGAGGATTACCCGCCCTACCGCAACGGGCTGCCCGCGTACGTAAAGCTCAAGAACGTGCCGGTGCCCAAAAAGCTGAGCACCGGCTTCAAAATTTGAAAGGCGTGGATGGTGGAACCAGCCACTAGCCACCATTCACCAGCCACGAATTAGAGGTTCAAAAGGGAGTCGTCATGTCATATGGTCTGTTGTTCGCGCTGGTGTGCGCGATCGTCGCGCTGGTCTACGGCGCCGCCTCGATCCGGTGGATCCTCGCCCAGCCCGCGGGCAACGAGCGCATGCGCGAAATTGCCGCCGCCGTGCAGCAGGGCGCGACCGCCTACCTGAACCGCCAGTACCGCACGATCGGCATCGTCGGCGCGATTCTCTTCGTCGTCATCGGCGCCGTGCTGAACTGGACGACGGCCGTCGGCTTCGCGATCGGCGCGTTCCTCTCGGGCCTCGCCGGCTACATCGGCATGAACGTCTCGGTGCGTGCGAACGTGCGCACGGCAGAGGCCGCGCGCAAAGGCCTGAACGAGGCCCTCACCCTCGCCTTCCGCGGCGGCGCCATCACCGGCATGCTGGTGGTGGGGATGGGGCTGCTCGGGGTGACGGGCTTCTACTGGGTGTTGCTGGAGTTCGCCGCCCAGGGCACGCCCGTCAAGAAGATCCTCGAGCCGCTCATCGGGCTCGCCTTCGGGGGCTCGCTGATCTCGATCTTCGCGCGTCTCGGCGGCGGCATCTTCACCAAGGGCGCCGACGTCGGGGCGGACCTCGTCGGCAAGGTGGAGGCCGGTATCCCCGAGGACGATCCGCGCAACCCCGCCGTGATCGCCGACAACGTGGGCGATAACGTCGGCGACTGCGCCGGCATGGCGGCGGACCTGTTCGAGACCTACGCAGTGACGATCATCGCTACCATGCTGCTCGGCGCGCTGCTGTTGTCGAATCCGGGTGTGGCGCCCCTCGCGGTCACCTACCCGCTCGTGCTGGGCGGCGTCTCGATCATCGCCTCGATCATCGGTTGCTATTTCGTCAAGGCCTCCCCCGGCGG
>DASWIC010000255.1:0-31909 GCA_036397875.1 Burkholderiales bacterium
TCGTCGCGGATCAACCGGCCCGCGCCCTGCTTCAACGTGATCACCGCTTCCGGCAGCTGATACTCGAGGAACGCGCTGCGCCCTTCACGGCTCAAGCGCTCGATGCGCGCGGCAAGCACGGGATCGTCGGGCGGCGCGAACGGCAGCTTGTCGATTACGACCAGCGACAGCGCCTTCCCGCGCACGTCCACGCCCTCCCAGAACGAGTGGCTGCCCACCAGCACGGCGTTGCCGAGATCGCGAAACCGCACCAGCATGTCCGAGCGGGACCCGTCGCCCTGCGCGAGCACGGGATAATCCCATCCGCGATCGGCGAACGCGCGCTCGATCAGCCCGCGCCCGCGGCGCATCGCGCGCAGGCTCGTGAACAGGAGAAAGGCGCGCCCCCCCGCGGCCTCGATCAAGGGCAGTGCCGCCGCGATCACTGCGTCCGTGTGCTCGGGGGTATTGGGGTCGGGCAGCCCCCGGGGAACGTAGAGCAGCGACTGCGCGGCGAAGTCAAACGGGCTGTCCCAGGTGGCGGTGCCGGCGTCGGCGATTCCCATCTGGCCGCAGTAGTAGCCGAAATCGCCGTTCACCGATAGCGTCGCGGAGGTGAATATCCACGCCCGTGGATGATCGTCGATCTGCCTGCGAAAGATCTCCGCGATCGAGAGCGGGGTTGAATTGAGCCGCAGCGCATGGCCAAAAACCTCGACCCATTTCACGCGCGCCTCATCCACGCCGCTGCGCCAGCGCTCCAGCCGCTCGGCAAGCGACAGCGACCGCTGCCAGCAGGCCATGAGGCCTTCGCTGCGCTCCGCCTGTGCCTTCAGCTCCCGGGCGAGCGTATCGAGCGCGCCCAGTGCCGCGGCGAGCCCCGCCTCGAAGTGGTCATTGCCGGCGAGCGAGCGCGCGGGTATGCGCGCGCTCTCTTCCGCGAAGACAAGCCGCAGATCGCGCGCAGCCTGATCGAGTCCGCGGGCCGCCTCGGGCAGCGGCGCGTAGTCCCTCGCCGAGGCGGCGGCCTCGAGCCGGGTATCGCGCGCGAGCTCGAGTAGCTGCGATGTCGAAACGCTTTCACCAAAAAACAGGCTCGCGGTTTCGGGCAGTTGATGCGCCTCGTCGAAGATCACGGTATTGCAGGCAGGCAGCAACTCGGCGGCACCCTCGTCGCGCAACGCCAGGTCGGCGAAGAACAGGTGATGGTTTACCACCACCACGTCCGCCGCGAGCGCCTCGCGACGAGCCTTCATCACGAAGCACGCGTCGTAGTGCGGGCATTTCGAGCCCAGGCAGTTCTCGCGCGTCGAGGTGACGTACGACCAGATGCCGGCGTGCTCCGGGACCGCGGCGCAATCGGCCTTGTCGCCGGTCGCGGTGGTGCGCGCGAATCGCTCGATGTCCGCGAGGTGACGCGCATCCTCACGCGCGGGCAGCCGCGCGTCCCGCAGCGTGCGCTCGAGGTGGTAATGGCAGACGTAGTTGGCCCGGCCCTTGAGCAGCGCCACGGTCACGGGCGCGGCAAGAGCCCTGCGCACGGTGGGAATATCGCGGTCGAAAAGCTGGTCCTGCAGCGTCTTGGTGCCGGTCGAAACGATGACCTTGCCACCGGTGAGAAGAGCCGGCACCAGATAGGCGAAGGTTTTACCGGTCCCGGTACCGGCTTCCGCGACCAGAACGCTATTCGCTGCGATCGTCTCCGCCACGACGCGCGCCATTTCCACCTGGAACGGCCGCCCGCGGAAGTTCCTGACGGCCCGGGATAGCGCCCCGTCTTGCGAGAAAATCGCCTCGAGATCGATCACACGCGGATGTTAGCCCATCAGGAGTTAGTCGAGACTGAGCAAGGAGGATATCGTCATTCCCGCGAAGCCTGTGCCCGCGGTATCAGGCGGGGAGCGGGAATCTAGTGCGCCCGGAATGCTACTGGGTCCCCACCTTCGCGAGGACGACTTGATCAGCGTCCGCTAACGCGCTTCCTCGACCTTGATCAGCACGCGCCCGCTGTGGCGCGCCGCCGTGGCAGTACGCCCGAGCAGGACCGATTGCTGCTCGCTGGCGTCCTGGCCGATGCCGCCGATCTCCATCCACTCGCCGAGCCGGCCGGAAACGGTCGTCACGATGCTCTGTACGTTCACGCCGCCGCGGGCCTGCTTCGAGAGCGTTTCACGCTGCGAGCTGATGTCGAGCGTGACGCGGTCGCCAGTCACGCGCGGCAGGACGTAGAAGCCGGTCGCGGCGTCGCGATATTGCGTGGTATCCACCACCTGCTCCACCACCCGCCCGCCGACCACGCTGCGCTGGACCTGCCGCTCGCGCACGGGCACCGACTGGCCGACGCGAACGAACGCCTCGCGTCCCTCCATGACCCGCACCGACTGCGTGCCCCGGTCGCTCCGGCTGCCGCTGCCTTCGAGCACCTGCAGGCGCACGTTGTCGTCACCGTCACGCAGCACGATATTGCCCCCACGCGGATCACGGTCGCCCGGGACGGTCACGCGCCCGTGCTCGCCGCCAACGCTGCCGGAAATCTGGGCCTCGTTGCTGCTGCGGCTGTCCTCGGCATCCTGCCTGACGGTGATGAGGAGCTGCCGCGGCGTGGTATCCAGACCGGCGAGGATGCGCTTGACCTCCTCCAGATTCGCGGGCGTAGTGCGAACGACAAGCTGACCCTGAAAGCCGCTCACGCTGCCCTCGCGCGCCAGCATGGGCTGAATGATGGGAATGACCTCCGCCACCGTGCGATAGCGCAGCGGGATCACCTCGAGCACGGTTTGCTGCGCCTGGACGGCTGCGCTGGCAAGCAGGACCAGCAGCATTCCAGCCAGCCGTCGCCGTGCTGCGGCAACTAATTGCTTCAAAACGACAAATCCGCTCACGCCCGCTCCTGAAGACTGCTCCGTGGGATCACGTTACACCCACTGCTTGTCGCGCGAGTTGACAAAGTGCCAAACACATCTGAGAATAATTCTCGTTATCATATTTGCCTGAATCCCCATTCAATCCGATCTCACCATATCTTCACACTTATGATCAGCCATTTACGCACTTGCTTCCGGATGACTCTCGCTATTGCTATCACCATATCAGCTTTATGGGTAATGGGGCCGGCATTGGCGCAGGAAAAGCAGTTGAACCTCTATTCCTCCCGCCATTATCAGACCGACGAGGCGCTCTACGGCAACTTCACCCGGCAGACCGGGATCAAGATCAACCGCATCGAGGGCACCGAGGATGCGCTCCTCGAACGGTTGAAGAACGAGGGCCGCAACAGCCCCGCGGACGTACTGCTGACCGTGGACGTCGCGCGCCTGTGGCGGGCGCAGCAGATGAATCTGCTCCAGCCGGTGCGCTCTGCCGTGCTCGATCGCCGCATCCCCGCGCACCTGCGCGAGCCCGGCGGCCACTGGTTCGGTTTTTCAAAGCGCGCCCGCGTGATCGTCTACAACAAGCGCCTGGTCGATCCCGCCTCCGTCCAGAATTACGAGGACCTCGCCGCACCCGGGATGAAAGGCAAGGTCTGCACTCGCTCATTAAGCCACGTCTACAACCTGTCGCTCATGTCGGCGCTGATCGACAATCTCGGCGAGGAACGGGCGCAACAATGGGCGCGCGGCGTCAAGGCCAACCTCGCGCGCGACCCGAAAGGTGGCGACACCGACCAGATCCGCTCGGTGGCCGCGGAGGAATGCCACGTCGCGATCAGCAACACCTACTACTACGTGCGGCTCGCCAACTCAAGGAAGGCGGAGGAACGCGCGGTGGCCGGCAAGGTCGGCGTGATCTTTCCAAACCAGAAGAGCTTCGGGACGCATATCAACATCTCGGGCGGCGGCATCCTGCGGCATGCGCCCAACCGCGATCATGCGCTCCGCTTCCTCGAGTACCTCGCAAGCGACGAGGCGCAGTCCTACTTCGCCAACGGCAACAACGAATGGCCCGCGGTGCCGTCCGTCCGGCTCCAGAATGCGGCGCTGGCGGCTCTCGGCTCGTTCAAGGAAGATCAGATCAACGTCGGCAAGCTGGGCCAAAATCAGCCGCTCGCCCAGAAAGCTTTCAATATCGTTGGCCTGAAGTAGCGGGGCCGGCGGCTGCCAGACGCGTCACCGTGAGGAGAACCGTCGGGTCATCGGGCGGAAGGCTCAACGGCCGGGACGCGCGGCACGAGCTCAGCGCCGGTAACGCGGCGCGCGCGGGCGATATTGCGGGAAATCGCAAGCAGCGGAATGATCCCCACGGCGACGATGGCGAGCGCGGCGGTGGACGCTTCCGCCAGCCGCTCGTCGTGAGCCAGTATGTAGACCTGTGTGGCCAACGTGTCGAAATTGAACGGCCTCATGACGAGCGTTGCGGGCAGCTCCTTCATGACTTCCACGAAGATGAGCAACGCGGCCGTAAACAGGCCCCGCGCCATGATCGGCACATGGATGCGCAACAGCGACTCAACCGGGCCGCAGCCAAGGCTGCGCGCCGCGTCCTCCATGCTCGGCCGGACTTTCTCGAGCGATGCGTCAACGGTCTGCAGACCGATCGAGAAGAACCTCACGACGTAGGCCACCACGAGCGCGAAGAGACCTCCGGTCAACAGCAACCCGGTCGAGATCCCGAAGCTCGCCCTCATCCACGCGTCGAGCGCGTTGTCGAGCCGCGCGAGCGGAATCAGCGTGCCCACCGCGATCACCAGCCCCGGGACCGCGTAGCCCAGGGCGACCACGCGGTTCAGGTTGACGCTGAATACGCCGGGATGCAGGCGGGCGTGGTAAGCCATCAGCAACGCCAGCACCACCAGCAGCGCGGACGTGAGCGCGGCGAGCGTCACGCTGTTCGCCGCCAGCTGCAGGAACCGCGCGCCGAACTGGGCGTCGCCCTCGCCCACCGCCATCCGCAGCAGCAACCCGGCCGGCAGCAGGAATCCGAGCACAACTGGGACCGCGCACGCCGCGGTGGCGGCCGCCGCTGGCAGCGCGCTGAGGCGGTGGCGCGATGGTGCGCGCGTGCGCTGGGAGGTCTCGTGGAATCGCTTGCGGCCACGGCTCAAGCGCTCGAGCAGCAGCACCAGCACCACGAACCCGAGCAGCGCGGCCGCGAGCTGCGCGGCGACCACGCGCTCTCCCATCGAGAACCACGCCTGATAGATGCCGGTGGTGAAGGTCGGCACCCCGAAATAGGATACCGTGCCGAAATCCGCGATGGTCTCCATCAGCGCGAGCGCGGTGCCGGCGACAATGGCCGGGCGCGCGAGTGGCAAGGCCACGCGAAAGATGACGGCTGCATTACCCTGACCGAGGGTGCGACCCGCTTCGAGCAGGCTCGCTGAGCGCTCGAGAAATGCTCCTCGTGCGAGCAAGTACACGTAGGGATAGAGGACAAAAACGAACATCGCGACGGCGCCCCCGAGCGAGCGCACGTCGGGAAACCAGTAGTCGGCCTTCGACCATCCGGTCAGATCGCGCAGCCAGGTCTGCACCGGCCCCACGAATTGCAGCAGGTCCGTATAGACAAATGCGATCACGTAGGCCGGCATCGCGAGGGGCAGAATGAGCGCCCACTCGAAGGCGCGCCGGCCGGGAAACTCGTGCATGGCGGTGAGCCAGGCGGTAGCCACGCCCACCGCGATCACGCCGGCGCCGACGCCGATCAGCAGCCAGAGCGTATTCGCCGCGTACTCCGTCAGGACGGTCTGCGCCAGATGCTGCCAGGTCCCGGCCGTGCCGGTGGTGAACAGATTGACGAATACGCTTGCCACCGGGAGCGCGCACATGGCTCCGATCAGCGTGGCTATCGTGGTCAGGCGCCCGAAACGCATCGATCTCCGGCAGCAGCTCCGGCCGGACCGGCCGGTGTGAGATCATTATACGTATGTCTTTGAATCTACGTGACTCCGGTGGTGACCTCGCCGGCGATGAGTGCCTCGTCGCCGATCCACTCAGCCTGCCGCTGCTCGCGGTCCGCGACCTGCGCCATGCCTACGGGTCGAACGAGGTGATCAGGGGCCTTACCCTTTCCCTCAACAAGGGATCCATCGGCTGCCTGCTCGGCGCCAGTGGTTGCGGCAAGACGACGGTGCTCCGGTGCATTGCGGGCTTCGAGCCGATTCAGGCGGGCGAGATCTGGCTGAACGGCCAGCTGGTGAGCCGGCGCGGGGTGCGGCTGGCGACCGAGGCGCGCCGTGTCGGCATGGTGTTCCAGGATTACGCGCTTTTCCCGCACCTCACGGTCGCGCAAAACGTCGCTTTCGGACTGCGCGACGGTGACCGCGCTGCGCGCCTGCGCCGGATGGATGAGGTGCTGGAGATCGTCCGGCTGGGGGGCCTGCGGGACAAGTACCCGGACGAGCTTTCCGGCGGCCAGCAGCAGCGCATCGCCCTCGCGCGCGCCCTAGCGCCGCGCCCCGACCTGCTGCTGCTCGATGAGCCGTTCTCCAATCTCGACGTGGAATTCCGCACGCAGCTGAGCGTGGAGGTGCGGGCGATCCTCAAGCAGCAGCACACGACGGCGATCCTCGTCACGCACGACCAGCACGAGGCGTTCAGCCTCGCCGACGAGATCGGGATCATGCGCGACGGCGTGATCGAGCAGTGGGACACGCCGTACCGTCTGTATCACGAGCCGACGAGCCGTTACGTGGCGGACTTCGTCGGGCAGGGCATGTTCCTGCCCGGCACGGTGCTGGACCCCTCCCGCATCCGGCTCGAGCTGGGCGTGTTCCAGGGCAACACCTCCGGCTGGCCGCGGGGCACGGAAGTCGATGTCCTGCTGCGGCCGGACGACATCCTGCACGACGACGCGAGCCCGCTGCAGGCCGAGGTGCTGCACAAGACGTTCCGGGGCGCGCAGTTTCTCTACACCCTGCAGCTGCCCGCCGGCGGGCGCGTGATGTCGCTCGTGCCGAGCCACCACAACCATGCGATCGGCGAAAATATCGGCATCCGCCTGGAGATCGACCACCTGGTCGCGTTCCGCCGCGACGCGGCGCGGGCGCGCTAGCCCCCGGGCCCGAAGCGGGCGCGCAGCGCCTGCGCGAGCTCGTGAACCGCGAGCGCGTAATTGATGCTGCGGTTGTAGCGGGTGATCACGTAGAAATTGTAGAGCCCGAGCCAGTAGCTGGGACCGGTTTCCGATTCGGCCATGATCAGCGCGGCCTCGGGCCCCTCCTCGACCGGCGTCGTCGGCGATACGCCGCGCCGCTTCAGCTCGCCCACGTTGAGGCGGGGCTTGATGCCCAGCTCGACCAGCGCGGGTGCGCCATCCGCATCGACTTCGGCCGGCACCACGACCAACTGGCCCTCGCGCCAGCCGTGGGACTTGTAGTAATTGGCCACGCTGCCGATCGCGTCTGCGGGGGAGCCCACGAGGTCGCGCCGGCCATCGCCGTCGAAATCCACCGCGTAACGGCGATAGCTGCTGGGAAGAAACTGTGGTATGCCGATCGCCCCGGCGTAGGAGCCCTTCACGCGCGTCACATCGAACCGCGACTCGCGCGCGAGCAGCAGATAGTGCTCGAGCTCCGACCGGAACAGCCTGGCGCGCGGCGGGTAGGAAAACGCCAGCATCGTCAGCGCTTCGAGCACCCCGAAGCTGCCCGTGCGGCGGCCGTAGATCGACTCCACCCCGATGGTGGCAACGATGATTTCCTCGGGGACCCCGAACTCGCGACGCGCCCGTGCGAGGGTGGCGGCATGCTCCTGCCAGAATTTGACACCGCCATTGATCCGCAAGGCGTCCACATAGCGGTTGCGGAACTGGTACCAAGGTAGCGCGGTGAGGGGCGCCGTCATCGCGTTGATCACGGTGGGGTTGGGCTCGACCTTGGCAAACATCTGGCGCAGCGAACTGTCGCTGAACTGGTGCTTTCGCACCATGTCCTGAATGAACGCTTCGACTTCCGGAGCGAGCGTAACGGTGGCCGATGCAGGGGCCGGGACCGCAAGGAGACAGATCGCCAACAGCACCAGAATGCGGCGCACGCGCGGCAACGAGGTGGCGGAGAGGGTGGGATTCGAACCCACGATACGCTTGCGCGTATTCCGGTTTTCGAGACCGGCCCGTTCAACCGCTCCGGCACCTCTCCGCATGCCGGACCGAATGCGGGTCCAGAGCGAAGGCGCGATTCTATCAACACGCATCGCGTCCGCCTAGTTTGCTTTAATGGCGGTCATGTCGCCCATGTACGGCCGCAGCGCCGCCGGGATCGAAACGCTGCCGTCCGCGTTCTGGTGATTCTCGAGCAAGGCGACGAGCGTGCGCCCAACCGCGAGTCCCGAGCCGTTGAGGGTGTGGACGAACTCGGTCTTTCCTTTCTCGTTGCGGAAGCGCGCCTGCATGCGTCGCGCCTGGAACGCCTCGAAGTTGCTGCACGAGGAGATCTCGCGGTAAGCCTGCTGTCCCGGCAGCCAGACCTCGATGTCGTAGGTCTTGGCCGCCGCGAAGCCCATGTCGCCCGTGCACAGCGTCACCACGCGATACGGCAGTTCGAGGCGCTTCAGCACCGCTTCGGCATGCCCGGTCAGCTCCTCCAGCGCCGCGTACGATTCCCGCGGCTGCACGATCTGCACGAGCTCCACCTTGTCGAACTGGTGGTTGCGGATCATGCCGCGCGTGTCCTTGCCGTAGGATCCCGCCTCGCGCCGGAAGCAAGGCGTGTGGCAGACGAACTTGAGCGGCAGCTCCGCTGCCGGGATGATGCTCTCCCGCACCATGTTGGTGACCGGCACCTCCGCGGTCGGGATCAGGTAGAAATTGTCCGCCTCGATGAAAAACAGATCGTCGTGGAACTTGGGCAGCTGGCCGGTGCCGCGCATGCTGTCGGGGGATACCAGATACGGCGAATAGATTTCCGTGTAGCCGTGCTCTCGGGTGTGCAGATCCAGCATGAACTGGGTGAGCGCGCGGTGCAGGCGCGCCATGGGCCCTTTCATCAGGACGAAGCGGGCGCCGCTGATGCGGGCCGCCGCATCGAAATCGAGGCCCAGCGCCGCGCCGACGTCCACGTGGTCTTTCACGGGAAAATCGAACGCGCGCGGCGCGCCGACTCTGCGCATCTCCGGGTTGTCCGCGGAGGACGTGCCGGCGGGCACGCTGGCGTGAGGCACGTTGGGAACGCCGAGGAGAAAATCGTTGAAGCGGGCCTGGACCGAGTCCAGCTCCTGTTCGAGCGCTTTCAGCCTCTCCGCCTGCGCATTGACCTCGGCCATGAGCGGGGCGGCGTCCTCGCCTTTCGCCTTCAGCTGGCCCACCTGCTTCGACAGCTGGTTGCGCTTCGCCTGGAGCTCCTGCGTCTCGGTCTGCACCGCCTTGCGGCCTGACTCCAGTTTCTCGAACTCGGCCAGGGGAAAGCTGTAGCCGCGGTCCGCCAGCCGTTTCGCCACGGCAGCTAGATCGATACGCAGAAGCTGAACATCGAGCATGCGGAGGGCTTCGGGTTGTTATTGGCGCGACATTATCTCGGAGTTCGCCGGCGGTTGCCAGGCGGCCAGGGAAACCTTCCACAAGTCATCCCCGCGCAGGCGGGTATCCCCTTCCCCCATTGTGGGGGAAGGTTGGATGGGGGGTCGTTTCTAGATTCCCGCCTTCGCGGGAATGACGGGGCGCGACCGATGCAGAGCATCCCTAGGTCTTTCCCGGCTTGGGTTTGGCCTTCCGGTCGAGCTGTCGCAGGTGCTCGAGATGCTCGCGGATCCGGGCCTCCAGACCGCGGTCGGTCGGGCGGTAGAAATCAGGCGGCTTCATTCCTTCGGGGAAATAATTCTCTCCCGCCGCATACGCGTCCTGTTCGTCATGCGCGTAACGGTAATCGCGTCCGTAGCCAAGCGCCTTCATCAGATTGGTTGGAGCGTTGCGCAAATGCTCCGGAACGGGCCGTGAGGCGTCGTTGCGCACCAGCTCCTGGGCCGCGCCGAACGCCCTGTACGCTGCGTTGCTCTTCGGAGCGATCGCCATGTACAGGGCGGCTTCGGCCAGGGCCAGCTCCCCTTCCGGCGAGCCCAGCCGCTCGTAGGTTTCGCAGGCGTCGAGAGCCACGCGCAGCGCGCGCGGATCGGCGAGCCCGATGTCCTCGACCGCCATGCGGATGAGCCGCCGGCCGAGGTACAGGGGGTCGGCGCCGCCGTCCAGCATCCGGGTCAGCCAGTAGAGCGCCGCGTCCGGTGCCGAGCCGCGCACGGACTTATGCAGGGCCGAGATCTGGTCATAGAACTGGTCGCCGCCCTTGTCGAAGCGCCGCAGCCGCTGGGCCAGCGCCTCGCGCACGAACGTCTCGTCGATCTCGCCGCGGCCCGCCTCCTCCGCCGCGATGCCGATCTGCTCGAGCATGTTGTAGAGCCGCCGCGCGTCGCCGTCGGCCGTGGACAACAGCAGCTCGCGCGCCTCCGGGGAGAACTGCAGGCCGCCCAGGGCGGCCTCCCGCGCGCGGTCGAACAACCGGACCAGGTCCTCGATGGTGAGCGGCTGCAGCACGTACACCGCCGCGCGCGACAGCAGCGCGCTGATCACCTCGAAGGAGGGATTCTCGGTGGTCGCGCCGATGAAGGTCAGCAGCCCCCGCTCCACGTGCGGCAGAAACGCGTCCTGCTGCGCCTTGTTGAAGCGATGCACCTCGTCGACGAAGAGGATGGTGCGGCGGCCGGACTGCTGGAGTGCGAGCTCGGCGCGGGCGACCGCGTCGCGTATATCCTTGACCCCCGCGAGCACCGCGGAAACCGCGATGAACTCCGCGTCGAATGCCCGCGCCATCAGGCGCGCCAGCGTCGTCTTGCCGACGCCCGGCGGGCCCCACAGGAACATGGAATGCGGTTTGCCTGCCTCGAACGCGAGCCGCAGCGGCTTGCCGGGCCCCAGCAGGTGATCCTGGCCCACGAATTCCTCGAGCGTGCCCGGGCGCAACCGGTCGGCAAGCGGAGCCTGCGGTTCCTTCCGGGCGAACAGGGAACCGGTCCCGGGGTTATTCACCGATGACGTCCGCACCCTTGGGCGGCGTGAACCGGAACAGCTCCGGCGCCAGCTTGGCGTTGCGCTCGATGGTGGAGAACTTGATCACCGTGATCTGCCCGAACTGGTCGCGCAGCTCCATCGCCTCGAGCCCGGATTTTCCGAACCCGAGCAGGATTTTCTCGAACGCCGTATCGCGGGTCCGCGGCACCGCCTCGAGCCAGTCGAGCCCGTCGCGGCTGCTCAGGCCGGTCAGCCTGTAGTCCTTGTCGATCTCATTGCTGCCTGCGAGCAGGGCTGCCGGGCTCGAGCCGAGCGCGCGATCGAAGCGGCGCACCGTCACCTGGTTGAGATCCTTGTCGTAGAGCCACACCCGCGCGCCGTCGCCGATGATGAGCTGGTCGTAGGGCTTGTCGTACTCCCATCGGAATTTGCCCGGACGCGAGAACTGCATGGTGCCGGTCGCCTGCTGCAGCGTTTTCATGTTGCTGTCGAGCACGATCTGGGCGAAATGCGCGCGCGCGGTCGTGGTCTGCTGCAGCAGGCTCTTGAGATCCTCCACGGTCGACGCGCCGAGCGCCGCGCCCGAAGCCAACAGCAGGAGCAGCAGCGACCGTGCCATCAGAACCTCTCGATGCGGTCGAGGGAAACGATGGTGCCCGAGCGCAGGCGCACCACCGTGGTGTAGGGATTGGCCACGGTCGGGAAGTAATAGAGCGTCCGGTCGTAATCAAACAGGTTGTCCACCGTCTCGTGATCGGGGCGGCCGGCGCGAACCAGGAGCTCGCCCTCCGTCATCCCGCGCTGCAGCCGTATGTAGGTGTCGAATTCCATGCCTCGTACCGACGGCAGCGCGGGCGCGGGCACCGGAACGAAGACGACCTGCGGACTTTGCGGTTCCTGGGCCTGGCGCCGCTCCCCGACGACGGCCTTCTGGTCGTAGCGTCCGCCGGTCTCGATGGTCCCGCCGGGCCGCGTGTCCACCGGGATCGAACTCCGTTCCTCGGGCGGCTTCTCGCCGTAGGTGACCACGCCCTTCTCGTCCACCCACCGGTACGCTTCGGCGGCGGCGCCCGTTCCGACCAGGATGGTGAACAACACGCCGACCAGGAGTCTCATGATTGCGCTTCCGGCACTGACGATATGCATTCTGACAGCGGCACGCGCTGCAAATTCCGCGGGCTCCCCCGCTAGCGTTCTTCGACCGCGGACGCCGGCACCAGGATCTCGCGGTTGCCGTTCGACTGCATCGCTGACACGAGCCCCGACCGCTCCATCTGCTCGATCAGCCGCGCCGCGCGGTTATAGCCGATGCGCAAGTGGCGCTGCACCAGCGAGATCGAGGCGCGCCGGGTCTTGAGCACGATCGCGACGGCCTGGTCGTAGAGCGGATCGGATTCCCCGTCCGGAGCCTCCAACGCACCGTCCTCAGCTTCCTCGGGCGCGGGTCCCTCGAGCACGCTGTCCAGGTACTGCGGCCGCGCCAGCTTCTTGAGGTATTCGACCACCTTATGCACTTCGTGGTCGGCGACAAAGGCCCCGTGCACGCGCTGCGGATAGCCGCTGCCAGGGGGAAGATAGAGCATGTCGCCTTGCCCCAGCAGCGCCTCCGCGCCCATCTGATCCAGTATGGTGCGCGAATCGACGCGCGCCGACACCTGGAAGGCGATGCGCGACGGGATATTGGCCTTGATGAGCCCGGTGATCACGTCCACCGAGGGGCGCTGCGTGCACAGCAGGAGGTGGATGCCGGCCGCGCGGGCCTTCTGCGCCAGCCGCGCGACCAGTTCTTCCAGCTTCTTGCCGACCACCATCATGAGATCGGCCAGCTCGTCGATGACCACGACGATCAGCGACACCTCGTACAGCGGCAGGGCGGTTGCCGGATCCGGCGCGAGCGGGTCGAGGAGCGGCTTCTTCGCCTTGGCCGCCTCGCGCACTTTCTGGTTGAGCCCGCTCATGCTGCGTACCCCGAGCGCGTTCATCAATTTGTAGCGCCGATCCATTTCCGCGACGCACCAGTTGAGCGCGTTCGCGGCCTGCCGCATGTCGGTGACGACCGGAGCCAGCAGGTGCGGTATGCCCTCGTAGACCGACAGCTCGAGCATCTTGGGGTCGATCAGGATCAGCCGCACCTGGCTCGGCGGCGACTTGTAGACCAGGGACAGCAGCATGGCATTGATGCCCACGGACTTGCCCGAGCCGGTGGTGCCGGCAATCAGGAGATGCGGCATGCGCTGCAGGTCGGCGACCACCGGATTGCCGGCGATGTCCTTGCCGAGCGCGAGCGTCAACGGGGAGGACACGCTGGCATAGACCTCGGAGCTGAGGATCTCGGACAAACGCACGATCTGGCGCGTCGGGTTGGGGATCTCGAGGCCCATCAGGCTCTTGCCGGGAATGGTCTCGATGACGCGGATGCTCACGACCGACAGCGCGCGCGCGAGGTCCTTGACGAGATTGATGATCTGGCTGCCCTTGACGCCGATGGCGGGCTCGATCTCGAAGCGGGTAATGACCGGGCCGGGATAGGCCGCGACGACCTTGACCTCGACCCCGAAATCGAGGAGCTTCTTCTCGATCAGGCGCGAAGTGAACTCGAGCGTTTCCGTGCTCAGCATCTCGAGATTCCTCTCCGGCTCATCGAGCAGATTGAGCGGGGGCAGCAGAGAGTCGGGCAGGTTTTCGAATAGCGGCACCTGCTTTTCGCGCTCGACGCGGGCCGACTTGGGGATCTCGATCGCGGCCGGCTCGATCCGTATCGGCTCGTGGATTTCCAGCCTCTTCTTGCTGACTTCGACCACCTCGTCGCGCGCGATCACGGCCTGCTCGCCCGCGCGCCGGTCCTCGTGCTCCTGCCACTTGCGCATGACCAGAACGTACGCGGTTTCCACCCACCCGCCCAGGCGCTCGATCACGGTAAGCCAGGACACGCCGGTGAACAGGCTCAGACCGGCCGCCAACAATACGAGCAGGATGAGCGTGGCGCCGGTGAACCCCAGCGCCTGCGCCAGGGAGCCGCCGATCAATGCCCCCAGCACGCCGCCCGGTGCCTGTGGCAGGGTGGCCGTCAAGCTGTACAACCGTATCGCCTCGAGGCCGCAGCTTCCGGCGAGCACGATCGCGAAACCGATCGCAACAACGGCACGGGAACGCCGGTCTGCTTGCGGCATCCCTTCGATGCGGCGGAAACCCCACCAGACCATGGCCGCGCCGAACACGACCCACCAGTACGCCGACAGGCCGAACAGCACCAGCAGCACATCCGCCGCCCATGCCCCAACGCGGCCGCCTGAATTGCGAATGGCGCCGTCATCGGTCAGGCCGTGGCTCCATCCCGGGTCGGCCCGGTCATACGTGCCAAGGGCAAGCGCGACATATAGAACGAGGCCCAGCAGGGCGAGCCACCAGAATTCGCGAATCAGGGCGGCGAGCTTGGGTGGCAATGGATTCCGGGCTGCGCGCGCGGAATGCTTTTCGCTCAACAACATCAAGTTGTCCGTTTAACGTTTTGATTGTACATCGAAAGGACCTGCGGCAAGCACCCGGCCGGCGGCCGGCGCGCGCGACAACACGATTCTCGTTCCCAGCCGATTGGCCGTGCCGTTCCGGTCGCGGGGCGCGACCGGGGCATAACGCCCCGTCGCAACAGGGCGCCCTGCCTCAGCTATGGGGAGGACGTTCGGCCTGATGGCGGGCGGAGGCCCGCTTTTGCATCGACTGCCGGTCGAGGACATGAATCCGGCGCTTCTCCGCGCGTATCAGCCCCTTGCGGTGCAAATCCTTGACCACGCGGCTCACCATCTCGCGCGATGCGCCGATCATTCGCGCGATCTCCTGTTTCGGCGGCGCGTGCTCCACGATCCACTTTCCTTCCACGTTCTGCGCCATCTCGATCAGCAGCCGCGCGACCCGGCCGTAGACATCGATCAGCGCGAGGCTTTCGATCTTGCGGTCCGCTTCGCGCATGCGCCTGACCAGGTTGCGGATGATCATCATCGCCAGCTCGAAGTTGTCCTTGAGGACGTTGGTGAAGCCGGCCTTGGACAGGCGCAGCATTTCGGACGCCTCCAGCGTCTCGACGCTGGCCGAGCGCGGCTGGTCGTCGAGCAAGCCCATCTCCCCGAAGAATTCGTGCGCCCCCATGACCGCCAGGATCACCTCGTGCCCCTCCTCGTCGGGGATAAGCACCTTCACGCGGCCCGACAGGATGATATAGAGGGCATCGGTCTCCTCCCCGGCCCGCAGGATGAAGGCGCCGCGCGGGTAGCTGCGGTGCTGCACGGCCGTCAACACCTGGCTCAGGTGGGTGTCGCTGAACGAGGAAAACAGCGGAACGCTCTTGAGTATCTGTGGATTCAACGCAAACTGTGCTGCCATGTCCCCCACCCCATGTTCTTGTTTTGAATCGTGGCGCCGGCGCGGCGCCGCACGCGCAAGGCTATAGTCTGCCAGATCAAGCGACTGGCGTCACTTCCGGGGCACGCGGAAATTCCCGGCCGGACTCGAGCCGAACCGTCGCACGCTCGGCTCGACATCGCTGCGACAGCGCTGCTAGAGTGTTGCTTTTCTGCGATTTATCCTCATATTCGCGTCATGGCGCATTCTCCCAGGCACGTTTCCCTGCTCATACTCGGCTCCGGACCGGCCGGCTACACTGCGGCCGTTTACGCCGCGCGCGCGAATCTCAAGCCCGTGCTCATCACCGGACTCGCCCAGGGTGGTCAGCTCATGACCACGACCGACGTGGACAACTGGCCCGCCGACGCCTCCGGCGTGCAGGGGCCGGAACTGATGGAGCGCTTCCTCAAGCATGCCGAGCGCTTCGGCACCGAAGTGATTTTCGATCACGTCCATACCGTGCGACTGAAGGACAAGCCGTTTACCCTCATCGGCGATCAGGGTACCTACACCTGCGACGCGCTGATCCTCGCGACCGGCGCTTCGGCGATGTACCTCGGGCTTCCATCGGAGACAACATTCATGGGGCGCGGCGTCTCAGGGTGCGCCACCTGCGACGGGTTCTTCTACAAGGGCGAGGATGTCGCGGTCGTGGGCGGCGGCAACACCGCGGTGGAAGAGGCGCTGTACCTCTCCAACATCGCGAGCCACGTGACGGTGGTGCATCGGCGCGACAAGTTCCGCGCGGAAGCGATACTCGTCGACAAGCTCAAGGAGAAGGTCGCGGCGCGAAAATCGGACATCCTGTGGGACCACGTGCTGGAGGAAGTGGTGGGCGACAACACCGGCGTCACCGGCATGCGCGTGAAAAACGTCAAGTCCGGCGCGATCGCGGAGAAAAAGCTGAAGGGTGTCTTCATCGCCATCGGCCACCGGCCCAACACCGAGATCGTCGCCGGGCAGCTCGACATGGTGAACGGATACATCATTACCAGGGGGGGCCTGGACGGAAATGCCACGGCAACCAGCGTGCCGGGCGTTTTCGCAGCGGGCGATGTGCAGGACCACGTCTACCGCCAGGCCGTCACCAGCGCCGGCAGCGGGTGCATGGCCGCTCTCGACGCGCAGAAATATCTGGAAAACCAGGGCCTGATCTAACGCACCCGCCGCTGTCTTTGGTCATGAGCACCAGCATGAGGAAGCTGCGCAAGGCGGCGGCCACGCCCGATGAGGTGGAATTGTTTCGCGCGTCCGTGTCCGACGTGATTCCGCTCCCCGGTCCCGGCCGGGTCCGGCACGAGCTCCCACCCCCGCAGCCGGTCCCTGCCCAGCGGCTGCGCGATGATCGCCAGACGCTGAAGGAAAGTCTCAGCCACCAGCATCCCTGGGATGCCGGAGCGGAATCTGGCGAGGAGCTGTGTTACCTGCGGCACGGCGTCGGCACCCAGGTGTTGCGGAAACTGCGCCGCGGCCACTGGGTCATCCAGGACGAGCTGGATCTGCATGGTCTCACGGTCGAGGACGCGCACGCGTTGCTGGTGGTATTCCTCAATCAGTGCGTCCGCCGCGGCCTGCGCTGTGTGCGCGTCATACACGGCAAGGGGCTGCGCTCGAAAAACCGCGAGCCCGTACTCAAGCGCAAGGTGGCCGGCTGGCTGATGCGGCGCGATGAAATCCTGGCGTACTGCCAGGCGCGCCAGGCCGATGGCGGCAGCGGCGCGGTGATCGTTCTACTGAAAGGCGTGAGTCGTGATTCGTGAATCGTGATTGGACCCGATCGATTCACTCTTCGGGCTGGCTCGAATCACGAATCACCAATCACGAATCACGAATCACGGATTCTCAGATGGCGGCTTCGTCGGTTTCGCCGGTGCGGATGCGGATCACCTGCTCGACGCTGGTGACGAATATCTTGCCATCGCCGATCTTGCCCGTGCGCGCGGCCTTGACGATGGCGTCGATCGCGCCCTCGAGCAGCTTGTTCGGAACCACCACCTCGACCTTGACCTTGGGCAGGAAATCGACGACGTACTCCGCCCCGCGATAGAGCTCGGTGTGACCCTTCTGCCGGCCGAACCCTTTCACTTCCGTGACGGTGAGCCCGCTGACGCCGATCTCGGACAGCGCCTCGCGCACTTCGTCGAGCTTGAACGGCTTGAAGATCGCTTCGATTTTTTTCACGGGGCCCCTCCCCTGTCCGATCGCGTGCGTGCCCGTAAGGATAGCATAGCCGGCTAGCCGAAACGGTGCCGGAACTTGTTGGTGATCGGGAAGCGCCAGTCCTTGCCGAACCCGCGCGGGGTGATGCGGATGCCGATGGGGGCCTGCCGCCGCTTGTATTCGCTCGCGCGCACCATCTGCACCACCCGCTCGACGTCGGCGCGGCGGTAGCCCTTGCCGATGATTTCCAGCGGGCTGAGGTCGTCCTGAACGTAGGCCTCCATGATCGCGTCGAGCACGGGGTATGCCGGCAGCGTGTCCTGGTCGGTCTGGTTCGCGCGCAGCTCGGCCGACGGGGCGCGCTCGATGACGCGTTGGGGGATGACGGCGCCGAGTCCGTTGCGGTAGTCCGCCAGCCGGTAAACCATCATCTTGCTGATGTCCTTGAGGACGCCGAAGCCGCCCGCCATGTCTCCGTAAAGGGTGGCATAGCCGGTCCCCATCTCGCTCTTGTTCCCCGTGGTGAGCACGATCGAGCCGGTCTTGTTGGACAGCGCCATGAGCAGCGTGCCGCGGATGCGCGACTGGATGTTTTCCTCCGTCGCATCCTCGGGGAGCCCCTTGAACTCGCCGGACAGCGCCTTGAGAAAGGCGTCGAAGATCGGGCGGATCGGAATCTCGGAATAGCGCACGCCAAGCGCGTGCGCCTCCGCGCGCGCGTCCTCCACGCTCATCGCAGCCGTGTACTGGGACGGCAGCATGACCGCCCGGACCCGGTCCGCGCCGAGGGCGTCCACCGCCACCGCAAGCGTCAGTGCCGAGTCGATTCCGCCCGATAGTCCCAGCAGCACGCCGGGGAAGCCGTTTTTCCCGACGTAGTCCCGCACCCCGAGCTGCAGCGCCCGGTACACCTCGGCCTCGGTGGAGAGCGCCGGGGCGATCTCGCCAGGCTGCGGCTCGCCGTCGGTCAGCGTCACCAGTCCGAGCGCCTCATCGAACGAAGGCAGCTGGTGCGTCAAGATGCCCTCGCGATTGAGCACGAACGAGCCGCCGTCGAAGACCAGCTCGTCCTGTCCGCCCACCAGGTTGACGTAGACCACGGACAATCCGGTCTCCGCGACGCGCTCGCGCATCACGTCCTGGCGCAGGCGCTGCTTGCCCACATGGTAGGGCGACGCGTTCAGCACGAGCAGCACGGTGGCGCCCGCTTCCCGGGCCGCACGCGGCGCATCGGCGTTCCAGGAATCGGCGCAGATATTGATACCGATGCGATCGCCGGGACCGTGGTCGCGCGGCCGTGCCGTCATCCGCCCCTCCGCGCCCCATGCGTCCTCGCAGATATTGACGCCGAAGTTCACGCCGTTCACCGCGCACACGCACGATGCCACTCCCGGGTCGAAGTAGCGCTCCTCGTCGAATACCGTGTAGTTGGGCAGGCGCTGCTTGTCGTAGGTGCTGACGACTTTGCCGCTCTGCACGACCGAAGCCGAGTTGTAGCACTTGCCGTCGGCGATTCGCGGATGACCGACCACCAGGGTGACGTCGCGCACGCGCTGGGCGAGATCATCCATTGCGTGCTGGCAGGCCTCGAGAAAATCCGCGCGCAGCAGCAGGTCCTCCGGCGGATAGCCGCAGAGCGCGAGTTCCGGCGTCACCATGAGGTTCGCGCCCTGGCCGCGCGCACGCCGGGCGAAATCCGCGATGCGCGCAACGTTGCCCGCGAGGTCACCGACCGTCGCGTTCATCTGCGCAATCGCAATTTTCATGTTGCTAATATATCATCGCGCCATCCACGCATGGTGAGCGGTACGCCGCTCACCCCTCCCTGATGAACTCGATCGAAGTCGTCGACTCCCTCGCCCGCGTCGCGGCCGGCGAGTGGAATCGTCTGGCCGGCGGGGATCCCTTCCTGAGCCACGAGTTTCTGTCGGCGTTGCATGAGACAGGCTGCGCCAGCGGCACAACGGGGTGGATCCCGCAGTATCTCCTCCTCAAGTCGGGCACGGCGCTGGAGGGCGCCATGCCGCTCTACCTCAAGGACCACTCCTACGGCGAGTACGTATTCGACTGGGCATGGGCGGACGCCTACCACCGTCACGGAGTCTCCTACTATCCCAAGCTCGTCTCCGCGATTCCATTCACGCCGGTCACCGGCGCGCGCCTACTCGCCGCGACCGATCAGGATCGCGACCGGCTGATCGAGGCCGCGCTCGCACTTGCGGCAACGCTTCGGGTCTCTTCGCTGCATTGCCTGTTTCCGACGCGGCCCGAGGCGCAGCGCCTGTGCGCGCACGGCATGATGCCGCGCACCACCGTGCAGTTTCACTGGACGAACCACGATTACGCCAGCTTCGACGCGTTTCTGGCCGGCTTCAGCCACGACAAGCGCAAAAAGGTGAAACAGGAGCGCCGCAAGACGGTCGCGGCGGGCATCCGCTTCAAGTGGCTGGAGGGCGACGAGATCCGCGAGCGGGATTGGGCGTTCTTTCACCGCTGCTACCGGCAAACCTACCGCGAGCACCGCTCCACGCCCTATCTCAATCTCGAATTCTTCTGCCGCATCGGCGCCGCCCTGCCACGGTATCTCGTCCTGATCGTCGCCGAACACGGCAACACTCCGATCGCGGCATCGCTCAATGTCCGCAATGCAAGCCGGCTGTGCGGCAGGCATTGGGGCGCGTTGCAGCGCCACCCCGCGCTGCACTTCGAAACCTGCTATTACCAGGGCATCGAATTCTGCATCGCGCGCGGCATGGCGACCTTCGAGGGCGGCTCGCGCGGCGAGCACAAGCTCGCGCGCGGCCTGATGCCGGTCGAGACCTGCTCGGCGCACTGGCTCGCGCACCCGGAGTTCGCCGCGGCGGTCGACCAGTTCCTTGCCCGCGAATCACGCGGTATGAAGCAATATGTTGATGAGATGACGGACCGCAGCCCCTTCAAGTCCTATTCAAACTCCCCTCCTGCCCGAGGGTGAGCCGGGAATTCGAGGAGCATGTCTCCGAGCCGGCGAACGACCGCCGCGATGCAGCGCGGCGGGACGGACGGGGTGACTACGAAGTAGTCGGGGTGGTGGGAGCAAGTCATCGCTGTTGGCGGCGATGGCGGGAAAAAAACCGCCACACCTCCTGATTGGCGTCGATCACGGTCGTGCCGGCGCCGAGCAGCCATGGCAGGTAGTCCTGCACGCCGCCCGGCCACACGTGCCCGGCCCCAGTGAGCTTCCACAGCACGACTTCCGTTCCGTCGCGGCAGGGGAAATAGCCATAGCGTGTCGCCGTATGCGCGGCATCCGCGGCATCCGGCCGGCCCCGCACCGGATTCCCGACTTGCGGGCGCGCCGGGCAGCCATTGTGGGCAATCCACTTCGCCAGCATGTCGTCCACCGGCTCGTGGAAAACACGCGTGTTGGTGAACGGGAACGCCGGGCCGAGGCCGCCGTCATAGAGCGCGCGCCCGTCGTCCACGCTGTGGATGTGCATCACGGGCACCGGCAATGCGGGAGCGAATCGCGGCAAGGTCATGGAGCCGGCCACGCCCGCGACCCCCGCGAGCCGGTGCGGCGCCTCGGCGGCAAGTCGATACGCCATCATCGAGCCGTTGGAGAGCCCGGTGGCGTAGATCCGCTCCGCGTCGAGCGCCACGCGCCGCGCCAGGTCGTCCAGCAGCGCCACGGCAAAGCCCACGTCATCCACGCGGCTCGCCGCCGCCCAGCCGCAGCACGCACCGGCGTTCCAAGTCAGAAACCGGCCCGCGATGCCGCCGCTGCCATCGGGATAGACGGCGATGAAGCCCTCGCGGTCGGCGGTCTCGTCCATGCGCGAGTACTCCTTCTGGATCCGCGCGTTCGCCCCTCCCCCGTGAAAATTCACCACCGCCGGCAGCGGCTTGCCGGCCCCGGCGTGCGGCGGCACGTGCACCAGGTAGCTGCGACGCAGCTGCCCGTGATTCAGCGTGAATTCGTGGTCCCCCGGCGCGAGCCCCGCCGCGCCCGCAATGGCTGCAGCGAGCAGCGCCCCCGCCAACAGAAAAAGTGACGAGAGCCGCACGCGAGTCACGAGTCACCCGTCACGAGCCTGCCCTGAGCACGGTCGAAGGGTCACGCCTTCAGTTGAGTTGAATGCGCTCTCCCCACGGCACCCTGCCCCTGCCCTTGACCAGCCAGAGCACCGGGAAAGCGGGCGCGCGGTGCGGGAATTCCCCTTCGGCGTCGGTGAAATAGAGCAGCGCGTCCGGCCGCCGGTGCGTGGCCTCGATCCAGTCGAACACCGGCACGAAGCGGGTGCCGCCCCCGCCGCCGATCTCCCGCGGGAGCGCAACGGGTTCCCAGTACGGGAACTCCCACGGCCCGCGGGGATCGAGCCGCTCGTCGCAGGCGTGAAGCGTGACGCGAGCGCGGATCTGGCCCTTGATCGCGTCGACTTCGGAGACGAACTGTGCGAGCTCCTCGGCGCCGATCGAGCCGCTCGTGTCGAGCGCGACGCACACGTGCACCTCGCCGCTCGACAGGCGTGGCAGCAGGGCGTCGCCTTCCCGCCGCGGCGGCCGCTGGAAGCTGTAGTCGTCCCGCGCCGTGCTGACCAGGTAGCGCGCCAGCAGCGTGCGCCAGGGCAGTTGCGGCTGGATCGCCCCGTCGACCCGTCGCAGCCACGATTCGGCGAGCCGTCCCGCGTGCCGTGCCTGCTGCGCGGCCGATACGATCCGGCTTTGCCAGCGACGCGCGAGCTCCGCGCGATCGGTCGGGCCGGCATCGCGCAACGCCACGGCGGGGGGTCGGGAGCCGAGCGCGCCCGCATGACCGTCCTGGCTCGATGCACGGGAATGCGGATCCATCTCGCGCTCGTCAAACAGGTGGCGGTCGAGCGTTCGTTCCACGGGGTCCTCCGGGATCAGCGGGTAGATCTCCTCCGCCGACAGGCCCCGGAACTCGGGATTGGCGAGCGCGCCCTCCGGCGGCCGCAACCCCTCGTCAATCAGCAGGAGATTCGCGGCGTGATCGCACGCGACGTCCCAGCGCCGGCGCAAGCGGTGGCTGCGGCGCGCAAAGTGCCCCAGGGCGCAGTGCATCGCTTCGTGGGCGAGCACGAACTGGGTCTCGGCGAGCGTCAGCGCCGCGATGTACGCGGGGTTGTAATAAAGCGCGCGCGCGTCAGTGGCGACGGTTTCGCACCACCTCGCCGCAACCGCGACGAGCGGCAAATGCATGACGAGGGCGCCGATGAACGGCCGCTCCAGGATCAGCCGCGTGCGCGCCGCTCCCAGCTTGGTCGCGATGTCGGTGAGGCCGGTCAATGCGCCGAGGCGAACTTCAGATCGTAGAGCATCAAGTCGGTGATGGTGGCCGCCCATTCGGAGAACTCGGGCACGGCGATGAGCGGCCTGCCGATCGAGCGGTGCAGGTCCGTCACCAGCATCACGCCCATCTCCCGCTGGGGAAAGCCCTTCGCGTATGTCAGGATGTGGCCGTAGACCACGGCCGCGTGCGGCAGGTCGCGCACCTGGACCGCGCGCCGCACCAGCGCCGCCGCGACGCCGTACTGCAGGTCGATGCCGCGCGGCATCTGCGCGCTTTCGCCGCGCGCGATGGCATCGATATCGGGCAGCTCGTGCATGTTGTCCAGGAACGCCTTGAATTCCACCCCCGCCGCGGGGCCGACGCACGCCTGCAATGCATCGAGCAGAAGCTCCGGGCTGTCGTCGAACTTGACGAGCGCGCGGTGCGCGTACTCCCAGGACCGGGGGCTGGGGAAAGCGACGGGGTTGCGCGCCAGGTCGAAATCGAACAACAGGTCCGGCCGGAAGCGCAGGAACGCGATCACGCGGGAGTCGATTGCGGCCGCGTGCGCCCACTCCACCCAGTCGTCGAGGTTGGGCTCGATGTCGTAATGGGTAAAGCGGTTGGCGAGCGGCGCGGACATGACGTAGGTCACGCCGCGATCGCCGTAGCGGTTGCCCGCCGCGAAGATCACCCACCCGTCGGGGGCGCGGTACTCGCCCAGGCGGCGGTCAAGTATCAGCTGGTAGGCCGCCGCGGTGACGGTCGGCGGGGCCGACGTGATCTCATCCAGGAACAGGATGCCCCGGGGGCCGTGTCGCGCCGCGTCCGGCAGCAGCGCCGGCACCGACCATTCGACCCGGTCGCCGCTGCGGAACGGGATGCCGCGCAGATCGGTGGGCTCCATCTGCGAAAGCCGGACATCGATCAGCGATACGCCGTGGCTGCGCGCGATCTGCGCGATGATCTGCGACTTGCCGACCCCCGGCGGACCCCACAGCATGACGGGCGTGTGCGCGGCCGCTGCCGCGCCGGCGAACTCCCGCTCGAGTATCTGGAGGATGTGCAACGGGCGCATCGAGAGTGACGGGTGACGCGTGGCGACGGATTCATCATAGCACCGCGGCCGTACACCAGATCGCGCGTCCGGTGCAAGTCGAGTTTCCGCTTCAGCCCGGTGAGCAGAGGACGCGTATATGGCGGCTCGGTGGTATTACCATATAGTTTATGACGACGATGAAGTTCTGCAGCAATTGCGGCGCGCCGCTCGCGCTCAGGGTTCCGGCCGGCGATACGTTGCCGCGCCACGTGTGCGATGCCTGCCAGACCATTCACTACCAGAACCCGCGCATGGTCGTGGGCTGCATTGCCGAGTGGCAGGACCGCATACTGTTGTGCCGGCGCGCGATCGAGCCGCGCCATGGACTGTGGACGGTGCCGGCCGGCTACATGGAGAACGGCGAGACCACCTTCCAGGGCGCCATCCGCGAAACGCTGGAGGAAGCGAACGCCCGGGTGGAAATCGGCCCGGTCTACGCGCTCTATAACATCCCCCACATCAGCCAGGTCTACATTCTGTTCCGCGCCCGCCTGCTCGATGCCGATGTGCGTCCAGGAGCGGAAACGCTCGAAGCTCGGCTGTTTGCGGAGCGGGAGATTCCCTGGGATGAGATCGCCTTCGCCAGCGTGCGCAACGCGCTGACCCACTACTTCGACGATCGCAGGAACGGGGAATTCCCGTTCCACATGGGAACGATCGAACAGCCAGGCAAGTTGTGACGGCCTGATCCGGGCTGCCGCGCGGTCCGGCACGCAGCGTAGAATACCCGCGTCGATCGAGGAGAACGAGGCATGACGGCGCCGATCCCGACCACCAAGCCGGCGTTTCAGTGGGACGATCCCCTGCTGCTCGACGAGCAGCTGACGGACGAGGAGCGCATGGTGCGCGACAGCGCACGCGCCTACTGCCAGGAAAAGCTCATGCCGCGGGTGCTGGAAGCGAACCGGCATGAACGCTTCGATCGTGAAATCCTGAACGAGATGGGGAAACTCGGCTTCCTCGGCTCGACCCTGTCCGGCTTCGGCTGCGCCGGCGTGAATCACGTGTCCTACGGGCTGCTGGCGCGCGAGTTGGAGCGCGTGGACAGCGGCTACCGCTCGGCGATGTCTGCGCAGTCGAGCCTCGTCATGTATCCCATCCATGAATTCGGCAGCGAGGCGCAGCGCCAGAAGTATCTGCCCCGGCTCGCGACCGGAGAATGGGTCGGCTGCTTCGGCTTGACCGAACCGGATTCCGGATCCGACCCCTACAGCATGGTGACCCGGGCGCGGAAAGCGGACGGCGGCTACGTGCTCCAGGGAGCCAAGATGTGGATCACCCATGCGCCGATCGCCAACGTGTTTCTGGTCTGGGCCAAGGTCGATGGCGGAGAGATCCGCGGTTTCCTCCTGGAGCGGGGCATGAAGGGGCTGTCGACGCCAAACATCGAGGGCAAGTTCAGCCTGCGCGTGTCGCCCACCGGGCAGGTGGTCATGGAGCAGGTGTTCGTGCCGGAGGAAAATCTTCTGCCCGGCGTGTCCGGGTTGAAGGGCCCATTCTCCTGCCTCAATAAGGCGCGCTTCGGCATCTCGTGGGGCGCGCTGGGCGCGGCGGAATTCTGTTGGCACGCGGCGCGCAACTACGTGATGGAGCGCAAGCAGTTCGGCCGCCCGCTCGCCGCCAACCAGCTGATCCAGCTGAAGCTCGCGAACATGCAGACCGAGATCGCCCTCGGCCTGCAAGTTGCGCTGCGGATCGGGCGGCTGATGGACGAAGGACGCGCCACGCCGGAGATGATCTCGCTCGCCAAGCGCAATGCCGCCGGCAAGTCACTCGATATCGCGCGCGCGGCGCGCGACATGCACGGCGGCAACGGCATCGCCGACGAGTTCCACGTCATCCGCCATGTGATGAACCTGGAAGCCGTCAATACCTACGAGGGCACCCACGACATCCATGCCCTCGTCCTGGGCCGCGCCCAGACCGGGATCGCGGCGTTCAGCTAAGTGTCCGGCCGGCTTCAGCGCGACCTGCGGCGCCTGCCCGGCATGTGCCGGCGCAGGTGAACGGCTTCCAGGCGCCGGCGCATCCTGAGGTTCAGCATCTCGACTGCCACCGCGAAGGCCATGGCGAAGTAGATGTAGCCCTTGGGAATGTGCAGGTCCCACCCCTCCCCGATCAGCGCGAAGCCGATCAGAATCAGGAAGGAGAGCGCGAGCATCTTGATCGTCGGGTGCCGGTCCACAAAGTTCCCGATCGGCCCGGCGGCGAACAACATCACGCCCACCGCAAGCACGATCGCGATCACCATGATCGCGAGCTCGTCCACCATGCCCACCGCCGTGATCACGGAATCGAGCGAGAACACGATGTCGATGACCGCGATCTGCGCGATGATCGAGCCGAACGTGACCGGCAGCGCCGACGCCAGAGCGCCCGCCTCCTCTTCACCTTCCAGCGCGTTGTGGATCTCGTCCACGCTCTTCCACAGCAGGAACAGGCCGCCGGCGATCAGGATCAGGTCGCGACCCGAGACTTCCTTTCCGAGTACGGTGAACAGCGGCGCGGTCAGCGTCATGATCCAGGTAAGCGCAAACAGCAGCAGGAGCCGCGACACCATGGCGAGCACGAGCCCGATGGTCCGGGCCCTGGCGCGCTGGTGCTCCGGCAGCCGGCCGCACAGCACGGAGATGAAGATGATGTTGTCCACGCCGAGCACGATCTCGAGCGCGGTCAGCGTCGCCAGCGCAAGCCAGGCGTGCGGATCGAGCAACCATTCCATGGGATCCCCTTCTCTTTCTGCTATTGCTGAACCATTGCTGATTGCCGCGAGCGCGGTCACGACATCACTTGCGTCCTCCCCCCTTGCGGGGGAAGGGACACACTGCGATGAGATCGGCGCAGCATGGTACAGCCACGCCAAAAAAGCGACCAGGAGATCCGCATGAGTGATATCGCGACGAAGCCGCTTCACGCGTGGATCGGCCGGACAGAGTCCCGCGCCGACGTCGTCGCGGCGTGGCCCGCCGTCGCGCTCGCGGCGACGCTCGACCGCCGCGATCCGGAGCCGAAGCCCGGGGACGCGCTCCCGCCGGGCTGGCACTGGCTCTTTTTCCTCGAAGCCGCGCCCGCCTCGGAGCTCGGGCCCGATGGTCACCCGAAGCGCGGCGGATTCCTGCCGCCGGTGGCGCTGCCGCGGCGCATGTGGGCGGGCGGCAGACTCGAGTTCAGGCGCCCCTTGCGTGTCGGCGACGCGATTCGCCGCGATTCCGCGATCGTTTCGATCGAGCCCAAGCAGGGCCGTAGCGGCAGGCTCGTCTTCGTCACCGTGCGCCATACGGTATCTGCCGGCGGGGAGCCTGCCGTGGTCGAGGACCATGATATCGTCTATCGCGAGGCCGCAAAGCCCGGGGACCCGCTGCCACCCAGTCAGTCGGCGCCCCGCGACGCGCTCTGGCGGCGCGAGGTCGTCGCCGACCCCGTGATGCTGTTCCGCTACTCCGCTCTCACCTTCATCGGGCAGCGTATCCATTACGATCTCGAATACTGCCGGGACGTGGAAGGCTACCCGGGGCTCGTCGTCCACGGCCCGCTGCAGGTCATCCTCCTGCTGGATCTCGCCCGGCGGCACGAGTCGAGACCGGTCAAACGCCTCGAATACCGCGCGCACCGCCCGCTCTTTCACTTTGAGCGCTTCACCGTCAACGGCAATGCCGCTCCCGGGGCCTCGCAGGCAGCACTCTGGACGGCCGATCCTGCCGGGAACTATGCGATGGCGGCGACTGCCTATTTTTGAGTGGGTTGTGCAATGCGCAAAGCCCTGAAGCCGACCCCGGCATAGCGTAAGCTACTTGTAAGAAAGCCTTTTCAATTCGGTCACTTAGGCGTAATATTTGCGCACCCTGCGGTGGCCGGTGTTGTCATCGCGCGGGTGCGCAGCATCGTTAAGGCAGGAACGAGCAGGAAAAACAGGTTCTGCATGAAACCCACCGACATCGGTGCGCCTGACACCTTTCACAAGGTAGTGGATTGCCAGTGGGCCTGCCCGGCCCACACCCCCGTCCCCGAATACATCCGGTTGATCGCCGCGGGCCGCTACGGCGACGCCTACATGGTCAACTGGTACTCGAACGTCTTCCCCGGCATCCTCGGCCGCACCTGCGACCGCCCCTGCGAACCGGCGTGCCGCCGCGGGCGCGTCGAGGAGCGCAACGCCGAGAAGCCCGAGCCGGTTGCGATCTGCCGCCTGAAGCGCGTCGCGGCGGACCACAAGGAAGACATCCGCGACCGCCTGCCCAAGCCCGCCAAACAGAAAAACGGCAAGCGCATCGCCTGCATCGGCTCCGGTCCCGCCTCCCTCACGGTCGCCCGCGATCTCGTTCCCCTCGGCTACTCCGTCACCGTGTTCGACCAGGACCCGCGCGCGGGGGGCATGATCTGGTCGCAGATTCCGCGCTTCCGGC
Organism: Burkholderiales bacterium; assembly: GCA_036397875.1. GTDB lineage: Bacteria > Pseudomonadota > Gammaproteobacteria > Burkholderiales > SG8-41 > SG8-41. The sequence continues at coordinate 28,244 of DASWIC010000255.1, forward strand.
TTCCGATGGAAGTGATCGACGAGGAAGTGAGCTATATCCTCGACCTCGGCGTCGAATTCAGGCCGGGCGTCAGGATCGACAGCCTGAAGCAACTCATGGCGCAGGGCTACGACGCGATCTTCGTCGGCAGCGGCGCGCCGCGCGGACGCGATCTCGATATCCCCGGCCGCAAGGAGGCCGCGGCCAATATCCACATCGGAATCGACTGGCTGTCGTCGGTCTCGTTCGGCCACGTCGACCGCATCGGCAAGCGGGTGATCGTGCTCGGCGGCGGCAATACCGCGATGGACTGCTGCCGAACCTCGCGGCGCCTCGGCGGCGAGGACGTGAAGGTCATCGTGCGCTCGGGTTTCGAGGAGATGAAGGCCTCCTCCTGGGAGAAGGAGGACGCCCAGCACGAGGGCATCCCGATCCTCAACTTCCTCGTCCCCAGGGCCTTCACCCATGACAACGGCAAGCTCAGCGGCGTTACCTTCGAGAAAGTGAAGGCCGTCTATGATGCGAAGGGCCGGCGCGGCCTGGTGCCGACCGGCGAGCCGGACCAGCATTTCGAATGCGACGACGTGCTGGTCGCCGTCGGTCAGGAAAACGCCTTCCCCTGGATCGAGCGCGACATCGGGATCCAGTTCGACGCATCGGGCATGCCGACCGTCGACAAGATCACCCTGCAGTCGAGCCTGCCCTACGTGCTGTTCGGGGGCGACTCGGCGTTCGGGCCGAAGAACATCATCTGGGCCGTGGCGCACGGCCACGACGCCGCGATCTCGATCGACAAGATGTGCAGCGGCGAGGACACCACAGTACGGCCGTCGCCGCTGGTGAACCTCGCGTCGCAAAAAATGGGCATCCACGAGTGGAGCTACGACAACGATATCTCGCTCGCCGCCCGCTACAAGGTGCCGTGGCGGGATAAGAAGGTGACGCTGAGGGACATCAAAGTCGAAGTCGAGATGGGTTTCGACACCAAGACCGGCTTTGCCGAAGCGCAGCGCTGCCTGAACTGCGACGTGCAGACGGTGTTCACCAGCAAGCTCTGCATCGAGTGCGATGCCTGCGTGGACATCTGCCCGATGGACTGCATCACCTTCACGCAAAACGGCGAGGAGCAGGAGCTGCGCGCGCGGCTGAACGCGCCGGCGACGACGCTCAGCCAGGACCTCTATGTTTCGGACACCCTCAAGACCGGCCGCATCATGGCAAAGGACGAAGACGTTTGCCTGCACTGCGGGCTGTGCGCCGAGCGCTGCCCGACCGGCGCGTGGGACATGCAGAAATTCCTGCTCGACATGACGCACGCCGGTCCCGCGTGCCGCACGCCGAAGAGGAAGGCCGCATGATTTCCCTTGCCGTCGTTCCCGCGCAGGCGGGAACACAGTCCCGAAACAGACAATGTCCCTGGACCCCCGCCTCCGCGGGGGTGACGAAAACGAGTCGGGGCACCGGGGTATGAAACGCATCGAATCGGTCAACGACTTCGTCGTCATGTTCGCCAACGTCAACGGCTCGGGCTCGGCCAGCGCCAATGAATTATTCGCCCGCTCGATCCTGCGCATGGGCGTGCCGGTGTCGCCCCGCAACATCTTCCCGTCCAACATCCAGGGCCTGCCGACCTGGTACGAGGTCCGCGTCAACGAGACCGGCTACCAGGGCCGCCGCGGCGGCGTCGACTTGGTGGTGGCAATGAACCCGCAGACCTGGGCGCAGGACCTGAAGGAGATCGAGCCGGGCGGCTACCTCTTCTACGACAACTCCAAGCCGCTGCCGAAATCCAAGTTCCGCGACGACGTCAACGCCATCGGATTGCCGTTGACCGAGATCTGCAACGCCGCCTACAGCGATCCCCGCCAGCGCCAGCTGTTCAAGAACATCATCTACGTCGGCGCCCTCTCCGCGCTGATGGATATCGACCCGACCGAGATCGAGAAGCTGTTCACTGAGCAGTACAAGGGCAAGGAGGCGCTACTGCAGTCGAACGTCAAGGCGCTGCGGCTCGGCCGCGAGTATGCGCAGAAGCACCTCGCCTGCCCGATCGGGCTGCGCGTGAAGCGTGCCAGCAACGTCGGCAACAAGATCTTCGTGGACGGCAACACGGCGGCCGCCCTCGGGGCAGTCTATGGCGGTGCGACGGTGTGCGCGTGGTATCCGATCACGCCGTCCTCCTCGCTCGCCGAGGCCTTCATCAAGCACTGCCAGAAGTACCGCGTGGATCCGGCCACCGGCAGGAACCGCTACGCGATCATCCAGGCCGAGGACGAGCTCGCGTCGGTCGGCATCGCCATCGGCGCCGGGTGGAACGGCGCGCGCGCCTTCACCTGCACCTCGGGACCGGGCATCTCGCTCATGCAGGAGTTCATCGGGCTCGCCTACTTCGCCGAAATCCCGGTCGTGCTGATCGACGTGCAGCGCGGCGGGCCCTCGACCGGGATGCCGACGCGGACCCAGCAGTCGGATCTCCTGTCCTGCGCTTACGCCTCCCACGGGGACACCCGGCACGTAATGCTCTTCCCCGAGGATCCGACCGAGTGCTTCGAGTTCTCGGCGCAGGCGTTCGACCTCGCCGAGCGCCTGCAGACGCCGGTGTTCCTGATGACCGATCTCGACATCGGCATGAACACGCGGTTGACCGATCCCCTGCAGTGGAGCGACTCGCGCGCCTACGACCGCGGCAAGGTCATGACCCACGACGACCTCGAGGCCGGCAAGGATTTCGGCCGCTACCTCGACGTGGACGGCGACGGCATCTCCTACCGCACCTATCCGGGCACGCACCCGACGCGCGGCGCCTACTTCACGCGCGGCACCACCAAGGACCGCTACGCGCGCTACAGCGAGGCCGGCCCCGACTACGTCGACAACATGCAGCGGCTCACGCGCAAGTTCGAGACCGCGAAGCAGCTGATGCCGAAGCCGCTGCTGCGGCCGGCCGCGAAGCCGGCGCGCTTCGGCGCGATCTACTACGGCTCGACCAGCCCGGCGATGCAGGAGGCGCTCGACGTGCTGGCGATCCGCGGCATCCACGTCAACGCGCTGCGCATCCGGGGCTTCCCGTTCCAGGACGAGATCGCGGATTTCGTCGCCTCGCATCCGTGGGTGTTCGTGGTCGAGCAGAACCGCGACGCGCAGCTGAAGACGCTGCTCGTCAACGAGGCGAAAGTGAACTCCTCGCGCCTGCTCTCCGTGCTGCACTACGACGGCACGCCGATTACCGCGCGCTTCATCGTCGAGCAGATCTCCCAGCACGCGGCCGCGCGCACCGTGGTCCCGCTCAAGCGGGTCGGCGCATGAGAATCGAGTCGCGAGTCACCCGTCACCAGTCGCGCGCCGGAGGCGCCTGATGACTTATATCGCCAAGCCCAAGCTGCATCATCCGACGCTCGCCCGGAACCAGGTCGGCTACACCCGGCGCGATTACGAGGGCACGGTGTCGACGCTGTGCGCCGGCTGCGGCCATGACTCGATCTCGGCGGCGATCGTGCAGGCGTGCTGGGAGCTCGATATCGAGCCGCACCGGGTCGCCAAGCTCTCCGGGATCGGCTGCTCGTCGAAGACCCCGACCTACTTCCTCGGCAATTCGCACGGCTTCAACAGCGTGCACGGGCGCATGCCCTCCGTGCTGACCGGCGCCAACCTCGCCAATGGCGACCTCCTCTACCTGGGCGTGTCCGG
>DASWIC010000256.1:0-6473 GCA_036397875.1 Burkholderiales bacterium
ATGCGCCCCCCGGCCAGCATGAAAAATTCCGGCGTCGCCCCCGAGCCTATCACGCTCATGACGAGCGCGGCGAACAGGGCCAGGATGCCGGCGATGCCGGCGAGGCCGAAACCGGGGATGACCAGCAGCTCGAGGACCAGCAGCGCGACGCCGAGCAGCGCGAGCAGCAGCTCGCCCCACCCGGCCAGCTGCACCAGCCAGTGGCCCCAGAAGAACGCGGCCAGGCTGCCCACGCCGATGGCGCCCGCCATGCCGAAGCCGGGGGAGCGCAGCTCGATGATGATGCCGAGCATGCCGATAGTCACTAGCAGCGAGCTCAGCAGCGGGTGCGTCAGGAAGCGCACCACGTTCTCCGCCCAGTTGGGCGAGGCGCGCCGGATTTCCGCGCCGCCGAGGCCCAGCCGCTGCAGCGCGTCCTCCAGCGTGTCGGCGCGGAAATCGGCGAGCTTGTGCTTCAGCGCTTCCTCGGTCGTCAGCGTCAGCAGCTTGCCTTTCTCGATGACGCCGCGGATCGCCACGTCCGCGTCCACCATCGCCTCCGCCAGCAGCGGCGGGCGCTTGCGGCTCTCGGCGGTGGCGCGGAATTCCTTGCGCACGTAGGAAACCGTCTTTTCCTCGACGGGCTGCGCGCCCGCGCCGGGCTGTCCCGCCTGCACCGGCGTCGCGGCGCCGATGGTGCTGCCGCCCGCCATGACGATGTTCTCGGCCGCCAGGCTGATCAGGGCGCCCGCGGAGATCGCGCGCTTGTTCACGAACGCGACTGTCCGCACGCGGCTGTTGAGCAGCGCGTCGCGGATCTGCACCGCGGCATCCACGCGTCCGCCGAAAGTGTTGATCTCCAGCACGACCGCCGCCGCGCCCGCCGCCGTCGCCTCGTCGAGCACGCGCTGCACGAAGGGCGCCAGCCCCAGATCGATGATGCCTTCGATGGGAGCGACGTAGACGACGGGCCGCTTCTCCTGCGCCAGGGGAGCGGCCCCTGCGCCAAGCAGCCCCAGCAGGAGCAGGATGCCGAACCATCGTACGCGCACCGTCATCGGATCAGTTTACAAGTACCGGTCTCTCGAGCGCGCGTGCGGGAGGGTAGGGGAGAAGAACGGCCTGAAGTGGGTTTTTCCCGCCCGAAAATGCGGCTTTAGGCTTCAAAACGGGGGCCTTTTTCGCGCCCTAGCAATTTCAAATCAATACGTTGCGCGGGTCCGGCCGGGGTCATACAGAAGAGCTTCATCTATGGAACGATGAGATAATGCGGTCATGGATGATCCGCAAACGCCTTCCCCTCGCGCCCGCATGCAGGCGCTTCAGTCGATTCCGGAGAGCAAGCGTACTGATGCCGAATGGGACGAGCTCAACGAGCTCGAGATCCTGCTGGCTTCGGGAAATCGACAGGGAGCCCCGGGGCAGAGCGAACGGGGGAACCCCCCAGCGCCCGGCGGCCATCCCGGACGCGGCGCGCCGCGCCAGGGCCAGAAGCAGGAGAGGCGATTCCACCAGAGGCCGCCCAGGCGCAATCCGCGGTGAGCCGGCGCCCGGACCGGAATACAGTCCTCATCCCGGGGTTCCTGATCGCGGGGGGCAGGAATGAAAGCGATAACGGCGCGCTACCGCCGGTGAGCGATGTTCACGAGCTGTGAATAGGCTTTTTGACTCGCGGCGTCCTGCTGCGTGGTCAATTCCCTGACAAGAACCACGAGCATCTTGATATCCAGAGCAATGACTTTGAGGGTGTTGAGCAGCTGCTGCTCTTCGGCTGGGGTCATGTTGAGCACTCTCCCGGGTGAACGGCATGAAGTACAATCGGAGTCAGTGTAGGGAAATTGGCGGGCGGTCACTATGACTTCCTGCCGCACGGATCCCGCGTCCGATCGAAACATTGCAGTGACTCGAGGAATTTGCCCGGGAATGATGCTGTTTCCCCGGTAGAGCTCATTGCTCCCTCATCCCTGCTTCCGCCGCAACGGCGATCCTTTCGCGGGGGCGCGATTGTCCGCCGCGATCCGCCCGGACCGCGCCTACCGCTCGCCGTCGTACCACGCGAAGCAGTCCTCCCGGCTGCGCAGCGTCTTCCCGCGCGACACGACGGTCTTCAGCATGAATCCGAACAATCTGCCCCAGCCGTAGAGCCGCAGCTTGCGATCGCTGGTGAGCAGGGGATGGCGGTGGAGGATCACGATCGTTCGCCGGTTGCGGCGGGCCATGCGCTTCAGGCGCCGGAAGAGGTCGACTTCCTCGCTGGCGTAGAGCTCCTCGCTGAAGCCGCCCGTCTCGCGGAAGGCCGCCGCCTCGCAGAAGATGAACGACCCCGCCGCCCAGCGGGTGATCCGGCTCAGCGCATTCCACATGCCAACCGCCAGCGCGATGCCGGGACGCGGGTTCGGGTAGGCGACGGTGCTGCCCCCGGCGAGGCAGCGCCCGGCGGCGATGGCGTCGGCCGCTTCGGAAAAAAGCGCCGCGGTGGGAGTGGAATCGGCGTCCACGAAGAAGAACCAGTCCCCGCCGGCGACGGCGGCGCCGGCATTGCGCGCGCGGCTGATCTGGTTCACCGGCTCGAAGACGACGCGCGCTCCCGCCTCGCCGGCGATCGCCGCCGTGCGGTCGGTGGAATGGTTGTCGCACACGATGAGCTCGGAGGTCCAGCCGCGCCGGTCGAATGCTTCCATGGCCGCGCGGATGCTGCGCAGCGACCCGGCCAGCAATCGCTCTTCGTTGAACGCGGGAACCACGACCGAGACTCTCATTTCAGAGAATCGCCCCGGCCGATCGTGAGAATCTCCTCCCCTTCCGGAGGGGAAGGGCTCATTGCGGCACGATGCCGACGTCCTTCACCACCTTGGCAAACTTGTTCCGTTGGTCGCGGATGAACGTCGCAAACTCCCTGGCGGTCAGCTTGCCGGGCTGGACACCCTGTTCCGCAAGGCGCTTGCGCGTGTCCGGAAGCGCGAGCACCGCGGCGAGCGCGGCGCGAAGCCGGGTGAGGGCTGCTTTCGGCACCCCCGCGGGGGTGCACAGGCCCTGCCAGGAGATGACCTCGAAGCCCGGCATGCCGGACTCGGCGATGGTCGGCACATCCGGCAGATCGGGGATGCGCGTGAGCGACGTGATACCTAGCATCCGGATCTTGCCGGCGCGGGTCGCCGCGAGGAACGTCGGCACGGTGGAAACCATCGCGTCGACCTGGCCCCCCATCAGGGCCGCCAGCGCCGGCCCGGCGCCCTTGTACGCAACGTGGAGGATGTCGATGCCGGCCGTCATCTTGAACAGCTCCATCGTGAGCTGCGGCGAGGTCCCGATGCCGGGCGAGCCGTAGTTGAGCTTGCCGCGCCGGGATTTCGCAAGCGCGATGAATTCAGCGATCGTCGCCGCCGGGACCGAGGGATGGACGACGATGGCGTTGGGCGTGCTGCCGATGAAGCCGACCGGCGCAAAACCCTTTACAGGATCGTAGCCGAGCTTGCGGTAGAGCGCCGGGCTCACCGCGAGCGATGCGATGTTGCAGGCGAAGAGCGTGTAGCCGTCCGGTGTCGCGTTGGCCGCGATCTCGGCGCCGACGGTGCCGCCCGCCCCGCCGCGGTTGTCGATGACGACGGATTGACCGAGCCCCTCGGTCAACCCGGCGGCCACGATGCGGGCCATGATGTCGGTCGAGCCGCCCGGCGGGAAGGGCACGATGTAGCGCAGCGGCCGGGTCGGAAACTCGGGTCCCGCGGCCCGCGCCGGCGTGGGCGCAATCGAGACCGCGAGCAATGCCAGGGCAACCACAAAGCGAGCGCTCTTCATCGTCGGCCCTCCTATGACGCGCAGAGCTCGCGCGGAGCTCGCGGTTGCGGAAAGCTTACGCCGGGGCTGGCCGGCGAGGCAACTTCGGCGTGGTCCAGGACTCCGACCACGCCAGGCAGCAGCTCGATGCCGGCTTGCCGAAACGGTCCTGCAGAAAAACCTTCGCGGTGGCGGCTCTTCCGTTGACCGAGAGCTGCGCGCTGCGGGCGGGCAGGAAGGTGCTGTAGACGCCGAGCGGGCGGTTCATCGCCCCCGGCGGCATCGTCAGCACGAACGGCGCCATCAGGTCCCACCAGGCGAGGACGATCTCGTCACCGCGGGAGACGACGCGTTCCTCGACTGTGCCGAGCGAGTTGCCGGTGCGCTCGAACCGGGCGTCCACGACGGGCAGCGACTCGGCCGCGAATTCCTTGTAGAGCAGGGTTTCGATCGTGCGCTGGAGGAAACGGGCGACGCCCGCGTTGTCGGCGTAGACCCGCGGCCCCTTGCCCAGGAGCGAGCTTTCGATGAAAAGCGCGTGCCCCTGCCCGGCGGGCGACCACAGCACCCGCCAGTGGCTGACGCGATCGGTAATAGTCTTGCCGCCATCATCCGAGAGCCGGATGAACGAGTTTTCCCCGGTCATCACGACATCGTGCGGGTCAACCATCTGGGGGTCGGTCATGGGTTGCCTCCGGAATCATCCCTGGGCGGGCCGGCCATTAATATAGGGCTTGAGGCAGGCGTATGCCACCGCGTGGAACGGCGTCGGCACGCCGAGCTCGCGTCCCTTCCTCACGATCAGCCCGGAGAAGCTCTCCAGCTCGAGCCGCCGGCCGCGCGCGACATCGTGATACATGGACGCGAACATGTCGGCGGGAAAGCCCTGATGGTTCCTGACCTGCCACTCCACGATGTCGTCGGGCAACTTGACGCCCATCGCCTTGGCGATCGCCGCGCCTTCGCCGAACCCCGCGCGCGCGAGCGCGAGGAGGTCGGGATCGTGGTAACAGACCCCGGCCGGCTGGCGCACGAGACTCGTCAGCGACGCGTTCACCGCGAGCCCCACGAACTTGTGCCACAGCGCGGCGCGGATGTCCGCCACCACCTCCGCGCCGATCCCCGCGGCCACGCAGGCATCGCGAAAGCGGGCGGCGCGTTCCGAAATCCGCCCGTCGCTCTCGCCGAACTTGATCGCGGGCGCCTTCGATTTGTAGCGGATGACGCCGGGCGCCTCGATCAGCGAGGAGACGAAGGCTATACCTCCCAGCACGCGGTCGATTCCCACGATCGCGCCGATGCGCTCATATCCGTCAACGCCGTTCTGCAAGGTGATGCACACCCCGCCTTTCGCCAGCAGGGGCGCGATCGCGCGCGCCGCATCCTCCGTGTCGTACAGCTTCACGCAGAACAGAACGACGTCCACCGGCGCGACTTGCGCGGCATCGTCGGTTGCCTGCACGCCGGGAATGACGGCATCGCCAGCCGGGCCTTTGAGCGCCAATCCGTTTGCCTGTATCGCGCGCAGATGATCCCCGCGTGTGATCAGGGCGACTTCGTGCCCGGCCTGGGCGAGACGACCGCCGTAATAGCCGCCGACCGCGCCGGCGCCCATGATCGCGATGCGCATAATTCCGTTACTTATCGCTTTTCACTGCCGGGCACGGTGCCCGGCGGCAGGGTTTCGATGTATCGGCAGATCTCCCCCGGCCGCGTCAGCCAGATGTGGTCGCGGTGCTTCAGGATGTGCTCGATGACGCCGCGGAACCGGCGCAGCCGGTGCGGCTGGCCGAGGACGAAGCTGTGCAGCACGATCGACATGACGAGCGGCCGGCGCTGCGATTCCTCCAGCATCTCGTCGAACTGGTCGACCAGGTTCTCGCAGAAGATCTGCGACGGCGTGCGCCGCGTCACGCATTCCACCGAGTCGTTGAGATCGTGCGCGTAGGGCACGGCGAGGATCGGCCCGTGCTGCGTGCGCATCCAGACCGGCTGATCGTCGATCGACCAGTCCATCATGTAGCGGTAGCCGGCCTCCTTCAGGAGATCGAGCGACCGGTGGGTCTGGGCGATGTATGGCGCGAGCCAGCCCATGGGCTTGCGGCCCTCGTGCTTCTCGATCGCGGCGGTCGCCTCGAAGATGCAGCGCCGCTCCTCCTCCGGCGTCATCTCGGATTGCCGCTCGGAATTCGTGCGGCCGTGCCCGACGATCTCGTGCCCGCGCTCGCTGTAGGCTTTCACCAGCTCCGGGCAGTAGTCATAGAGCTCGGTATTGATGAGCACGGCGTAGGGCAGCTCCTGCGCGTCGGCGAACTCCAGGAGCCGCCACGCGCCGACGCGGTTGCCGTAGTCGCGCCACGCGAAGCTGCGGACGTTCGGCTGCGGCTGCGGCACGGAATAGTCGTTGCCGAGACCCTCGCCGAAAGCGAAATGCTCGACGTTGAGGCAGAAGTGGACCGCGAGCCGCTTGCCGCCCGGCCAGCTGTAATCCGGCCTGCGGCTGATCGCCGAGTAGTCGTATCTGCCGTGGGATTTCAGCATCGAGCGTAGGCTAGGATGCCGCGCGCGAAAGGTCAACGTTGCCGCGGACCGGAAAAAGGCGCAATCTCGGAAAACCCCGGCCGCAATCCCTGGAGGAGATCATGCATCCACTCGCCCGTTTCCTGATCGGCGCCGCGTCGGCGCTCGCGCTCGTGCCGCCGGCCTCGGCCCAGGCC
>DASWIC010000257.1:0-2254 GCA_036397875.1 Burkholderiales bacterium
CTATCCGAAGCCTGACGGCGTCGTCAGCTTTGACCGGCTGTCCTCGGTGTTCCTCTCCAACACCAACCACGAAGAGGACCAGCCGAGCCACCTGACGCTGAAGGACCCGGCGGTGCCGATCGAGACCAACCTCGCGCTCTACGACGCCCCGGAGCAGCGCTACTGCCCGGCAGCCGTCTACGAGATCGTGCAGGAGGGCGAAGGCGGGCCGCGGCTGCAAATCAACGCGCAGAACTGCGTGCACTGCAAGACCTGCGACATCAAGGACCCGACCCAGAACATCGTGTGGGTCGCGCCCGAGGGCGGCGGCGGGCCGAACTACCCAAATATGTAGGATCAGTTTACGAGAGCCCGTAACCCAGCTCTGGTCACGGCGAAACTGGCCTCGTAGTACCCCCGATCTCGCAATATCAGAAGTGACGTCAACCGCCGAGCATTGCCTTCTTCAAGCCCGCGTCCGCCGGCTGGTCTCCCAGCCAGATCCGAAGCAGCGCGCGATTGAAATCCTCGCCTGCGATGGTGCCCTTGTCCTCTCCGCGCACGGTCACGCGCGTGCCGGCGCCCGGCAGGTAATCGAGCAGGATCACATCGTCCTTTTTTGCGGCCTTCACCTCGTTGAAGATCCCTTCGAGCTGCTTTACCTGCGGCTCGAGCCGCGCCAGCTCGCCAGGCGTATGGTTCTTGGTCAGGCCGTCGTTGAGGGCCGTGAACAGCTGCTCCGCGTCGAGATCGCGCAGCATGTGCATCGCGATCCGCTTGGCGCCCGCATCGCGCAGCACGTTCTCCGTGGTGCCTGCTTTGCTCTGGAGGTAAAGGGCGCCGACATAGACCTTGAAGATGAAGCGCGTCCGCACGCCCGCACCGTTCAGCGTCAGATCAGACTTGCCCAGCTGCACCCGGTCGGCGAGCTTGACGCCCTCGATCTCCGCCGCTAATACGGAGCCTCCCGCCAACCACAGTCCCAGCATCATCGCGCTCAGGAAGGATCTCATATCCGTGGAAACCTCTGACTAGGTCGTCCTCGCGGAGGCGGGGACCCAGTAGCTCTCTGATGTTTCTAGATTCCCGCCTCCGCGGGAATGACGTGCGCTACCTTCATCAGCGCAGCCTAAAGGGCCTCGAAAATGCCCGCCGCCCCCATCCCGGTGCCGATGCACATGGTGACCATGCCGTACTTTCTGCGGTGCCGGCGCAGCCCGTGCATCAGGGTCGCGACGCGGATCGCGCCGGTCGCGCCGAGGGGGTGGCCGAGCGCGATCGCGCCGCCGAGCGGGTTCACCTTCGCGTGATCGAGCCCGAGGTCCTTGATGACCGCCAGGGATTGCGCGGCGAACGCCTCGTTCAGCTCGATCCAGTCCATGTCCTCGAGCTTCAGGCCGACCTGCTTCAGCGCCTTCGGGATCGCCTTGACCGGGCCGATGCCCATGATATCGGGCGGCACCCCCGCCACCGAGAATCCCAGGTAGCGCCCGAGCGGACGCAGCCCGTAGCGCGTGAGCGCGGCCTCGCTCATGAGCACGACCGCCCCTGCGCCGTCGGAAGTCTGCGAGCTGTTGCCCGCGGTGATGCTGCCTTTTGCGGCGAACGCGGGCTTGAGCTTCGCGAGCGCCTCCGGTGACGTGTCGCGCCGCGGCCCCTCGTCATGCACGACCTCGCGGGCGTTCACCCGGACTTCGCGCGTCGCGAGGTCGGGAATGTGGTCGCTTATCGTGACCGGCGTCACCTCGTCCTTGAACTCCCCGCTGTCGGCCGCGCGTACCGCCCGGCGGTGGCTCTCCGCCGCAAAGAGGTCCTGCTCCTCGCGGCTGACTTTCCACCGGTCAGCCACCTTCTCGGCGGTGATGCCCATGCCGTAGCCAATCGCGATGTTCTCGTTCTTCTCGAAGATCGCCGGGCTGAAGGAGGGCTTGTTGCCGCCCATGGGCACCATGCTCATGCTTTCGGTGCCCGCGGCGATCATCACGTCCGCGTCCCCCAGGCGGATGCGGTCGGCGGCGAGCGCGACCGCCTGCACTCCCGAGGAGCAGAAGCGGTTGATCGTCATGCCCGACACCGAATCGGGAAATCCCGCGAGCAGCAGCCCGATGCGCGCGACGTTCATGCCCTGCTCCGCCTCCGGCATCGCGCAGCCGACGATCACGTCCTCGATGGCCGCGGGGTCGAGCCCGGGGCACCGGGCGAGCGCGCTCTTCAACGCATGCGCCAGCATGTCGTCGGGGCGGACGTTGCGGAACATGCCGCGTGGCGCCTTGCC
>DASWIC010000258.1:0-5648 GCA_036397875.1 Burkholderiales bacterium
CGCGTCATAGGCTTCTGGGTCGGTCAAGAGGCCGATGTAAAGCCAGCCCACCACCAGAGCGGCGAGGAGCCAGATGAAAAAATACACCGGCCTCTTCCCTATCAGCTTCACATTTTCGAACGCCATATCAGGGCTGCCCGGTCATCGATGCTCTGGCGCAAGGCCAGCAACCGGACGCCCGACGCTCAGGATCGCGTCGAAAAACAGCCGGGGCTGGCCCCAGAGCGAGTTGAAGAAAATCGTCGTCACGCTCGCCGCCATCGCCGCCATCGCCCATACCGGATAGATGAGGCCGGTCGCTGCGAGCGGCACGCCGATGCCGTTGAACAAGAAGGCCAGCGTCACGTTTTGCATCATTTTCCGGTAGCTCCCGCGGCTGATTTCGCGCGCCTCGGCGAGCGCCGCCAGCCGGGAAGTCAGGATGATGATGTCCGCCGCATCAATCGCGATGTCGGTGCCACCGCCCATTGCGATGCCGACATCGGCCTGCATCAAAGCCGGCGCGTCGTTGATGCCGTCGCCGACCATCGCGACCCGACCATGCGCCTGGAGCCGCCGTATGATTTCCGCTTTCCCGCCCGGAAGCACGCCGGCGTGCACCGTTTCGATGCCGAGCTGCGCCGCGATCGCCCGCGCGGCGCATTCGTTATCGCCGGTGACGAGTATCGGCTCCACCCCTGCCGCGCGTAGCGTCGCGATCGCCTGGCTCGCATCGGCGCGCAGGCGATCGCCCAATGCGAGGAGGCCGAGACAGCGGCCACCGCGCGCGACGGTGACCACGGTGTAGGCATCTTTTTCCAGCGTCGCGATGCGCGGAGCGAGCGCGGAGAGATCAACTCCGCGCTCCGCGAGAAAACGGGGACTGCCGACCAGTGTCTCCTTTTTCCCGATGTGGGCGACGACACCCAGACCCGGCATCGCTTCGAAGCCGTCCACCGAGGGCGGCGTCACGCCGCGCTCCAAGGCAGCTTCGACGACCGCCCGCGCAAGCGGATGCTCGGAAGCGGACTCAGCCGCAGCGGCGAACGCCAACAGTTCGTCCTCGCTGATGCCGGCCGATACGATCTCCCGCAAAGCGGGGCGGCCCTCCGTGAGCGTCCCCGTCTTGTCGAGCACGATCTTCGACACCAGGCGATAGCCCTGAAACGCTTCGCCGGTGCGCATCAGGATCCCGCGCACCGCCGCCTCTCCCGCGCCGCGGACGATCGACAGCGGTGCAGAGATGCCCACCGCGCACGGGTAGCCCATCACCAGCACGCTCAACGCCGCGAACACCGCGCGCTCCAGATCGGCGTGACCGGTGATGAAATACGAGCCCAGCGACCAGCCGAGCACGGCCAGCAGTGCGACGGTGAGCACGAGTGGTGCGTAGACGCGAAGCACCCGGTCAACCAGGTGCAATATTCCGGGCTTGAGGGCCCGCGCGTCCTCGACTTCGCGCGCAATGCGGTGCAGGAAGGACTCTTCCCCGACTGCGGTTACCTGCACGAGCAGCATGCCGGTGCCGTTGATCGAGCCGCCGACCACCGCATCGCCCCGGCCGCGCTCGACGGGGATCGGCTCTCCCGTGACGAGCGACAGATCAACCGATGAGCGACCTTCCACCACCGTGCCGTCCACCGGGATGCGCTCGCCGGGCCGGATACGCACCCGATCGTTAATCTTGACCTGCTCGACCGACACTTCCAATTCATGGCTGTCGCGCACGACGCGCGCCAGTTCCGGCCGCAGGTCGAGCAGGCGCTTCACTGCCTGGGAACTGCGCGTTTTCACGATGAGCGACAGCCACTCGGAGAAAATGTGGTAGGTGGAAACGAGCACCGCGACCGCGAAGAATGGCGCAGTGGGGTAGCCCTCGCGGTCCAGCACGAGCCCCAGCGCGCCGCCGGCAATCCCCGCGAGCGCTGCGGCCTCCAGCAGGACGTGCTGGTTGAGGATGCCACGCCGCAGCGACTGCAGCGCCATCACGAAAATGTGCCGTGCCACGCCGAACACCGTGCCGCCCGCCAGGGCGGCGACGATCCACGGCGCGGCGGCCGGAGCGAGCGCACCCTCCGCGCGCAGGACGAACAACCCGGCCGCCCCGGCACCAAGGGCAAGCGCCGCGGCGAGCGCCGGCAGCGCGCCGCGCGACCAAAGGACGAGCGCGGCAAATGCCGCCAGGCCCGCCGTCGCGATGACGTCAACCGCCACCGACCACGAAGCCGCCGGATTGACGATGAACGCGATCGCGGCGAGGCTCATCGCGGTGGCCGCGAGGAAGCGCCGGCCTTCGCGCACCAGGTCGCGCTCCTCTTCGTCGAAGGCCCTCAGCTTGCGCGGATCGTGGACGGTATATCCGATATCGCGTAAGGTTTGCAGCAGCTCCTCCGCGCGGGCGACGCGGGGGTCGAACTCCACCAGCGCCTGCTCGTGGGTAAGGCTCACCGCGACCTTGTCCACGCCGGGGAGCCTGCCGAGCGCTTTCTCGATGGTGCTGGTGCAGAGCGAGCAGTGCAGTCCCCCGATGCGCGCGCGGATACGGGCGCGGTCCGGCCGGGCGGCCGGCTCCTCGGTCCATAGCTTGAGCAGCGGTTCGGAACGGCTGGTCGTGGTCATCGCCGTACTCCTGCCGTATCACCCCCGCATCAGCTTAGACCCTGGAGGTAACTCCAGAGTCAAGAGCCCGGGTGGTGACGCGCCCGGGCAACGCCCGGAATGCCCCGTCGAACGAGGATACCCGCACGGCGGCGGGCCATTTTGTGCACGCAAAGCGCGGCCGTATTCAAACCGGCAGCAAGAGGCGAGGGCGTTCCGTCACAGGTAGTCGATACGGACGCCGTAGCGCTCGTAAACGGCCGCGGCACGCCGGTCGCAGGTGACGAGCTCGACATCGTGCTCGGCGGCGGTGGCCGCTACCAGCGCGTCGTATGCAGCGCCGCCGGCGACTTCCCGCTCGGGCAGGCCAAGCAGGAAATTCCGGTAGGCGGGGGCACTCAAGCGCAGGAGCGGCCGGGGAAAGCGGGCCGCCAGGAAATCGCGCACGATTTCGCCCCGGGCGCGGTGAGGGGCAGGCAGGCGGGTGAGCACGGAATAGGTTTCGAGCGCGCAATGCTCGGCGAGCCGCAGGCCTTCGTCCAACACCCGGCGCGCGGCGTTGTGCTTCTCATGCCAGGAAGCGAAGGCGGCGACCACCAGGCTGGTGTCCGCCGCCTTCACCGCCGCACGCGCTCCAGCGTGTCGCGGACCTGCTCAGCCGTGAGCGCGGGCAGCTCGGCCTCCGGTACCGCGACCACACCTTTGCCCCGCTTCTTCAGCCGCATGGGAGTCGGGGCGATTTCGATTTCAAGGCGTCCGTCACCGGCCCGGATCTCGAGCGCCTGGCCCGGTTTCAAGCCCAGCGCCTGCCGCAAGGATTTGGGAACGACGATGCGCCCGGCAGTGTCGAGAGCTACTTTCATGGCATGCATGATGCCATAAAAATGGCATTGGCGCTACCAATCACACCGACGGACGCGGGGTCACGAACAGCCCGAACCAGATCGACCACAACCCGAGCGCGATCAGGACAATGCCGGTCCAGAAGGGTGCGCGGCGGCTCAGCCCCGCGAGCCAGTCGAGCGCCCGCCGGGCTGGCTGGAACAGCACGGCAACCGCCAACGGCAGCGACAGGGCGAATCCGAAGAGAGCGAGCGAGAGGAAGCCGTTCGCCAGCGTCGCGCCAGACACGCCGCCTGCGGCGGCGGCGGCGAGCAGCGCGAAGAGCAGCGGCGCCGAGCACGCGGGAATGTTAAGCCCGAACAGGAGCCCGAGCGCCGCGGAGCCGCGCACGTCGCCGATGCGCGCGAGGCTCGGGCCAAGCGAGGTCATGAGGTAACCGGCGCGGCCGGCGACGAACAATAGTCCCAGCGCGACGTAAAGCGAGCCGAGGCCGGTCCACATTGCTTTCTGAAAGCCGATGAAGGCCGAACCCACGAGCACTGCGACCGCGCCGAGCGCGCCGATGAACAGAGCGCGCGTCGCGGTGAACACGCCGACCTGCCACAGCTTGACCCCCGCGGATCTGCCTTCCATCACCTTGATGAAGACCAGCGTCGAGCCAATGGAGCACGGCTCGATGAACCCGAACAGGCCGAGTCCGATGGGCAGCAGGATGGACGCAGTCAGGGACTCGGTCATGCGGGGAGCTTGGCCTTGTAACCGCCCCTCTCTATGGCGGCCGCGATCCTCACCTCGTCGACCGCCGCCGGGTCGTAGAGCACGCGGGCGCGACCATCCTTGAAAGAAACGCTCGCCGCCTTGACGCCGGCTTCGACCGTGAGCAATCCCTGCATCGTTTCCGCGCAGCTGTCGCAGTGCATGCCCTCGATCGCGATGACGAGCGTCTTCATGGCCTGAGACCTCGTCCTTCGAGCGCCTCGAGAATCGGGCACTCGCTCGTCGGCCCGCGGCCGGAGCAGGCGTTGGCGAGCTTCGCCAGCGCGCGCTTCATCCGGCTTAGCTGCGCGATGCGCTGCTCGACATCGGCGATCTTCGCTTCCGCGCGCGCCTTGACGTCGGCGCACGACTTGCCGGGCGCCACCTTCAGCGTGAGGAGCTCCCGGATCTCCGACAGGTTGAACCCGAGCTCCTTGGCCTGGCGTATGAATTGCAGCCGCTTCACCGCATCCGGCGGGTACTGGCGGTAGCCGCTTGGCGTCCGCCCGGGTTTCTGCAGCAGCCCCTCGCGCTCGTAGTAGCGGACAGTGTCGATCGCCAGCCCGGCGCTGCGCGCGACCCTGCCGATGGTCAGTCCTTCCATGGCTTGTCCTTCAGCTGCTAAAGCATAAACCCTGGACCTTACTCCAGGGTCAAGGGTCTCAACGCCGTGCTGCGTCACGGGTGATTTCCACCTGCGCAGCGCGTATCTTGTCGGGCCAGGCGCTCTTGATGTAGGCGAGCACGGCCCAGATGTCCTGGTCCGAAAGCTGGGCGCCGAAGGCGGGCATGTCGCTCTCGTATTTCGGCGGCGCGTACTTGCCGGGAACGAGCCCGAGCTTAGTTATACCGAACAGAACCGTGTCCGGATGGTGCCAGGTATGCCCCGACGCATCATGCGGCGGCGCAGGCATGCGGCCGCTCGGCAGCTTTTCCTGCCAGTTGGGCTGGCCCTCTAGACGAGCGCCGTGGCACGCTGCGCAATGCTGGACGTATACGGACCGGCCACGCGCGACCTTTTCGGGGTCACCGGGATCGGCAGGCGATTTTCCTTCCTGAAGCAGCGCGTAAATGATTGCGCCGACGAGAAACGCGAAAGTCGTTGCCAGCAGGCCGACGCCGATCTTGTTGCGCGTGTCGGCAGAGCTAGTCGCCATGGTGAGTCATGCCGGCACCGCGCGACCGCTGTAGGTGAAGCTCAGCGGTTTCAGGCCGTTGATGTACTCCGTGTGAAGCTCGGCGAGCCGGAACCCTGACCCGGCGATTAGTGCGTCGATCTTGCGGTCGAGGTTGCAGCCCCCGCCGATGCGGTTCCAGAGGGGATTGAGGCGATGCTGCCACGCCTGGACCCCGGGTTCGGGAGCGAGTCCGTGCTCGACGAACAGCAGCACACCACCCGGTTTCAGAACCCGCTTCATCTCTTGCAAGGCCTGGACGGCGTCGGGGATCGAGCACAAGGTCCAGGTCGTGAC
>DASWIC010000259.1:0-7225 GCA_036397875.1 Burkholderiales bacterium
TACCCGAACCGGCCGCTGCGGATCCTCGTGCCGCTGGCGCCGGGCGGCGGCATGGATACCGTCACTCGCGCCCTCGGGCAACACCTTGGCGATTCACTCGGGCAGAGCATCGTCGTCGACAACCGGCCCGGCGCGGGCAGCCACGTCGCCCTCGAGATCCTGTCCGACGCGGCGCCGGACGGCCATACCCTCATGATGTTGAGCGCCACCACCGTGATTTACCCGCTGCTCTACAAGTCGCGCTTCGACATCGTGCGGGATTTCGCGCCGTTGTCACAGGTTACCGCGCAGGGCTACGCGCTGGTCGTGCATCCGTCGCTGCCCGCGAAGTCAGTGCTCGAGCTCGTGAAGCACGCGCGAGCGAACCCGGGCAAGCTGAACTACAGCTCATCGGGCATCGGCAGCCCGATACACATGACGACGGAGCTGTTCCAGATCGCCACCGGCACGAGGATGAGCCACATCCCGTACAAGGGCATGGGCGCCGCCTATGCGGATCTCGTCGGCGGGCGCATCGAACTCTCGTTTGCGACCATCATCTCGTCCCAGCCCCACGTCAGGAACGGGCGCCTGCGCGCGCTGGCGGTGACGCCGGGCAAGCGCGCGCCGGCCTTGCCCGACACGCCGACGCTCGCCGAGGCCGGAGTCCCGGGTGTCGTCGTGGTCAACTGGTACGGCCTCATCGCGCCGAAGGGCACGTCGAAAGCCATCATCGAGCGGGTCTCGGCGGAAACAGTCAAAGCGGTGCGGACGCCGGAACTGACGAAGCGCCTCATTGCCGACGGCTCGGAGGGCGTGGGCACCCGGCCCGCGGAGTTCACCGCGCACATCAGCGCCGAGAGTGCGCAGTGGCGCCGCGTAATCCAGCAGGCGGGCATCAGCGGACAGCGGTAGGGAGGCGGCGCGATGCGCTACGACGTGATCTCGGCCGATTGCCACGTGGATCTCTGCTGGCTGCCGCCGGAGCTGTTCACCGAGAACGCCTCGGCCGCGATGCGCGGCCGCATGCCGTACGTCAGTGACGGGCCGAACGACCGGCGGTGGACGACGAAGAAAGGTGCCAACCTCGGCTTGGTGAACGGCGTCGGCTCGGGCGGGCGGCATTACACCCCGGGCAAGATCCATCGCGCCGACCGCATGGCGGCGACCGGGCTCTATGAGGACGGCAAGCGCGGCATCCGCCGTCTGACCGATCCCGATCTCCGGGTGAAGGACCAGGATCGCGACGGCGTCCAGGCCGAGGTCCTCTACGGCGTGCTCGGCGCCACCAGCCGCCTCGACGATGCCGAGGCCGCAGTCGAGGTCCTGCGCATCTACAACGAGTGGCTCGCCGGGTTCTGCTCGACGCACCCCGAGCGCTTCGCCGGGCTCGCGTCGATCCCCAACAACCCGATCGCGGCCGCGATCGCGGAAGTCGAGCGCGTCGCGAAGCGCGGCGTCCTGCGCGGACTCGACATCGCTAACTCGCCGGATCTCAAACCGCTGTGGGACCCGTACTGGAATCCCCTGTGGGAGGTCATCAACGCCACCGGCCTGCCGCTGCACTTTCACACGGTCTCCGGCTACACGCCCGAGCACATCCGCAAGATCATGCTGATCGGGGGCGACCCGACGCGGGCGAGCCTCCCGGGCATGCCGGAAGTGGAGCTGCCGGTGGCACGGGCGGCGTTTGCCACGAACATCACGGCGTTCCAGCTCAACATGTCCAGCATCCTCACCTCGATGATATTCAGCGGCGTCCTCGAGCGCTGCCCGCGCATCCGGCTGGTGCTGGGTGAAGCGGGCATCGGCTGGATTCCGTACGTGCTATGGCGGATGGACGCGGAGTGGGAGGACCAGTTCAAGGACCTCTCGCTCAAGATGCCGCCCAGTGGCTACTGGAAGCGCCAGTGCCGGGCGACCTACCAGACGGATCCGGTGGGGATCAAGCTGATCGACGAGGTGGGGGCGGACAACATCATGTGGGGGTCGGACTTCCCGCATCCCGACGGCATCTGGCCGGACTCGCAGGATTACATCCGGCGCGAGCTCGGCGCGCTGCCCGCCGCCACCCGCCGCAAGATCGTGTGCGAGAACGCGGCGAAGCTCTATGGCTTCGCCCTTTGAGGCTGTGGCCGCTGGCCAGGTTACGCGCAATGCGCGGTTCAGGACGTGCGGTGGAACCAGAGCAGTGACAGCAGCGCTGCCACCAGCGCGAACAGCGCGGCTCCCGCGCCGAAGAATGCAGTGAGCTCGGTTTCCCGGCGCTCCAGCGTGAGCTTTGTCGTCAGGTTTCTGTAGACTTTCTGGAGGTCGTCCGCACTGCCGGCGTGAAAGTACTCGGCCTCGGTGATGCCGGCGATTGCTTTCAGCGCCTCTTCATCGAATCTCATGTAGACCACCATGTCGTCGAACTCGACCGGCCCGCCGTCCCTGGTGCCGAAGCCGACGGTATGGACGCGCACACCGCGTTCGGCGGCCATCCTCGCCGCCATCAGCGGGTCCGGGCCGCTGGTGCGCCGCCCGTCGCTCAATAGCACAATCGCGCCGGCGGTGTACGACCCTGGCGGCACCCGCTCGAAGTCCTTGCGCCCGGACTTGCGCCCGGCTTCGAGCAGCAAATTGCTCGAGCGCCGGGAGAAAGCGCTGTCGAACACCTCCGCCTCGAGATCGATGCCCGCGTCCGGCAGCAGCAACGACAAGGCCATCAGCAATCCGCTCCCGGTCGCGGTACGGCGCTGCAACTGAAACCGGTCGACCGCCGCGATCAGATCGTCGCGGTTCTGCGTCGGCGTCTGCACGATCGCCGCCGTGCCCGCGAAGGTGACGATACCGACCCGGACGTTGGGCGGAAGATTCGCGATGAAGGTCTTCACAGCGTTCTGCGCCGCGCCAAGCCGGCTCGGCTTGATGTCGGTGGCGCGCATGCTGCGGGAAACGTCCACCGCGAGCACGATCGTCTGATGTTCGGAGGGGAGGGTGAAGACGGCAGTCGGCCGCGCGACTCCGAGCAGCGCGCAGAACAATGCCAGGAGGAGCAACAACGCCGGCAAATGGCGCCGCAGCCACTGCGCGGGTCCGATCGCGTCGCGCACGAGCAGGAGACTCGCGTAGCGCAGCGCGACCCTCTTGCGCCGCCGCAGCGCGTAGACGTAGGCCGCAACCAGGACCGGAACGATCAGCAGCAGCCAGAGCAAATCGGACCACAAGAACCGCATCGCGCTTCCTCACGAACGCCGGCGCGTTTAGCCGCGTCGCAGACACGACACCCGCGCAACAATATACACCGGGGTCGGGGGCGAATTGTTTCGACCGGCGTCGCATTGGGAATTCCCGCCCGGCCGGCAACCATGCTACCTTGCGCATGCCGAAGCGCACGGTCCGGGGGGACCCATTCGTGAAGCCGCAGGTGCTCTACAGCGGTTCGAAACGCATGCCCCGTGCCGGGTCGAACGCGACCCGCCACGCAACTGACGCGCCCGTCCCGGAGCCTGCTCTCGGATCCCTTCCGGGGCGAAGCCCCCGCTTCGGGCGCGTTCGCGCATTCGGGACGCGGCACGCCGGCCTCGTCCGCTTTCTCGGCGGTGCCGCCTGCGCCGCGCTCATCGTGGGGGCCTACCTCTGGTCCCAGCCCCGGCCGCAAGCCCTCACCCAGGAAGACATCGATGCCGCGGTGCTGCGCACGCTGGAGGACAAGACGCTGCCGTCGCGCGCCGCGAAGGCCGCGGACGTCGTGCGTCCCTCCCTGGTGCGCGTGCGCGGTTTCGGGGATGCGCCGCAGTCCAAAGGCAAGTCGAAGGCAAAGTCGAAGCGTCAGGAGCGCGAATCCGGCAAGAACACGCCCGCAGACTCGCAGGCCAAGGGCAAGACCGACCCGAAAGGCATGGAGGAATTCTCGGTTGGGTCGGGCGTCGTGATCGTGGACAACGGCGTCATCCTCACCAACCTGCATGTCGTCGCCGGCGCCAAGCGCGTGAGCGTGACTTTCCACGACGGCTCGGAATCCGATGCCGACCTCGTCAGCGTTCATCCGGAAAACGACCTCGCGGTCATCAAGGCGCGGACGATTCCGGACGATCTGCCGGCCGCGACGCTCGGGTCGGCCGACCGGTTAAGGCCCGGCGACGAAGTGGTTGCCGTCGGCTTTCCATTCGGCATGGGCCCGTCGGTATCGTCCGGAGTGGTCTCCGGGCTGAACCGGGAATTCCGCTCGCCCGAGGGCGAGCGCCTGCTCACGCAACTCATCCAGTTCGACGCGGCGGCCAATCCAGGCAGTTCGGGCGGGCCCCTGGTGACGATGCAGGGCGACGTCGTCGGCATCGTTACTGCGATCCTGAATCCGACGGAAAGCGGCACCTTTATCGGCATCGGTTTCGCGGTCACCATCGCCGCGGCCGGGCGGGCCGTCGGCCTCCATCCCTTCTAATGTCCGGAGCACGAGCGCCATGAGCGACGATACGAGCGGCAACGTCCGCGGCCTGATGGAGCGGATTCTCTACGAGATCAAGCGCGTGGTGGTCGGGCAGGACCATTTCCTCGAGCGCGTTTTGATCGCGATGCTCGCGCAGGGCCACTTGCTCGTCGAGGGCGTGCCGGGGCTGGCGAAGACCCTTACGATCAAGACGCTGGCGCGCACCATGCGCGGGTCGTTCAAGCGCATCCAGTTCACGCCCGATCTCCTCCCCGCCGATCTCATCGGCACCCGCATCTACAACCAGAAGACCGGGGACTTCAGCACGTCCCTCGGGCCGGTTTTCGCGAACCTGCTGCTCGCCGACGAGATCAACCGCGCGCCCGCGAAGGTCCAGAGCGCGCTGCTCGAGGTCATGCAGGAGCGCCAGGTCACGATCGCCGGCGAAACCCATCGGGTGCCTGCCCCGTTCCTGGTCATGGCCACGCAGAATCCGATCGAGACCGAAGGAACGTATCCCCTGCCGGAGGCCCAGGTCGACCGCTTTATGATGAAGGTGCTGGTCGACTATCCGACCGAAGAGGAGGAGTTCGTCATCGTCGAGCGGGTGACGGGGGCCGCCGCCGAGGTCGGCATGGTGGCTACCACGGATCAACTGGCCGCCCTGCAGCACGAATGCCGCAAGGTCTATACCGACCCGGTGTTCATCCAGTACGCGGTAAAGCTCGTGTCGGCCACGCGGCGCTGCGAGCGCTTCGGCCTCGGCGATCTGGCGCGCTATATCACCTTCGGTGCCAGTCCGCGCGCGACCATCTGGCTCATCGAGGGCGCCCGGGCGCTCGCCTTCCTGCGCGGGCGCGACTACGTTCTGCCCGAGGACGTAGCCGATCTGGTTCCCGACGTGCTGCGCCACCGCCTGGTGCTGTCGTACGAGGCGCTCTCCGACGGCCAGACCGCGGATAGCTTGATCGCGCGGGTGATGCAGGCTGTGGCCTTGCCCGAGAAACCGCTCGAGACCGGCGTCCGGAGCGCAGCGCATGGCTGACTTGAAGCTGGTCCCTTCGGCGGGAAAAACGGCGCCGGCTGCTCCGAACGCAGAGAGCGTGCTGCACCGGGTCGAATGGACGGTGCTGCGCCGGCTCGACGGCTCGCTACTGGGGGATTACCGCACCCTGTTCCGCGGCTTCGGCATCGACCTCGCGGACTTGCGGGAGTATCAGGTCACCGATGACGCGCGGGCCATCGACTGGAACGCAACCGCGCGCCTCCAGGTGCCGCAGGTGCGGCAGTTCAACGAAGACCGCGAAGTGACCGCGTGGTTCCTGGTCGATCTCAGCGGATCGGTGGACTTTGGCAGCGGCGCGATCACCAAGCGCGCCATGGCGGTGGATTTCGTCGCGCTCGTCGCGCGCGTGCTGACCCGCCACGGCAACCGCGTCGGCGCCGTGCTCTACACCGACCGGGTCGATCTCGTCCTGCCGGCGCGGGGCGGGCGCCGGCACGTCCTGCATCTCATCGACCGGATCCAGAAGACCGGGGGCGCGCGAAGGCTCGGCAAGTCCACGCGCCTCGACGAGCTGCTCGGGCGCGCGCTGCAGGCCATCAAGCGCCGGTCGGAGATTTTCATCCTGTCGGATTTCATCAGCGATCCCGGCTGGGCGCGCGCTTTGTCCCTGCTCGGCCAACGTCACGAGGTCCTGGCCGTGCGGCTCTACGACCCCCTGGAGATGGAGCTGCCCGATCTCGGCCAGGTGATCGTGGAGGATGCCGAAACCGGGCAGCAGCTGTTCGTGGACACGCACGACGCCGCGTTCCGCCGGCGTTTTTCTTCCCTCGCCGCCGGGCGCGAGGCCGCCCTGCGCACCGCGTTATCCGCTGCCGGCGCCGACTGCATCGAGCTCTCGACCGAGGACGATCTGGTGGACACGCTCATGCGCTTCGCCCGCCTGCGCAAGCGGCGGGCCCAGCTGGCGAGCGGCGGCGTGCCGCCGGCATTGATCCGATGAGTGTGCTCGCGCAACTGGGCGAGATCACCGTGCTGTGGCCGCGCATGCTCTGGCTGCTTGCGGCGGTGCCCCTTCTAGTTCTCGCATACCTCTGGCTGCTTGCGCGCCGGCGCCGGGCTCACGCGCGGCTGGCGGGCCTGTCGAACCTGTCCACACCCGGCGCCGCTGGCGCTCGGCTGCGCCGGCACGTCCCGCCAGTGCTGTTCCTGCTCGGCTTGTGCGTGCTGATCGGCGCCGTCTCCCGCCCGCACGCGGTCTTGTCGCTGCCCTCGATGCACGGGAGCGTCATCCTTGCGATCGATACCTCGGGCAGCATGCGTGCCACCGACGTCAAACCGAACCGGCTCGCCGCTGCGCAAAGCGCGGTCCGGTCGTTCGTGGAGAACCGGCAGCGGCACACCCGGATCGGAATCGTCTCCATCGCCGGCAACGCTTCGGTGGTACAGTCGCCGACCGACAGCCGCGAGGACTTGCTGCAAGCGATCGACCGGCTCCAGTTGCAGCCCGGCACCGCCATCGGCAGCGGCATCTACATCTCGCTCGCGACACTGCTTCCCGACGCGGGAATCGACTTGGAGCGCCTCCTGTACGGTTATCCCCCCCGTTTCCGGCGGCACTGGACCAGCGACGGGCGCCCGATCGAGGACCGGAAGCCGGTACCCCCGGGATCGAACCGTTCGGCCGCGATCGTGCTGCTCTCCGACGGCGCGAGCAACCATGGTCCGGATCCGCTGGACGCCGCGAGGTTCGCCGCGGAGCACGGCGTTCGCATCTATACCGTCGGCATCGGGAGCCGGGAAGGCGTCACGCTCGGATTCAGCGGCTGGTC
>DASWIC010000260.1:0-12611 GCA_036397875.1 Burkholderiales bacterium
AGATCCACGATAAGGTTGATAAGGACGAACAGCAGCACAATGATCAACAGGTAGGCCACGATTACCGGCCGGTCCAGCACGTTGATCGAATCGATCAGGAGCTTTCCCATCCCCGGCCACGCGAAAATGGTCTCGGTAACGATGGCGAACGCGATCAGCGAGCCGAACTCGAGCCCGGTCACGGTCACGACCGGAATCATGATGTTCTTCAGCACGTGCACCCGCACCACGCGCTCCATCGTGAGCCCCTTGGCGCGCGCGAACCGGACGTAATCCTGGGCGAGCGCCTCGCGCGTACCGGCGCGCGTCAGGCGGATCAGCAGGGAGAGCTTGAAGAGAGCGAGGTTCAGTGCCGGCATGAACAGGTGCTGCAGCCCGTCCCAGGTGAGAAAGCTCACCGTCACGCCGAGCACCTTGACGGTCTCGCCCCGTCCCGTGGGCGGCAGCCACCCGAGCCAGACCGAGAACACCATGATCAGCATCAGCCCCACCCAGAAAGTGGGCAGCGAAAAGCCGAGGATCGAGCCCGCCATGATCACCCGGCCGGAAACGGAATCCGGCCGAAGCCCCGCCCACAGCCCGAGCGGGATGCCAAGAACGACGGCGATGACCATCGCGCCAAGCGCCAGCTCGAGGGTGGCCGGCATGCGCTCCAGAATGAGCTGCACCGCCGGGATGTTTGCGGCAAACGACTTGCCGAGGTCCCCGGCAAGCGCGCCGGCGAGGAAGCTCCAGTACTGCCGCCACAGCGGCTGGTCGAGACCGAGCGCCCGGGTGGCCGCGGCGATCTCGGCCTGGTCGGCCTGCGGGTTGATGAGGATGTCGACCGGGTTGCCGATCGCGTACACGCCGACGAACACCAGCGCCGACATCACGAACAGGACCGCGATGCTCTGAAGCAGGCGGCGAATGGCGAATGCGAGCATCGCAATCAGAGATGAGGGTTCGTCACCGCGGCTTGAAGAAGTGAGCGAACGTGAATTCATCCGTCCGCGCGGTATAGGAAAGTGTGCTTCGCATGGCCCAGGTGACGACCTGGTAATGCAGGGGAATGAACGCCACCTCCGCGGCCGCGAGCGCCGCCGCCTCGCGCGCCACCGCCTCGCGCTGCGCGGGGTCGACGGTGCCGAGCGACCGGGCGACGAGCTGATCGAGCCCGGGGTTGGAATAGCCGCCCCAGTTCCACGCGCCGTATCCCTTGTCGGGAGCGGCGGTGGCCACGAGCGAGCGCAGCGCGAGATCCGCAGCGCGCGAGCCCCATCCGAGCAGTGCCACGCCGAAGTCCTTATTGCGTGCTCGTCCGAAGTACACGCTCAGCGGCATCGCTTCAACTTTGGTTGCGACGCCGATGCGCGAGAACATCTGGGCGACTGTCTGCGCGACCTGCTCGTCGTTCATGTAGCGATTGTTGGGCGTCGCGATCGTCACGGAGAAGCCGCCGGGATAGCCGGCCTGCGCCAGCAGCTTCATTGCGCCCTCCGGGTCGTAGGGCTCCGGCTTCACCGCCGGGTTGTGGCCGAACACACTGGGCGAGACCACGTTCGCGGCGGGGAGCGCCAGCCCCTCCATGACGCGCTCGGCAATGGCCTCGCGATTGATCGCTTTCGATAGGGCGCGTCGCACCCGCACATCCCTGAGTGGATTCTTGTCCAGTGGCTGGCCCGCCCGCGACAGCACGCCCGGCGGCCGGTCGCGTGACTGGTCCACGTGAAGGAAGATGGTGCGCCAGGACACCGTCTGGGCCAGCCGCAATTGTGGATGCTTGCGCAGCCTTGCGATGTCCGCGGTGGGCACGTGCTCGATGGCATCGACCTGGCCGGACAGGAGCGCGGCGGTGCGCACGGGGTCGCTCGGCAGGATCAGGAGCGTCACGCTGTCCCACGGCAGGCGCCCGCCCCAGTACTGATCGTGCCGCGTGAGCTCGATGCGGCTGCCGCGCACGAAGCGCGCGAGCTTGAATGGCCCGGTGCCGATCGCTGCCTTTCCCCGGTCGAAATCTTCGCCGGTAGCCTGCGCGGCCGCCTTTTTCGACACGATCATGACTTCCGCGAGGTCCTGGAGCAGCGCTCCGTACGGCGCCGCGGTCTTGAGTCGCACGGTGTAGCGGTCCACGATCTCTTTCGCCACGATCGGGCGCACGTAGGTCTGGAAGCCGCCGGGGCTGCCGGTGATGGTGTACGGGCGCTCGAGCGAGAACACGACGTCCTCGGCGGTGAGCTCGGCTCCGTCGTGGAACTTCACGCCCTTGCGGAGCCGGAATTCCCAGGTGAGGGGATCCGGCGTGCTCCAGGTGGCGATGCCGGGGACGGGGCGGCTGCGCTCGTCGCTCCGGACCAGGGAATCGAAGACGTGCTGCTGCGCGGTGAGGTTCGGCTGCGCCGCGACGAAGTGGGGATCCATGGTCGTGACGTCGGCCGACAGGCCGATTTTCAGCTCCGCGGCGTTGCCGCCGCCGGGCCAGCATGCCGCGGCCACGCCAAGCCAAAGTATGACCGCCTTCGTCACGTCACGCGCCGCCACGTCACGCCTCGATCACCGGCGAGTCTACCTTAGATTGCTTCGTCATTGACACTGCCCCGCGCGCTACCTATCCTCGATTCCTTCCCGGCGGCGAAATGGTTACGGCCCGTCATTCCCCCAGTGTCGAGATGCTGCGCAAGCTCATCGCGTTTCCCACGGTGAGCCGCGATTCTAACCTCGAGCTGATCGAATTCGTGCGCGGCGTTCTCGAGCCGCACGGCGCGGAGATCCGGCTGACCCACGACGAGGCGAAGCGCAAGGCCAACCTGTTCGCGACGCTGGGCCCGCGCGGGGAGCCCGGCATCGTGCTCTCCGGCCACACCGACGTCGTGCCGACCGACGGCCAGGCCTGGGACACCGATCCATTCGAGTTGGTCGAGAAGGACGGCAGGCTCTACGGCCGCGGCGCGTGCGACATGAAGGGATTCATCGCCTGCGTACTCGCGCTCGTTCCGGAGTTCGTGGCGCGGGGACTGACGACGCCGCTCCATCTGGCGTTTTCCTATGACGAGGAAGTCGGCTGCGTCGGGGTGGGCAGGCTGATTGCGGACCTCCAGCGCGCCGGCATTCGCCCGCGCTCGTGCATCGTGGGCGAGCCTACGGAGATGCGCCCGGTGATCGCGCACAAGGGCAAGAAGGGCTACCGCTGCACGGTGCGCGGGCTTGCCGGGCACTCGGCCTATGCGCCGCACGGCGTGAACGCCGTCGAGTACGCCGCGGAGGCAATCGCGTACCTGAAATCCCTGGCGCGGCGGCACCGCGATGAGGGGCCGTACGACCGCGGCTTCGACGTCGCGTACACCACGGTGCACACGGGTGTGATCCGCGGCGGCACGGCGCTGAACGTCATTCCGCACGAATGCGTTTTCGACTTCGAGTTCCGCAACCTGCCGGGGGACGATCCGGACCGGTTGCTGAGCGAGCTCAGGGATTACGTCGTGACGCGCCTGGAGCCGGAGATGCGCCTCACGCATCCGGCGGCCGGGTTCACCATCGAGCCGTTGTCGGAAATTCCGATGCTCGACACCCGGCCCGAAGCCGAGGTGGTGGCGCTCGCCCAGGAACTCGCCGGCAGCGGAGAGATCGGCAAGGTCTCGTTCGCAACCGAGGGCTCGCAGTTCCAGCGTGCCGGCATCCCGACGGTGGTGTGCGGCCCGGGCTCGATCGCGCAGGCCCACAAGCCGAACGAATTCGTCACGCTCGACCAGCTGGCACGGTGCGAGGCATTCCTGCGCAGACTGGCCGACCGACTTTGCCAGAAATAGTGATGAGATACAGGTGACGAGATCATTCGTCACCATTATTCGTCACTTCTTCCTGCATCAGTGGTGCAGGATCTTTGACAGGAACTGCTGGGCGCGCTCGGAACGGGGCTTGCCGAAGAAATCCTCCTTCTTCGCGTCCTCGGCGATCCGCCCCTCGTCCATGAAGATGACGCGGTGGGCGACCTTGCGCGCGAAGCCCATCTCGTGGGTCACGCACATCATGGTCATGCCTTCCAGCGCGAGCTCGACCATGACGTCGAGCACTTCGTTGATCATCTCCGGATCGAGCGCCGAAGTCGGCTCGTCGAACAGCATCGCGATCGGGTCCATCGCGAGCCCGCGCGCGATGGCGACGCGCTGCTGCTGACCGCCGGAGAGCTCGCCCGGGAACTTGCGCGCGTGGGTGTCGATCCCGACGCGCTTCAGCAGCGCCATCGACTTGGCCGTTGCTTCCTCCGCGCCCCGCCCGAGCACCTTCACCTGCGCGAGGTTGAGGTTGTCGATCACCGACATGTGCGGAAACAGCTCGAAGTGCTGGAACACCATGCCGATCTTCGAGCGCAGTCTGGGCAAGTTGGTCTCCGTCGCGCCAACGGACTCGCCGTTGACGATGATCTCACCATGCTGGAAGGGCTCGAGGCCGTTCACGCACTTGATGAGCGTGGACTTGCCGGAACCCGAGGGCCCGCATACCACGACGACTTCGCCTTTCTCGACCTTGGTGGTGCAATCCTTGAGCACCTGGAAGCCGCCGTACCACTTGCTGACGTTCTTGAACTCGATCATCGGCATACCGGGTGATCCTCTGGACTATGTGTCACTTGATGACGGCGATGCGCAGCTGCAAGCGCTTCACCATATAGGATAGCGTGAACGAGATGATGAAGTAGACGGCCGCGGCGAACAGGTACATCTCGACCAGCCGCGCATCGCGCTGCGCGATCCGGGCGGCGGCGCCCAGGAAATCGACGATGGACAGCACGTAGACGAGAGAAGTGTCCTGGAACAGGATGATGGTCTGCGTAAGCAGCACCGGCAGCATGTTGCGGAACGCCTGCGGCAGCACGACGTATCCCATGGTCTGCCAGTAGTTGAGGCCGAGCGCCTGACCGGCCGAGACCTGGCCGCGCGCCACGCTCTGGATGCCGGCGCGCATGATCTCGGCGTAGTAGGCGGCCTCGAACAGGGTGAAGGTGATGACGGATGACCAGAATGCGCCGACCTGGATCGGCTGCCCGGCGCCGATGATCCAGCCACCGATCCACGGGACGAGAAAATAGAACCAGAAAATCACGAGCACCAGCGGCACGGAGCGCATCAGGTTCACGTAGATCGCCGCCGGCACGTTCAGCAGCGCGTAGCTGGAGAGCCGCATCATCGCGAGCAGCGTGCCGAAAACGATCCCGCCCGTCATCGCCATCGCCGTGAGCGTCAGCGTGAACGTCATCCCTTCCTTGAAGAGAAAGGGGAGGGAGCGCTCGATGACGTCGAAGTCAAAGCCTGCGAACATGGCTTTGACCCCTCACCCCTTCCCCCTCTCCCGAGCGGAGAGGGGAAATGGACAGGCGCCGTTGCGCAACGAGATGACGGCCTGCGAACATGTCAGTGGCCCGCCATGGGCGCTCCGCCGGCACTGATCAGGCCCGGGACCTGTACCCGCTTTTCGACCCAGCGCATGCCGAGCACCACGATCAGCGTGACGAAGATGTAAATCAAGGTCGCGGCGGTGAAGGCTTCGAATACCTGGAAGGTGAATTCCTGCATCGAGCGCGCGCGTGCGGTGAGCTCCATCAGCCCGATGGTGAGCGCCACCGCCGAATTCTTGATGATGTTCATGAACTCGGAGGTGAGCGGCGGCAGGATGATGCGGAAGGCCTGCGGCAGCAGCACGTGGCGATAGGCCTGGGGCAGCGTGAGCCCGAGCGCGGTCCCGGCCATGTGCTGCCCCCTTGGCAGCGACTGAATGCCGGCGCGCACCTGCTCGGCGACGCGGGCGGACGTGTAGAAGCCGAGGCACAGCACCGCGGGCCAGAACGAAGCCCACGGCGGCACCATCTGCTTCATGGTGTCGCCCAGAGTCTTCGGCAGCAGCTCCGGCAGCACGAAGTACCACAGGAACATCTGCACCAGCAGCGGGATATTGCGGAACAGCTCGACGTAGGCGTTGCCGAGGCGGACCAGCCAGGTGATCGGCGTGGTGCGCAGCGTTCCGACTGTTGCGCCGAGCGCCAGCGCGATCGCCCATGCGAGAAGGGCGGTCGCCAGCGTCCACCCCAGGCCGGACACGAGCCACCACAGGTAGATGCCGGTGCCGTCCGGCGCCTGGTCCCAGAAGATCTGCCAGTTCCAGTTGTATTTCACTGGCCTAAAGGATCGCGTGAGCCGGAAATGAAAAGCGCGCGATCAGCGGCGAATTCCATCCGCTGCATCGCGCGCAGTTAAAACGGCGCGGCGCGTCCGTTTTAACTATTGGTAGACCATTGGATCTCCCGAGTCGGTCGGGTTCGCGACCACCTTCTTGAACGGGGCGCTCATCGGCACGTTGAGGTTGATGCCCTTGGGCGGCACCGGCTTCTGGAACCATTTCTCGTAGATGGCGTTGATGCGGCCGGACTGGTACAGGTTGCGCACCGCGTTGTCCACGACCTTCTTGAACGCCGGGTCGTCCCGGCGCAGCATGATGCCGTAGGGCTCGACCGTGTAGGCTTCGGAGCCGATCGCCCAGTCGCGCGGGTTCTTGGAATTGGCGACCAGGCTGTAGAGCAGGATGTCGTCCATGAAGAAGGCGACTGCCCGTCCCGTGTCCACCGTCAGAAACGCCTCCGCGTGGTCCTTCGCCGCGATGATGTTCATGCCGAGCTTCTGCTTGGTATTCGCCTCGGTCGCCCACTTGATGTTAGTGGTGCCGGAGGTCGAGACCACCGTCTTGCCCTTCAGATCCTTGAGCGACTTGATGTTGGATGTCTTCTTCGCGACGTAGCGGTTGGCGGTCACGAAGTGCGTGATGGTGAACGCGACCTGCTTCTGGCGCTCGAGGTTGTTGGTGGTCGAGCCGCATTCGAGGTCGATGGTGCCGTTCGCCATCAGCGGGATGCGCGTGGCCGAGGTCACCGGGTTGTACTTGACGTCGATCTTCGTCATCTTGAGATTGGCCTTGATCGCATCGACGATCCCCATGCAGATGTCGATTGCGTAACCCACCACCCGCTGCTTGTCGTCGTAATAGGAAAAGGGAATCGACGTGTCCCGGTGGCCGATGGTGATGGTCCCGCTATCCTTGATCTTCTTGAGCGTGCCGGTGAGCTGCTGGGCATTCGCGGCGCCGGCGATGGCGCCCGCGGCAATCAGCGCGGCGAACAAAGTTGCGAATCGTTTCATGGTGAGTCCCTTAGGCGTTAACTGCTTGGTTTGCGACGCGTATTGTGCTGGCAGCGGCGATTCAATCTAGCCCATCGGCTGCGCCTTGTCCAGCGCGCGGGCGGCGCGGCGCGGAGCGCGGCCGCTCCTCCGGGTGGCGGAATGGCCAACGAAACTGCCTATCATTAGCGGTTACGGCCCCCAATCGGTTTGCCGGAGGAGACACCATGTCCAGCGATGCAGTGCGTTACGAGCACGACTTGCTCGGCGACCGGGCGGTCCCGGCGAGCGCGTACTACGGGGTGCATACCCTGAGGGCGCTCGAGAACTTTCCGATCACGGGCACCGCGATTTCGATCTATCCCGAGCTGGTGAGCGCGCTCGCCTGCGTCAAGCAGGCCGCGGCGATGGCCAACAACGAGCTCGGGCTGCTCGACGACGAGCGGGCACAGGCGATAGGCAGGGCGTGCCAGGAGATTCGCGACGGAAACCTGCTCGAGCAGTTCGTCGTGGACGTGATCCAGGGCGGCGCCGGAACGTCGACCAACATGAACGCCAACGAGGTGATCGCCAACCGCGCGCTCGAGCTGATGGGCCGCAAGCGGGGCGACTACGCCTTCCTGCACCCGCTCGATCACGTCAACATGAGCCAGAGCACGAACGACGTCTACCCGACGGCGGTGAAGGTTGCGCTGCACTTCGGGATCCTGCGGTTGACGGCGGCGATGGCGGAGCTGCGCGGCGCGTTTGCCGCCAAGGCCGCCGAGTTCGCGGACGCGCTCAAGATGGGACGCACCCAGCTCCAGGAAGCGGTGCCGATGACGCTCGGCCAGGAATTCTCCACCTACGCCGTGATGCTGGAAGAGGACGAGCAGCGCCTCAAGGAGGCGGTGCTGCTCATCCATGAGATCAACCTGGGGGCCACCGCGATCGGCACCGGCATCACCGCCCACCCGGGCTACGCGCCGCTCGCGTGCCGCAGGCTCGCCGACATCACCGGCATCGCCCTCGTGACCGCGCCCAACCTGGTGGAGGCGACGCAGGACGCCGGTGCGTTCGTCCAGCTCTCCGGCGTGCTGAAGCGCGTGGCGGTGAAGCTGTCGAAAGTCTGCAACGATCTGCGGCTGCTGTCCTCCGGCCCGCGCGCGGGGCTGAACGAGATCAATCTGCCGGCCATGCAGGCCGGCTCCTCGATCATGCCGGGCAAGGTGAACCCGGTGATTCCGGAAGTCGTCAACCAGATCGCGTTCGAGGTCATCGGCAACGACGTGACGGTATCGTTCGCCGCGGAAGCCGGCCAGCTGCAGTT
The DNA here is from genome assembly GCA_036397875.1 of Burkholderiales bacterium. Lineage (GTDB taxonomy): Bacteria > Pseudomonadota > Gammaproteobacteria > Burkholderiales > SG8-41 > SG8-41. The sequence goes on from DASWIC010000260.1 coordinate 8,452, forward strand.
GAACGCTTTCGAGCCGGTCATCGCGCACAGCCTGTTCAAGAGCATCATGCATCTCCGGAACGGCTGCGACACCCTGCGCGCCCGCTGCGTCACCGGCATCACCGCCAATCGCGAGCACTTGCGGCGCACGGTGGAGAATTCGATCGGCATCGTGACCGCCCTCAACCCGTACATCGGCTACGCGAACGCGACGCGACTCGCGCAGGAGGCGCACGCGACGGGCCGGAGCATCTACGAGCTGGTGCTGGAGAAGAGGCTGCTCAGCCAGGAGAAGCTCGACGAAATCCTCCGCCCCGAGGCGCTGACACGCCCGCGCTACGCCCCGCCAACGAAATCCTGATCGAAAAAGTCCTCGATGATGCGCGCCAGCCGCTCCGGCTGGTCGTGATGCATCATGTGGCCGGCATCGGCCAGCTCGATCTCGCGGCGGTTGCGAAAGGCGCCCTTGCGCTCGGCGAGCTGCTCCGGCGAGTCCTTCATGCGCGCGAGCATCTCCGACTGCTTTCCCGAGACCAGCAGCACGGGCGCGGTGATGCTCCGCCAGCACGCGATCGCCTCCTCGATCCGGAAGAGATAGGGATTGACGATCTTGTGCCGCGGGTCGCTCGCCAGCACGACCTCTCCCGTGTCGAGCCGCTTTGCCCAGTGCTGCGCAAGAAACGTCGCCTGCTCCTGCGACAAGCGGGGGTTTCTCTTCTTGAGCCGGGCGGCAACCTCCTCGAAGGAGCGGTACGGCTTGAAGCCGGGCGGGTCCTGGAGCTGGGCGAGCCACTGCCCGTAGCGCGCGGGCGCCTGCTCTGGCGTATGCCGCGCGAGCCCCAGGCCCTCGAGCGAGACCACGCGCGCCACGCGGTCCGGGCGCACGCCGGCATAGACGGAGCCGATGACGCCGCCCATGCTGTGACCCACGAGCCGCACCGGCGCATCCGGCTGGTAGCGGCCGAGGAGCGCGTCCAGATCGGCATAGTAGTCGGGAAACCAGTAGCCCTCGCGCGACCAGCCGGTGAGGCCGAAACCGCGCCAGTCGGGGGCGATCGCGCACCACTCGCGCGCGAAACCGTCCACCAGGAACTGGAACGACGCGGAGACATCCATCCAGCCGTGCAGCAGGAAGAGCCGCGGCGCCGCGGGATCGCCCCAGATGCGCACGTGGTAGCGCAATCCGCGGATCGCGTGGAATTCCGAGCGGCTGGCTTTCATTCGGGCGGTCGAATACAGGGCGAAACGGCGAATGGTGAAGAAAGCCCTGCCATACGTCAAACTGCGTTTGCTAGGATTCGAGCACGACCCTGCATCCTCCTCGACCCGAGCGATACCTATGCGCATTCTCGCCAGCCTGGCACTCGCGGTGCTCGCGCGCCCGCCACGCGTCGCGGCGGTCCTCGCCTTGTTTCTCGCGCTCGGCGGCATTGCGCCACCCCTCGCGATCGCGGCCGAGCGCTACGAGCACGGGCTGCTGTGGCGCATCGAGGGGGACGGCGCGCCGGCCAGCCACGTGTTCGGGACCGTGCATCTGGCTGACGCGCGCGTGAGCAGCCTGCCGGGCGCCGTCGCGCAGGCGCTCGATCAGGCACGCAGTCTCACGGTCGAGGCGGGACTCGATCCGTCCGGCATCCTGCTGCTCGCCAATCGCATGGTATTCGATGATGGCCGCGATCTTCCCGGGGTGGCGGGCGCGGAACTGTTCGATCGCGCGGCCACGCTCACGGCGGGGCTGGGGCTGCCCGAGCCGGTATTGAGGCAATTCCGCCCGTGGGCGGTCGCGATATTGCTGGGCGTTCCGCCGCAGGACCCGTCGAACGTGCTCGATCTCGTGCTGGAGCGCCGCGCCGCGGAGCAGGGCAAGCCGGTGCACCAGCTGGAGAGCATGAACGAGCAGATCGCCGTCCTCGAGGGGCTGTCGCAGGAGGACCAGGTGGCGCTGCTCAGGCAGGCGGTGGACGAGTACGAGCGCATGCCGCGCACGATCAGCCGCGTGGTCGACGCTTATCTCGCGCGCGACCTCGCCGGCATCTGGCGCATCAGCCAGGAGCGCGTCGGCGCGGGAGAAGACGAGCGGCGGTTGAATGAAGTCTTCACCCGCCGCCTGCTGCACGAGCGCAATGTCCGGATGGCGGAGCGCGCCGAGCCACGCTTGCGGGAAGGGGGCGCGTTCATCGCCGTGGGCGCGCTGCACCTCTATGGCAGCACCGGCGTGCTGGCGCTGCTGGAGCGGCGCGGCTGGCGCGTTACGCGCATATATTAGAAGCGTGATTCGTGATTGGTGAGTACTTACGCTTCTCAGGCGCGGGCTGCGCGCCGTAAAATAGGCGCGTGAGCCCGTCGTTCGTCCATCTGCGACTGCACAGCGAGTACTCGATCGTGGATGGCATCGTCCGGCTCGACGAGGCGGTCGAAGCGGCGGCGGCGGACGGCATGCCGGCGCTCGCGTTGACCGACCTGGCCAACGTCTTCGGCATGGTCAAGTTCTACCAGGCCGCGCGCGCGGCGGGCGTGAAGCCCGTCATCGGGTGCGATGTCTGGCTCGAGAACGAGTCCGATCGCGACAAGCCCTACCGCATGCTGCTGCTCTGCCAGTCGCGGGCCGGCTACCTGCGGCTGTCCGAGCTGATGACGCGTGCTTACCGGGCCAACCAGTACCGTGGCCGCGCCGAGTTGAAGAAGAGCTGGCTTGGGGAAACCGGAAGCGAAGGCCTGATTGCATTGTCCGGCGCGCATCAGGGTGACGTCGGGCAGGCCCTGGCGGTGGACAACCCGAAGCACGCGCGGCGGCTCGCCGGCGAGTGGCGCGAAGTCTTCCCGGACCGCTTCTACATCGAGGTGCAGCGGCTCGGCAAGGGCGCCGCGGTGCAGGGAGCGGCGAGTGTCCCGCTTGAGACCTACGTCCAGCGCGCGCTCGGGCTCGCCTCCGCACTGAAACTGCCGGTGGTCGCAACCCACCCCGTGCAATTCGTGAAGCGCGAAGATTTCCGCGCGCACGAGGCGCGCGTGTGCATCGCACAGGGCTACACGCTGTCCGACCAGCGCCGGCCGCGGCTCTACAGCCCGGAGCATTACTTCAGGTCGCAGGCGGAAATGGCGCAGGCGTTCCGCGACGTGCCGCAGGCGCTAGCCAACAGCGTGGAGATCGCGCAGCGCTGCAACCTCGCGATCGAGCTCGGCAAGATCCGGCTGCCGCCGTTCCAGACCCCTGACAACATCAGTCTCGACGATTTCCTGCACAGCCGGGCAGTGGAGGGACTGGACCTCAGGTTGCCGCAGCTTCATTCCGATCCGGCGCAGCGCGAACGCCAGAAGCCGCGTTATCGCGAGCGGCTCGAGTTCGAGATCCGCACCATCCAGCAGATGGGATTCTCCGGGTATTTTCTGATTGTCGCCGACTTCATCAACTGGGCGAAGGAGAACGGCGTGCCGGTGGGGCCGGGCCGAGGCTCCGGGGCTGGGTCGCTCGTCGCCTATTCGCTCGGCATCACGGACCTCGATCCCCTGCGCTACGACCTGCTGTTCGAGCGCTTCCTCAACCCGGAACGCATCTCCATGCCAGACTTCGACATCGATTTCTGTCAGGACGGGCGCGACCGGGTGATCGATTACGTAAAGAGCCGGTACGGCGCCGACAGCGTCTCGCAGATCGCCACCTTCGGCACCATGGCGGCGAAGGCGGTGGTGCGGGACGTAGGCCGCGTGCTCGACCTCCCGTACAGCTTCTGCGACCAGTTCGCGAAGCTGATCCCGTTCCAGCCCGGCCGCACGGTGACGTTGCGGCGCCGCACGGATGCGGACGACAAGCAGACGATTTATGCCCGCGAGATCGAGCCGCTCATCGGGGAACGCGAAAAAAAGGAAGAGGAAGTCGCCGAGTTGCTCGCGCTCGCCGAAAAACTCGAAGGCCTCACGCGCAACGTCGGCATGCACGCGGGCGGCGTCCTGATCGCGCCGGGCAAGCTCACCGATTTCTGCCCGATCTACGTTGCCGACGGCGCGCAGGCGTCCGTGTCGCAATTCGACATGAAGGACGTCGAAGCGGTCGGCCTCGTCAAGTTCGACTTCCTCGGACTCACCACGCTCACGATACTGGACTGGACGGCGCGATACATCAGGAGTGCAGAGTGCAAAGTGCAGAGTACGGAATCCAGAGTACAGAGTGCAGAGTGCAGAAC
>DASWIC010000261.1:0-1507 GCA_036397875.1 Burkholderiales bacterium
CGCGCGGGCCGTGCCGCCCCTTCGACGCGGAGCGCGATGGCATCTCGATCGGCGAGGGCGCGGGATTCGCGCTGCTCGAGCGCAAGCCCGCCGCCGCGGGGGCGGCCGCGGCGCTGCTCGGCATCGGCGAGAGCAACGACGCCTATCACATGTCCACCCCGCACCCGGAAGGGCTGGGGGCGAAGCTCGCCATGACGCGCGCGCTCGAGTCGGCCGGGCTCGGCCTCTCCGACGTCGACTACGTGAATCTCCACGGCACCGGCACCCGCACCAACGACGCGGCCGAGGACCGCGCGGTGTCGGACCTGTTCGACGCGGTGACGCCGTGCAGCTCGACCAAGGGCGCGACCGGGCACCTGCTCGGCGCCGCCGGCATCACGGAGGCGATCATCTGCATCCTCGCGATCGGGCACGACCTCATGCCCGGCAGCGCGAACACCCGCGCCGTCGATCCCGCGCTCAGGTGCAACTACCTCGTCGCGAACCGCGAAGGCCGGGTACGCCGGGCGCTCAGCAATTCCTTCGGCTTCGGCGGCAGCAACTGCAGCCTCGTGCTCGGAGCCGCGGTATGATGCGCGCGTTTGTCGAGGGCGTGGGGCTGGTCGGCCCCGGCCTGCAGGGCTGGGCGGCGGGCCGACGGGTGCTCGCAGGAGAGCAGCCGTACCGCCCCGCGCCCACCGCCGTCGCGGCGAGCGAGCTGCTCCCCGCCGCCGAACGGCGCCGCACCGGCATGCCGGTCAAGCTCGCGCTTGCCGCGGGGTTTGAAGCGATGGCCGGCGCGGGGCGCGACGCCGCGGAGGTGGCGACGGTGTTTGCGTCGTCGGGCGGGGACTGCGACAACGTGCACCTGATGTGCGAGGCGCTCGCCGCCCCCGAGCGCCAGGTTTCGCCGACGCGCTTTCACAACTCGGTGCACAACGCTGCGGCCGGCTACTGGAGCATTGCGACGCGTTCGCGCGCGCCCTCGACGAGCCTGTGCTCTTACGACGCCAGTGCCGCGGCGGGCTTGCTCGACGCGGCGTCGCAGATTGCCGTCGACGGCGATCCGGTCGCGCTCATCGTCTACGATCACCCGTACCCGGAGCCGCTGAACGCGGTGCGTCCGCTGGGCGCGAGCTTCGGCGCGGCCATCGTGCTCGCGCCGCGGGCGAGCGCACGCGCCATCGCGGTCCTCGACGTTGCGTTCGTGCCGCAGAAGGCCGCGGCTGCGCGCATGGATGATCCCGGGCTCGAAGCGTTGAGGACGGGCGTGCCGGCGGCGCGATGCCTGCCCCTGCTGGCGGCACTCGCACGCGGCGCGCGCGAAACGCTCGTGCTCGAATACGTTGCGGGAACCCACCTGCGCGTCGCGGTCAGCCCATGCTCGAAGCGATCTCAAGATCACGTCGCGACCTACGCACAATCAACGAGTCATCGTTCCCGGGGGCATTCTTGAGATCGCTTCTCGTGAGTCGCGCGCAGATCGCGGGCCTGATTCCGCACAGCGGGGCCATGTGCCTGCTCGACG
>DASWIC010000262.1:0-11052 GCA_036397875.1 Burkholderiales bacterium
TCGAAGGTCAGCCAGCCCAGCGTGAAAGCAAACATGTGCTGGCCGACGACCTGCGTGACCAGGGCCAGCCAGTAAAGACGAAAGTCGCGCACTCTCAGCGCGAAGAGGGGATGGGTTTTTTCTTCCACGAATGATGCGTTCTTGTTTGTATCCGAAGCTTACAGCACGGGGCCCCTGCTCCGCCCCTCGACGCGCCTCCCGGCGCGAGCAAACCGGGCGCCGGGCTGGCACAATCACGTCCTATCCAATGGTCGCATTGCGTATGTCCGTAGGCATGACCGGGCGGTGCCTGCCTTGAGCCGGGCCGAGCAAAGGCGCGGCTGGTTCGTCACCGGGCTGCTGCTGGCAGTCGGCGGCGTCGTCTTCTTCTCGCTGCGGCCGATCTTCATCAAGCTCGCCTACGCCTGGGTCACGGATCCCATCACGCTGCTCGCGCTGCGCATGGTGTTCTCGGTGCCGTTCTTCATCGTGGCGGCGCTGTGGGTGAGGAGCGCGAGCGAGCACCGCCCGCTTGCCGGGCGCGAGTTCGCCGCCGTCGTGGCGCTCGGCATCCTCAGCTACTACGGGGCGAGCTTTCTCGATTTTCTCGCGCTGCAGTACATCCCGGCGGGGCTCGGGCGCCTGCTGCTCTTCACCTATCCCACCATCGTGGTGATCCTGTCGGCGGCGCTGCTGCGCAAGGGCGTAACCGGGCGCGAGGTCGCCGCGCTGGTGATCACCTATGCCGGCCTGCTGCTCGTGTTCGCGCAATCGCTGGAGGGGCAACAGAAGTACTTCTGGCTCGGCGCGGCGCTCGCGTTTGCGAGCTCGATCTGCTACGCCGTCTATCTCGTCGCCGGCGCCGAAGTCATCTCGCGCGTAGGCTCGGTGCGCTTCACCGCCTACGCCATGAGCGCGGCGAGTGTTGCCTGCATCCTGCAGTTCCTGCTGCTCCGGCCGCTCTCCGCGCTCGACGTCCCGGCGCCGGTGTACGGATATGCAATCGCGATGGCGGTGCTCTCCACGGCGGTGCCGGTCTTCATGACCTCGGAGGCGCTGCGCCGCGTCGGCGCCAACACCGTCGCCATCATCGGGGCGTTGGGCCCGGTGACCACCATCGCGTTCGGCTGGCTCGGCCTGGAGGAAGTCATGACCCCGCTTCAGCTTGCCGGCGCGGCGCTCGTGCTCGTCGGCGTCGTGGTGATCAGCCTGAGGCCAGCGGCGCCGGCGAAAGGGTGAAGCGAGAATACCCCTTACCGTCGTTCGCTGTGGCATGCTCCAAACACGCTAGCTCGGGGAGACTTTTCCAATGCCGCGCATCGATATCGGCGGGTTGCATCTCAGTTACCAGGATGAGGGCAAGGGCGAGGCGTTCCTGCTCATTCCCGGCCTCATGGGCCTTCTCGACGCATGGGATTTTCAGGTTGTCCACTTCGCGCAGCGCTACCGCTGCATCCGGTTCGATCATAGGGGCACCGGCGACAGCGACAAGCCGAAGGATGCCTATTCCACGCGCCTCATCGCCGAGGATGCGGTGCGATTGCTCGATGCGCTGGGAATCGAAAAAGCGCATGTCGCGGGCACCTCGACCGGCGGCTGCATCCTGCAGAATCTCGCGATCGATCATCCGGAGCGCCTGCTGAGCTGCGTTTTCACCAACACCTGGACCACGGCGGACGAGTACATCCGGCGGGTACAGACCTCGCGCATGCGCATCGCGCAGAGTTACGGGTCCGAGGAATACATCAAGTTCAGTTCGCTCTGGACCTGCGGGCCGAACCAGTTCCGGTTCAACTGGGACAAGGTGCAGGCGCTGGAAAACCGCCAGAAAAGGACCATCGCCCCGGTCGATGTGCTGGTGGGCCGGCTGCGGATGACCCTCGAGCACGACCGCACGGGCGAGCTTCATAAGATCATGCGCCCGTCGCTGGTGATCGGCACCGAGGACGACCCCACCGTGCCGGGCTACTTCGCGGGAGATCTCCACCGCGCGATCAAAGGCTCCCGCCTCTACCTGATGAGGGAAGGCGGGCATTACTCCTATCGGCGCAACGCCGGGGAGTTCAACGCCGTAGTCGAGGCCTTTCTGAAGGAAAACACCGCGCGCGGCAGCGCCCAGACGGCGGCGGGACGCCTCAAACCCTGAGCGGACCGGAAGCGTTGATTGGCCTGGGCGGCGGAGATCTCGAGCGCCCAGGCAGGCAGCTGCGCCTTGAAAACGGAGGTTGCCGATTAGACGGCATCCGGGCTTCCAAGTCTTGCGTCGTTCCCTGAGCCTACATTCCTTGCTAGTACGGCGTTCCATCCTTGTGGGTGAACCGCCGTCCCTGCGGCGTCGCCTGCCCCGCGATGTCGTCGTCGGGATAGGTCACGGCGTCCTCCGGGCGGCGTTCGCCGACCTCGAGATAGATCGCATCGCGCTGCGTGCGGTTGACGAGGCAGTGTCCGTCCGCCTTTCCCGCCGGAAATCCCGCGCACATGCCGGGCATCAGGCGCTGCTCGCCGTCGTTGGTGACGAGAGTCAGCTCCCCGCCGACCATATAGATGAACTCGTCCTCGTGCGAGTGCCAGTGACGCAGCGCCGACACCGCGCCCGGCGGAATCGTGGTGAGGTTGACCCCGTAGTTCTTGAGCCCCAGCGCATCGCCCAGCCGCTGCTTGCGGCGCGCCGAGACGCGCGACTTGAACGGCTCGGGGTAGCGCGAGCCGGTGACGGCCGGCACCGCGGCGGGGTCAATTGCGGGCAGCTTGAGGATGTTTGCCATTCCCGACCTCCTAAATTGGCTTAGACGGCGAACCGGAAAAAGATGATATCCCCGTCGCGCACGACGTAATCTCTGCCCTCCAGCCGCATCTTCCCGGCTTCCTTCGCGCCCTGCTCGCCCCCGCAGGCGATGAAGTCCTCGCACGCAATGACTTCCGCGCGGATGAAGCCGCGCTCGAAGTCGGTGTGGATCGTGCCGGCTGCCTGCGACGCGGTTTCGCCCTTGTGTATGGTCCAGGCGTGCGTTTCCTTGGGACCGGTGGTGAAGAAGGTCTGCAGTCCCAGCAGGTCGTAGGCCGCGTGCGCGAGCCGGTCGAGGCCGGGCTCCTCGAGGCCAATGTCGGCGAGGAACACCCGCTTGTCGTCCTCTGACATGTCCGCCATCTCCGCCTCGAGCGCCGCACAGATCGCGACCACCGGCGCGCCTTCCTTCGCCGCGAACTCGCGCACGCGGTCGAGCAGGGGATTGCCCGAGAGCCCCTGCTCCGACACGTTGGCGACGTAGATCGCGGGCTTGGTCGTGAGCAGGCACAGCGGCTGCAGCAGTTTGAACTCCTCGGCCTGGAGGCCCAGGCCGCGCGCGGGCTTGCCCTGGTCGAGGCGGCTGCGCACGCGCTTGAGCACGGCCTCGAACCGGATCGCCTCGTCGTCGCCCGACCTTGCCTTGGGCACGACGCGGTCGAGCACCTTGTCGACCGTCGCGAGATCGGCCAGTGCGAGTTCCATCTGAATGGTTTCGATATCGGCAATGGGATCGACGCGCCCTGTGACGTGCACGACGTTCTCGTCCTCGAAGCAGCGCACCAGATCGATGATGCCGTCGGTCTCGCGGATGTGCGCGAGGAACTGGTTGCCGAGACCCTCGCCCCGGGAGGCGCCTGCGACGAGCCCCGCGATGTCCACGAACTCAACCGCCGCGGGCGTGACCTTGGCGGGGCGGGAGATCTCCGCGATTTTCCCCAGGCGCGGGTCTGGCACCGGCACCACCCCGACGTTGGGCTCGATGGTGCAGAAGGGATAGTTCGCGGCGGGGACCGCGGCCTTCGTGAGCGCGTTGAACAGCGTGGACTTGCCGACGTTGGGCAGGCCCACGATGCCGCATCGGAGGCTCATTTCTTGCGCGCGGCGTCCGAGCCCGGGATGAGCTTCTTCAGGAAGGAGCTGATCACGCCCTCCTTCCCGGCTTTCTCGTCCATCTCGCCCTTCCCGGTCCTGGTGTCCTTATCGACCTTTGCGGTCTTGCCCGCCGGGGCGGGCTTGCCGGCCTTCGCGGGGCTCGCCGCCGCTTTCGCGGGCCTTGCGGGCTCCGGCGTCACCGGCCGCTCCGCTTTCGCGGGCTCCGGCTCGGTGTGGAGCTTCAGCATCGCGCCCTGGTGGTCGCCAGCGAGCATGAGCGGCAGCACTTCGAGCACGCGCGCGATCGCGGCGTCGATGGCGGCGCGATCCTCCTGCGAGGGCTTGTGCAGCACGTAATCGGTGACGGCGTGGGGATCCCCGGGATGGCCGATGCCGATGCGCACCCGCCAGTATTCGTGCGAGCCTACACGCGCCGAGATGTCCTTGAGCCCGTTATGGCCGGCGATGCCGCCACCCTGCTTGATGCGCGCGACGCCCGGCGGAAAATCCAGCTCGTCGTGCGCCACCAGGATGTCGGCGGGCGCGATCTTGAAGAAGCTCGCCAGCATCTGGACCGGCTTGCCGCTCAAATTCATGTGCGACTGCGGCAGCATCAGCCACGCGCCGCTCGCCTCGTGCCGCCCGACCAGCGCCTCGAACTTCGCATCCTTGCGCAGCACCGTGTGGGATTCCGCGGCGAGGCGCTCGACCAGCCAGAAGCCCGCGTTGTGCCGCGTCCCCTGGTAGCGGTCTCCTGGATTGCCGAGCCCGACGATGAGCTTCATTCAGAAAATCTCGACGCAAAGGCGCAAAGACACAAAGGAAACATGAATTTGCAATGGTGCCAAAGGTAAATCGGTCTTCTTTGCGTCAAGGCGTTGGCCTTGGTCGGCAACAAAAAGCCCGCCAGTCCGTGCGGAATGGCGGGCTCTCCATGCCGGAGTCGCCTATTCCTTCCCTTTCTTGCCGGAATCCTTCTTCTCGGCCGGAGCGGCGCCCTTCTTCTCGGCGGGGGCGGGTTCCTTCTTCGCCGCGGCGGCCGGCTCCTTCTTCTCGGCGCCAGCCTCCTTCTTCTCGCCCTTCTCGCCTTCCGCGGCAGCCGCGGCGGCTTCCTCGCCCTCGGCCGGGACCTCGCCGATGATCTCGGTGACCGGCGCCGGCGCCTCTTCCTCGATCACGATCTCCTTCGGCACGTGCACCGACACCACCGACGGGTTCTCGTGCTTGAGCTTGGTCACCGCCTCCACGCCCTTCGGCAGGGGGATGTCCATGACGTGCAGCGTGTCATTCAACTCCATGTCCTTGAGATCCACCTCGATATACGCCGGCAGGTCGTCGGGCAGGCACTGGATGTCGATTTCGTTCAGCGCGGGCTGCACCACGCCGCCGCCGACTTTCACGCCCGGGCAGATGTCGGCGTTCAGGAAATGCAGCGGCACCCGCATGTGGATCTTGCGGGTTTTGTCCACGCGCTGGAAATCCACGTGCAGCACCCGCTGCTTCCACGGATGCATCTGGTAGTCCCGCAGCAGGACCTGGAACTTCTGGCCGTCGACCGCGAAGTCGAGTATCGAGGCGTGAAACGCCTCCTGCTTGAGGTGCAGCAGCAGCGCGTTGTGGTCGAGCTCGATGCTCTGGGCCGTCTGGTTCGCGCCGTACAAGATGCCCGGCACGCGTCCGGCAACGCGCAGGCGGCGGCTCGCACCCGATCCCTTATGCGCGCGCGGGAATGCAGTCACTTCGATCGTCATTGCGCTCTCCTGAATCGTCATTCCCGCGAAGGCGGGAATCTAGTAAGTCCTGAGTCAGTGTCCACCTGGTTTCCTGGACTCCCGCCTACGCGGGAGTGACCCCAGGTCGTTATTCGACGAATAGCGAGCTCACCGAGTCCTCGTTGCTGATGCGCCGCATGGTTTCGGCGAGCAGACCGGAAACCGTGAGCACCCGGATCTTTTTGCAGGCTTTCGCGTCCTCGTGCAGCGGAATGGTGTCCGTCACCACCAGCTCGTCGAGCGTGGAACCCGCAATGCGCTCCACGGCCTTGCCGGAAAGCACTGGATGCGTGCAATAAGCCAGCACGCGCTCCGCGCCGTGCTCCTTCAGCGCTGCGGCCCCCTCGCACAGCGTGTTGGCGGTGTCCACCAGGTCGTCCACGATCACGCAGGTCCGCTTCTCCACCTCGCCGATGATGTTCATCACGGTCGCGACGTTGGGGCGCGGGCGCCGCTTGTCGATGATGGCGAGATCGGACTCGAGGCGCTTCGCCAGGGCCCGCGCCCGCAGCACGCCGCCCACGTCGGGCGACACCACCACCAGGTTCTTGAAGCCGTGTTTCCACATGTCGCCCAGCATGATCGGACTGGAGTAGATGTTGTCCACCGGGATGTCGAAGAACCCCTGGATCTGCTCCGAGTGCAGATCCATGGTGAGCACCCGGTCCACGCCCGCGCTCGTCATCATGTTGGCGACCACCTTCGCGGAGATCGGCACGCGGGCGGAGCTCGGGCGCCGGTCCTGCCGCGCATAGCCCATGTAGGGGATGGCGGCGGTGACGCGCCCCGCGGACGCGCGTTTCAGGGAATCCACCATCACCAGCAGCTCCATCAGGTTGTCGTTGGTCGGCGAGCAGATCGACTGCAGCACGAACACGTCGCGCCCGCGCACGTTCTCCAGAATCTCGACCATCACCTCGCCGTCGCTGAAGCGGCCGACCTTGGCGCGGCCCAGCAGGACCCGCAGGTGCCCGGCGACATCCTCGGCAAGCCGCGGATTGGCGTTGCCGGTGAACACCATCAGGCGGTCGAAACCCCGGTTCTCGGATGCGCTTCCCTGCAGCATTACGACCTCAATTATTAACCTCGGCTAAATGGTTGACTAACCATTTGCCGCCGTCCATTTCCCCTCGCCACTCGGGAGAGGGGCGCCGAAACGTGGAGCAGGGGCCCCGGTTTCCGGGGATGCGACCGTGTAGGCGCACGGTAGCACGCGGGCCAGCGCGGCGCCGCATCCCGCTCCGGGGTCGCATCCAAGCACAATACGCTTGGAACCTGCTCCGCCCTCCGCGGGCGCAAGGGGTGAGGGGCCCGCCAATCCCGGGCTGGGGAGGTAGGATTCGAACCCACGCATGCCGGAATCAAAATCCGGTGCCTTAACCAGCTTGGCGACTCCCCAAAAACCGATCCACAACTGAGTCCGCCTCAGCGTGCCAGGTCGCGCAGCGGATGCCGCGCGAGTCCCCGCGCGATGAACCCCTGCATGCCCGCGGGCGCCTCATTCCACACCTGGCGGGCCGCCTGCTCGGTCGGGAACGCCGCGAACACGCAAGCCCCCGCACCGGTCACCCACGCAGGCCCCGCCCGCCTGAGCCACGCGAGGTGCCGCGCGACCTCGGGGTACTCGCGGCACACCACGGGCTCCAGATCATTGCCCGCCTGCTCGATCGAAAAGGCCGTGATTTTAATAGGTTTTGAGTCGCGTTTCAATTGATTGTGCGAGAAAATCCGGGCGGTCGGCACCGCCACCGGCGGGTTCAGAACGAGATACCAGTCCGCGGGCAGGTCCAGGGGCGTCAGGCGCTCGCCGATGCCCTCGACCAGCGCGTTCTCGCCGCCGACGAATACCGGCACATCGGCACCCAGCTCGAGGGCAAGGGCGAGCAGCCGCTCCCGCGGCAGCCCGGCGCGCCACAGCGCATTCAGCGCGAGCAGCGTGGTGGCGGCGTCCGAGCTGCCGCCACCCAATCCCCCGCCCAGCGGCAGCCGCTTTTGCAGTGTGACCTCCGCACCCAGCCGTGTTCCGCATGCCTGTTGCAGCCGCAGCGCCGCGCGCACCGAAAGATCCTCGGCGGCAGGTACGCCCGCGACGTCGTTTACGCGGTTCACGGCCCCGTCCTCGCGCACCCGGAAGGTCAGCGTATCACCGTAATCGATGAACCGGATCACGGTCTGCAGGAAGTGATAACCGTCGGCGCGGCGTCCCGTGACGCGCAGCATCAGGTTCAGCTTGGCCGGCGCGGGGAACTCCCGCGACTCGCTCATGGCGTCTCGCCCTCGCGCCGCCAGCCGTCGATCACGAGCCGGATCAGGTGCGCTTCGCCCGCCAGCTCGAGCCGCCGTAACCGGCCGGCGCGGGCGTCCCGGGGATCGTACGCGTAGGAGATGCGCCACCCGTCCTGCGCGAGCACGGCGAGCCGCCCGAGCGCGTCGCGCTCGACAGCCTGCACCACGGCGCCGGGGTCAAGCTGGCCCTGTACCCACCAGGCGAGCTGCGCGACCGGCAGCTCCCAGCCCAGCGCGTTGCGGATCAGGCTGGCGATGTCGGCGGCCCGGTGCTGGCTGCGGTCGGCGCCGGTGAAGATGGCGCCATCGGCGTCACCCACGATATGCGCGAGCGCCTGCCCTGCCGGTGTCAGCAGCCACAGCTCGTCGCGGCCCGTGGTGTGCTGCCAGCGCATGCCGGACGAGAAAGCCCGTCCGTCGTAAGCGACCACCACGCGACCGATGAGATCGAATGCGGGCGCGGGCGGCCCCGGCGGGGGCGAAGGCGCCAGCAAGGCGCAGCCCGCGAGCGCGGCGGCCGCGGCCAGCGCAGCGCACGACTTGAGGCAGTTCATCGCGGCAATGAGTAGTGAGTAACCGGTAATGCGTTCAGCCGTTCACCCGTCACCCATCACTTGTTACGGTTGGAAGCGCTTGACGGTGCCCTGCAACAGCTCGTTGTCGGGATGGGACTTCAACGATTCGCCCCAGATCTTCCGCGCCTCGTCGCGCTCGCTGAGCGTCCACAGCACTTCGCCGAGGTGCGCCGCGATCTCCGGGTCCGGGCGCTGCTTGAACGCGCGCTGCAGATAGTCGAGCCCTTCCTTGTTGCGCCCCATGCGGTAGAGCACCCACCCCATGCTGTCCTGGATGAACGGGTCGTCGGGCGCGAGCTTCAAGGCGGTTTCGATCAGGCGATAGGCCTCGTCGATGCGCTGGTTGCGGTCGGCGAAGGTGTAGCCGAGCGCGTTGTAGGCATGCGCATGGTCGGGGCGGAGCTTGATCAGCTGCGTCAGGTTGGCTTCGAGTATGTCCAGGCGGTTCACTTTTTCCGCCGCCATCGCGTGGTCATAGAGGAGATCGGGGTAATCGGGCATCTTGGCGAGCGCCTGGCCCAGCAGGTCGAACGCTTCCTGGTAGGCATTCGCATCGCGCAGCAACTGCGCCTCGGCCTGCGTCAGTTGCACCCGTTGCTGGGCGCTGCGGGCGCTCGTCTCCTGCAGATGCTTGCGCGCTTCGGGCAGCCTTCCCTGCTTGGCGAGAATGGCGGCGTAGCGCGACTGGGCGGTGATGAACTGCTCGCCCTGGGTGACGGCGCCGTACCACTTGAGCGCCTCATCGAAGCGCTTGCGCTCCTCGTTCATCTGCCCAAGGTAGAAGCGCGCGAGCTCCGGATCCTTGGTGTTCAGCTCCAGCACGCGCTTCAACTGGGTCTCCGCCGCGTCATAGTCGTTCGCCTGCATCGCGAGCAGCGCGACCGCCATGGCGACGTCCGCATTCTGCGGATACTCCTCGACCAGCACTTCGAACTGCCGGCGCGCATCGTCGTAGCTCTTGGTGGCGACCAGCAGCCGCGCATAGTTCAACCGGGCGTCGCGCGCCTTGGGATGGTCCCGGAGAAAGTCGTTCAGGTAGCGCAACGCCTCCTCGTTGGAGCGGCGCTGCAACACCTGCGCGACGAACAGCGCGGCGATTTCCCAGTCGGGCCGCAACTTCAGCGCCGCGCGCGCTTCGTCGAGCGACACCTGCTGGTTCTCCGCGTACCATGCCGCCTGCGCCACCGCCAGCCGCGCCTCGGGCACCTCGGGATACGGCTGCGCCAGCGCCTGCATCAACTTCAGGACCTCGGGCTTGTCCTTGTGGCGCGCGAGCAGCGTGGAGAGCTGGAGGAAGCTCTGGCCGATGCTGTCGCCTCCGGTGGCGATCCACTTCTCCAGGTGCGGCTGCGCGTCCGCGATCCGCGCCTGGTTCACCAGCAGCGCCGCGATCACCTGGCGCGCCTGCGCCGAGCCCGGGTCGACCTGCAGCCAGATGCCGGCCGCTTCGAGCGCCGCGGAGCTGAAGCGCGCATTCCATGCGACCTCGGTGGCACGCTGCGCGACGCGCGGGTCGCGGGTTTCACGCGCGAGCTCGAGATAGGTCTGCACCGCGATATGGGGTTGCCCGCGCTGCAGCGCGACCTCCGCCAGCATCATCTTGTACAGCAATTCTTCCGAGAGCTCGACCTCGGGCAAAGTCGGGCGGCGCGGCTCGGGCCTGGCGACCGCCGCGCGCGGAGGCTCTGCTGCGCCGGGCGCTGGCGCGCCCTCCTGCCCGGCGCCCGGCGGCTGCTGGGCGCACGCGGCAAGCGCCGCGCCTACCGCCAGCACGATGAAGCGATACGCGGTCATGAGTCCGAAGGGGAAAGCAGACGGAATTTGGGGTGGCGCGGCGGCCGGGCCGGCAGCTTCATTAACAGGCACATATTAGGTATATTTCATGCACATCACAAGCACGGATCGCGCCCCGCCACACGCCACGATGCCGGAACAGGAAGCGGCCAGCACCATCTCCGCGCGGGGCCTTACCCGCACCTTCGGCAGTCACATCGCGGTCAACGACATCCACCTCGAGTTGCGGCGCGGCGAGGTGCTCGGCTTCCTCGGACCGAACGGCGCCGGCAAGACCACCACGATCCGGTGCCTCCTCGGGCTCGTCCGGCCCACCGGAGGCCGTTGCCGCCTGCTGGGGCAGGAACCGGCGGGGCTGCACCGGGTGATCGGACGTGTGGGCTCGATCGTCGAGAGCCCGACGATGTACCCACGCTTCTCGGGGCGGCGCAACCTGGAGCTGCTCGGGAGGATCTCGGGCATCGGCCGCGCCCGCGTCGCCCAAGCCCTGGAGGAGGTCGGTCTCGCGGAGCGGGCGGACGACCAGGTCAAGACGTACTCGCTCGGGATGAAGCAACGCCTGGGGATCGCCGGGGCGCTCCTCAAGGATCCCGAGGTCCTGATCCTCGACGAGCCGGCGAACGGGCTCGACCCCGCCGGCATCGTCGAGGTGCGCGAGCTCATGCGCCGGCTCGGCCGGGACGGCAGAACCGTCTTCGTCTCGAGCCACATCCTGGGCGAGGTCCAGCAGACGGCCGATCGCGTCGCGATCTTGGCGAGGGGACGG
>DASWIC010000263.1:0-3033 GCA_036397875.1 Burkholderiales bacterium
ACATTGATGCGGACATCATCACCTTGACGCCCGGGCCGGCGAACATCATCGGCCGCAGCGTGATCGTCCACGCCGACCCCGATGACTACAAGACCCAGCCGACCGGCAACGCCGGCGCGCGCATCGCCTGCGGCGTGATCCAGAGCAACTGAGATCACGCCGGAAGGCATGCCGGCGGCTCTGCGCGGCGCCCTGTGGATGGGCGCGCGCTGCTGTCGTTCTCGCTCATGGCGGTCGCCGTGCGCGAGCTGCTGCGCGATTTCGGGAACTTCGAGATCCTGTTCCTGCGCAGCCTCGTCTCGCTCGTGCTGATGCTCGCCATTCTGCCGCGTTTCAGCATCTGGCGCGAACGCCGCGCCTATTGAGCTCTCGGGAGAGAGGGAAGGGGTGAGGGACGTTGCTGGAGAAGGGGCGCTCTCTTATGATGTCCGCTTGCCGCCCGCACAATAGCGGCGGCGCTGGCCACAGGAGAAGCCCATGATCGCGGTCACCCGGGAGCTCGCCGAATTCGCCGCCCGCACTTCCTACGACGCGCTGCCCGCCGAGGTGCGCGAGCGCGTCAAGGCGCTCGTCCTCGACCTCGTCGGCATCGCGCTGCGCGCGCGCAACGACGCGGAATCGACCGGGCCGATGGTTGCCGCCGTGCGCCGGCTCGGACTGGCGGACGGAGCCTGCACGGTCATCGGGGATGCCGCCGGCTACGCGGCGCCCGGCGCGGCGATGCTGAACGGCACGCTCGCCCACTCGCTCGATTTCGACGATACGCACGCGCCCGGATCGCTCCATCCAAGTGCGCCCATCGTGCCCGCTACCTTCGCCGCCGCGGAGATGACGGGTGCCGATGGAAGAGCGGCGATCGCCGCCATCGTCACCGGCTACGAGGTGCAGATTCGCTTGAGCCTCGCGCTCGACCCGGCGGCGCATTACGACCGCGGCTTTCACCCGACCGCGACCTGCGGCGCATTCGGCGCGGCGGCGGCGGCCGGGCGGCTGCTCGGGCTCGACCGGGAGGGCTGCGCCCATGCCTTCGGGATCGTGCTCAGCATGGCGGCGGGCTCGATGCAGTTCCTGGTGAACGGCGCCTGGACCAAGCGCTCGCACGTCGGCCACGCAGCGATGTGCGGGCTCGTCGCGGCGACGCTCGCGCGCGAAGGCTACAAGGGCGCATCGGAAGCGGTCGAAGGCAAGTGGGGGTTCCTGCACGCCTATGCGCCCGCCGCCGATGCCGCGAAGGCGGTGGACGGCCTCGGGCGCTGCTGGGAGACGCTTAAGATCGCGGTCAAGCCCTATCCCTCCTGTCGTTACGGCCACGCGCCTCTCGACGGCATCCTCGCGCTTGCCCGCAGCCACGGCATCCGGGCGGAGGAGGTCGAGGAAGTCGTGGTCGGCCTGCCCGAGCCGGGCTGGAAATTGATCGGCGACCCGGAGCCCGCCAAGCAGGCGCCGAAGTCCGTGGTGGACGGGCAGTTCTCGATGGCGTTCTGCGCCGCCGTGGCGCTCCGGAGCGGCGGGCTCGTGTGGGACGACTACGCGCGCCATCTCGGCGACCCCGCCACGCTGGCGTTGTGCAAGCGGGTGCGGACGCGGGTCGATCCGAAGGCCCAGGCCGACTTCCCTGCGGAGATGGCCGGAAGCGTGCGGATCAAGACCGCGCGCGGCGCGTTCGAGACCTACGTGCGGGTGCCGAAGGGCGAGCCGGCGAACTTTCTCTCGGCGGCCGAGCTGCGCGCCAAGTTCGACGGGCTCACGGGGCCGTATCTCCCTGCGCGCAGGCGCGACGAACTCGCCGGCGCTCTGCTCGCGCTCGAGCAGGCGAAGGACATCGGCACGGTGCTGCGCCTCACGCGCCCCGACGAGGTGGGCGCACGGCGAGTCGCTCAAGCTGGCTAGGTCCGATCTCAAGGATGCCCTCTCCCCGCTGCCACGAGGCGAGGGAGTCTTTCCTGAGACAAGACCTATCCACCGTTCACGGGTTTCCGAAATGACGGTCGAGCGCAAGGCGGTCGCGCCGAACCGCTACCGCCAATCCTTCGGCCGCTATTTCGAGGATTTCAAGGTCGGCGACGTCTACGAGCACCGGCCGGGACGCACGATCTCGGAAGCCGACAACACCTGGTTCACGCTGCTCACCATGAACACCAACCCGCTGCACTTCGACGCAGCGTACTCCGCGAAGACCGAGTTCGGCCGGCCGCTCGTCAACAGCTGCCTGACGCTGGCGATGATCACCGGCATGAGCGTGAGCGACGTGAGTCAGAAAGCGATCGCCAATCTCGGCTGGAACAAGGTCCGTCTTACAGCGCCGGTATTTGCCGGCGACACGATCTACGCCGAGTCGGAGGTACTGGAGGTGCGTGATTCCAAGTCGCGCCCGGACGACGGCATCGTCAGCGTGCGCACCACCGGCAAGAAGGCCGACGGCACGGTGTTCATGACCTTCGAGCGCTCGATTCTCGTACCCAAACGCGGCCACGCGGCGGATGCCG
This sequence comes from Burkholderiales bacterium, assembly GCA_036397875.1. GTDB lineage: Bacteria > Pseudomonadota > Gammaproteobacteria > Burkholderiales > SG8-41 > SG8-41. The sequence goes on from DASWIC010000263.1 coordinate 2,487, forward strand.
ACCCCGGCTATTGAGGAGACGGATCGTGCTGGTCTTGAGCAACGACGACATCACGCGCCTGCTCACCATGGAGGACTGCATGGCCGCGCTCGAGCCGATGTACCGGGATTACGCGGATGGGCGCGCGCTGCTCTCGCCGCGCTTCGACAACATGATGCCGAATGCGCGCGAGGACGGCTATTACGCCTTCAAGCACATGGGCGGCGGCTGGCCGGCGCAGGGGATACAGGCGCTGCGCATCAATTCGGACGTCATCACGCACCCGCTGGTGGCCGGCAAGCCGCGCCGCGTCAAGCAGCCCATGGCCGACGGGCGCTGGGTCGGGCTGGTGCTGCTCTTCAATACCGATAGCGGCAAGCTGCTTGCGATGTTCCCGGACGGCGTCATGCAGCGCATGCGCGTCGGCGCCGCGAGCGGCCTGGCGTTGAAGCATCTCGCGCGCGAGGACGCCTCCACCCTCGCGCTGATCGGCACCGGCTGGCAGGCGGGCTCGCAGCTCATGGCCGCCCGCGCCGTGAGGAATTTCAGGGACGTGCGCGTCTACAGC
>DASWIC010000264.1:0-7449 GCA_036397875.1 Burkholderiales bacterium
GCGCACATCTGGTTCCTGAAGAGCCTGCCCTCGCGCATGGGCATGGTGCTCGACATGACGCTGCGCGACATCGAGCGCGCGCTCTACTTCGAGGCGTACGTGGTGATCGACCCCGGCATGACGCCGTTGAAGCGCGCCCAGTTGATGACCGAGGACGACTACCTCGCCAAGGTCGAGGAATTCGGCGACGACTTCACCGCGATGATGGGCGCGGAGGGCATCCGCGAGCTGCTGCGCAGTCTCGAACTGAAGCGCGCGATCGAGACCCTGCGCGAGGAGCTCGCCGCCACCAGCTCCGACACCAAGATCAAGAAGATCGCTAAGCGGCTGAAGGTGCTGGAGGCGTTCCACAAGTCGGGCATCAAGCCCGAATGGATGATTCTGGAGGTACTGCCGGTGCTGCCGCCCGAGCTGCGGCCGCTGGTGCCGCTCGACGGCGGGCGCTTTGCGACCTCGGATCTGAACGACCTCTACCGGCGCGTCATCAACCGCAATAACCGTCTCAAGCGCCTGTTGGAACTCAAGGCGCCCGAGATCATCGTGCGCAACGAGAAGCGCATGCTGCAGGAAGCCGTGGACTCGCTGCTCGACAACGGGCGCCGCGGCAAGGCCATGACCGGCGCCAACAAGCGGCCGCTGAAGTCGCTCGCCGACATGATCAAGGGCAAGAGCGGGCGCTTCCGCCAGAATCTGCTCGGCAAGCGCGTCGACTACTCCGGGCGCTCGGTGATCGTGGTGGGACCTCAGTTGAAGCTGCACCAGTGCGGGCTGCCCAAGCTGATGGCGCTCGAGCTCTTCAAGCCCTACATCTTCCACAAGCTGGAGGTGATGGGGCTTGCCACGACCATCAAGGCCGCGAAGCGCATGGTCGAGGACCAGGAAGCCATCGTCTGGGACATCCTGGAGGAAGTGATCCGCGAGCACCCCGTGATGCTCAACCGGGCGCCCACGCTGCATCGGCTCGGCATCCAGGCGTTCGAGCCGGTGCTGATCGAGGGCAAGGCGATCCAGCTGCATCCCCTGGTGTGCGCGGCGTTCAACGCCGACTTCGACGGCGACCAGATGGCCGTGCACGTGCCGCTGTCGCTGGAAGCACAGATGGAGGCGCGCACGCTCATGCTCTCCTCCAACAACATCCTCTCGCCCGCCAACGGCGAGCCGATCATCGTGCCCTCCCAGGACATCGTGCTCGGTCTCTACTACATCACGCGCGAGAAAGTGGGCGCGCGCGGCGAAGGTTCGGCCTTCACCAATGTGTCCGAAGTCTCGCGCGCGTACGACACCGGCCAGGCCGAGGTCAACGCCCGCATCACCGTGCGCATCAAGGAGGTCGACATCGACGCCGACGGCGAGAAGCGCGAAAAGATCGTGCGCCACGAGACCACCGTCGGGAGGGCGCTGCTCTCTGACATCCTGCCGGCGGGCCTGCCGTTCGAGCTGATCAACAAGCCGCTCAAGAAAAAGGAGATCTCGCGGCTCATCAACGCGGCCTTCCGCCGCTGCGGGCTGCGCGAGACGGTCATCTTCGCGGACAAGCTGATGTACAGCGGGTTCGCGAATGCGACCAAGGCAGGCCTGTCGATCGCGGTGGACGACATGCTGATCCCGAACCAGAAGCACGAGATCATCGCGGATGCCGAGAAGGAAGTGCAGGAGATCGAGAAGCAGTACACCTCGGGGCTGGTGACCCAGGGCGAGCGCTACAACAAGGTGGTCGACATCTGGGGGCGCGCCGGCGACCTGGTGGCCAAGGCGATGATGGAGCAGCTCGGCGTCGAGCCGGTCATGGACTGGGACAGCAAGAAGCACGAGTGGCACCCGCGCAAGGACAAGAAAGGCCAGCCGGTGATGCAGGAGTCGTTCAACTCGATCTACATGATGGCAGATTCCGGCGCGCGCGGCTCCGCCGCCCAGATTCGGCAGCTTGCCGGCATGCGCGGGCTGATGGCGAAGCCGGACGGCTCGATCATCGAGACGCCGATCACGGCGAACTTCCGCGAAGGCCTGAACGTGCTGCAGTACTTCATCTCGACGCACGGCGCGCGCAAGGGCCTCGCGGATACGGCGCTGAAGACCGCCAACTCGGGATACCTCACGCGGCGGCTGGTGGACGTCACCCAGGACCTGGTGGTGACCGAGGACGATTGCGAGACTTCCCAGGGCGTGTCGATGAAGGCGCTCATCGAGGGGGGTGAAGTGGTCGAGAGCCTGCGCGAGCGCATTCTCGGGCGCGTGTGCGCGACCGACATCGTCAATCCCGAGAGCGGCAAGTTCATCCATCCGGCCAATACGCTGCTCGACGAGGACGCGGTGGAGGCGATCGAGGCCGCCGGCGTCGATGAGGTCAAGGTTCGCACGCCGCTCACCTGCGACACCCGCTACGGGCTGTGCGCCAAGTGCTACGGGCGCGATCTCGGGCGCGGCTCACCGGTGAACGTCGGCGAGGCGGTGGGCGTCATCGCTGCGCAGTCGATCGGCGAGCCCGGGACCCAGCTCACCATGCGCACCTTCCACATCGGCGGTGCCGCATCCCGTACCGCGGTCGTGAGCCAGATCGAGAGCAAGTCGAACGGCGTGATGCGCTATAGCGCGGGCATGCGCTACGTGACGAATTCACGGAACGAGCTCGTCGCGATCTCTCGCAACGGCGAGGTTGTGATCCATGACGAGGGCGGCCGCGAGCGCGAACGCCACAAGGTGCCGTACGGGGCGACGCTCCTCGCGCGCGATGGCGAAACCGTCAAGGCCGGGCAGGTGCTCGCGACCTGGGATCCGCATACGCGCCCGATCATCACTGAGTACGCCGGCCGCATCAAGTTCGAGAACGTCGAGGAAGGGTCGACGGTCGCCAAACAGATCGACGAGGTGACGGGGCTCTCCACCCTGGTGGTGGTCGATCCCAAGCGCCGCGGCGGCGCGCAGGCGAAAGGGCTGCGTCCGCAGGTGAAGCTGCTGGATGACTCAAACCACGAGATCAAGATGGCGGGCTCCGACCAGTCGGTCAACATCACGTTCCAGATCGGCTCGATCATCACGGTGCGGGACGGCCAGGAAGTGGGAGTGGGCGAAGTGCTCGCGCGCATTCCCCAGGAGACTTCGAAGACCCGCGACATCACCGGGGGCCTGCCGCGCGTGGCAGAGCTGTTCGAAGCGCGTTCGCCCAAGGATGCAGGCGTGCTGGCGGAGGTGACCGGTACGGTCTCTTTCGGCAAGGACACCAAGGGCAAGCAGCGCCTCGTGATCACGGACCTCGACAGCGTCGCACACGAATACCTGATACCGAAGGACAAGCACGTGATGGCGCACGACGGGCAGGTCGTGAACAAGGGCGAAATGATCGTGGACGGGCCGGCGGACCCGCACGACATCCTGCGGCTGCTCGGAGTCGAGGCGCTCGCACGCTACATCTGCAACGAAGTGCAGGACGTCTACCGGCTGCAGGGCGTCAAGATCAACGACAAACACATCGAGGTGATCGTGCGCCAGATGCTGCGGCGCGTGACCATCGTCGAGCCGGGCGATACCCGCTTCATCACGGGCGAGCAGCTCGAGCGCGCCGAGGTCCTGGAGGAAAACGAGAAGGCGGAAGCCGCGGGCAAGAAGCCGGCGACCTACGAGTACATGTTGCTGGGCATCACCAAGGCCTCGCTCTCCACCGACTCGTTCATTTCCGCCGCCTCGTTCCAGGAGACGACGCGCGTGCTCACGGAAGCGGCCATCATGGGCAAGCGCGACGAGCTGCGGGGCTTGAAGGAGAACGTGATCGTCGGGCGGCTGATTCCGGCCGGCACCGGTCTCGCGTACCACCGGATCCGCCGGCGCCAGGGTGCGGCGGCCGAGTTTGGCGAGATCGCGCCGGCAACGGAAGAAGCCGCGGCGGGTGCCGAAAGTCAGGAGCAGGTTGCTTGACTCAGGTGACGTAACCTCCTAAAATTCACAGTCTTTTTTCCCGCCGGTCGCCTCAGACGGGGAGTCCGGCTACACGAGCAGCACTCCAGGCAGGGACGGTGGCGACGCCGTCCCCGCTTTTTTGGGACTGGCCAAGCGTCCAGGGCATGGCCGGTAACCTTTATAAAACAGTAAATTAGACAGATCAACGCAGGTCGAGCAGGCGCGTAGAAATGCCAACGATCAACCAGTTAGTGCGCAAGGGGCGCGTTCCCACGCGCTGGAAGAGCAAGGTTCCGGCGCTCGCGGGTTCGCCGCAACGCCGGGGCGTCTGCACGCGGGTCTACACGACGACGCCCAAGAAGCCCAATTCCGCGCTGCGCAAGGTGGCGAAAGTTCGGCTTACCAACGGCTTCGAGGTGATCGGCTACATCGGCGGCGAAGGCCACAATCTGCAGGAGCACTCGGTGGTGCTGATTCGCGGCGGACGCGTCAAGGATCTGCCGGGCGTGCGCTACCACGTGGTGCGCGGCTCGCTCGATACCGCCGGCGTCAAGGATCGCAAGCAGGGCCGCTCGAAGTATGGCGCTAAGCGGCCAAAGGCCGCTTAGCGCCATGAGCGCACAGGATTTAGGAAGCCGCACGCGGCTTGGGCCAAAGGCCGCTTAGCGCCATGAGCGCACAGGATTTAGGAAGCCGCACGCGGCTTGGGCCAAAGGCCGCTTAGCGCCATGAGCGCACAGGATTTAGGAAGCCGCACGCGGCTTGGGCCCAAGGCAGCACTCATATGGACAAGTAACCGACATAGCGATGCCACGACGTAGAGAAATCCCCAAGCGCGAAATCCTGCCGGATCCGAAATACGGCAGCCAGGACGTTGCCAAGTTCATGAACGTCATCATGACCGGCGGCAAGAAGTCGGTCGCGGAGCAGATCGTCTACGGCGCGCTCGACCAGATCAAGAAGCGGACCACCAAGGACCCGCTGGAAGTGTTCAACCAGGCAATCAACAACGTGAAGCCGATGGTGGAAGTGAAGAGCCGCCGCGTGGGCGGCGCAAACTACCAGGTGCCGGTGGAAGTGCGGCCGGTGCGGCGCATGGCGCTCGCCATGCGCTGGCTGCGCGACGCCGCGCGTCAGCGCGGCGAGAAGTCAATGGGCGCACGGCTGGCGGGCGAGCTCGCCGAGGCGGCTGAGGGCAAGGGCGGCGCGATGAAGAAGCGCGAGGAAGTACACCGCATGGCGGAGGCCAACAAGGCTTTTTCGCATTACCGGTTCTAAGAGTCCCCCGTGCCCCGCAAGACCCCCATCGAGCGCTACCGCAACATCGGCATCACGGCCCACATCGATGCCGGCAAGACCACGACCACGGAGCGCATCCTGTTCTACACGGGAGTTTCCCACAAGCTGGGCGAAGTGCACGACGGCACCGCCATCATGGACTGGATGGAGCAGGAACAGGAGCGCGGCATCACCATCACCTCCGCGGCGACGACCTGCTTCTGGAAAGGGATGAACAACGCCTATCCCGAGCACCGTATCAATATCATCGACACGCCGGGGCACGTGGATTTCACCATCGAAGTGGAGCGATCCCTCCGGGTGCTCGACGGCGCGTGCACCGTACTGTGCGCGGTGGGCGGCGTGCAGCCGCAGACCGAAACGGTTTGGCGCCAGGCCAACAAGTATCGTGTGCCGCGGCTGATCTTCGTCAACAAGATGGACCGCACCGGCGCCGATTTCAAGCGCGTGCTGGAGCAGGTCCAGTCCCGGCTCAAGGCCAACCCGGTCCCGGTCCAGTTGCCGATCGGAGCCGAGGACCGGTTTGCGGGCGTCGTCGATCTGGTGCGGATGAAGGCGATCTACTGGGACGACGGCACGCAGGGCATGAAATTCGAGGCGAAGGAGGTCCCCGCCGAGATGATGGCGGAGGCCAGCAAGTGGCGCGAAAAAATGGTGGAGACCGCCGCCGAAGCGTCCGAGGAGCTCATGAACAAGTTCCTCGGGAAGGGCGAGCTCTCGGTCGACGACATCAAGAATGGCCTGCGCACCCGCACCATACACGGCGAGATTTTCCCCATGCTGTGCGGCTCCGCGTTCAAGAACAAGGGCGTACAGGCGATGCTCGATGCGGTGATCGATTATCTGCCATCCCCGATTGACATTCCGCCCGTGAAGGGCGTCAAGGAAAACGGCGAGGCGGACGAGCGTGCGCCGAGGGACGATGCGCCTTTCGCGGGACTCGCGTTCAAGATCATGACCGACCCGTTCGTCGGCCAGCTCACGTTCTTTCGCGTCTATTCCGGCGTGGTCAACACCGGCGACTCCGTCTATAACCCGATCAAGGGGCGCAAGGAGCGCATCGGCCGCATCCTGCAGATGCACGCCAACGACCGCGAGGAGATCAAGGAAGTGCGGGCCGGGGACATTGCCGCGGCGGTAGGCCTGAGGGACTACATGACGGGCGACACGCTGACCGACCCAAAGAAGATCATCACGCTCGAAAAGATGGAATTCCCCGAGCCGGTGATCCATGTCGCCGTGGAGCCCAAGACCAAGGCGGACCAGGAGAAGATGGGCATTGCGCTCGGCCGCCTCGCGCAGGAGGATCCCTCGTTCCGTGTGCGCACCGACGAGGAATCCGGGCAGACCATCATCTCGGGCATGGGCGAATTGCACCTGGAAATCATCGTCGACCGCATGAAGCGCGAGTTCGGCGTGGAAGCCAATGTCGGCGCGCCGGAGGTTGCCTACCGCGAGACCATCAGGAAGCCGGTCGACAAAGTCGAGGGCAAGTTCATCAAGCAGACCGGCGGGCGCGGCCAGTACGGCCACGTCTGGCTGCGGATCGATCCGCAGCCGCCAGGCACGGGCTTCGAGTTCGTGGATGCGGTCAAGGGCGGCAACGTGCCGCGCGAATTCATCCCCGCCGTCAAGAAGGGGATCGTGGAAACTCTGCCCAACGGCGTGTTGGCCGGCTTTCCGATCGTGGACGTCAAGGCCACGTTGTTCGACGGATCGTCCCATGACGTGGATTCGAACGAGAACGCGTTCAAGATGGCGGGCTCGATGGCGTTCAAGGAAGGCCTGCGCCGCGCGCATCCGGTGCTGCTCGAGCCCATCATGTCGGTCGAGGTGGAAACCCCCGAGGATTTCATGGGTAACGTCGTCGGCGACCTGAGTTCGCGCCGCGGCACGATCCAGGGCATGGAAGACCTGCCGGGCGGCGGCAAGGCGATCCGGGCGGAAGTGCCGCTCGCGGCGATGTTCGGCTATTCGACCACGATGCGCTCCCTGAGCCAGGGCCGCGCGACCTACACGATGGAGTTCAAGCACTACGCCGAGGCGCCCAAGTCGATCGCGGAGGCGGTGATCAACAAGTACACGGGCAAGGAAGAGAAGAAATAACAGGGGTGGATCATGGCCAAGAGCAAGTTTGAGCGCACCAAGCCGCACATGAACGTGGGGACGATTGGTCACGTGGATCATGGGAAGACGACGCTGACGGCGGCGATGACGATGATTTTGTCGAAGAAGTTCGGCGGTGAGGTGAAGACCTAC
>DASWIC010000265.1:0-3881 GCA_036397875.1 Burkholderiales bacterium
GCGTTCGGCCTCAACTTCTGCCACGGCCTTGGCCTGGGCCTCCACGAGCGCCCCCTCATCTCGCGCCTGAACTCGTTCAAGGACCCCTACGAGCTCAAGGCGGGCATGGTGTTCGCGGTCGAGACCTTTTGCCCGGCCACCGACGGCATCTCCGCGGCGCGCATCGAGGAGGAAGTCGTGCTCACGCCTGACGGCGCAAAGGTGATCACGCTCTTCCCGGCGCAGGACCTTCCGATCGCGAACAAGTATTGATTCAAAGCACAGACACAGAGGACTCAGAGGACACAGAGGTTACTCCTTATGCGCAAGAATTCCCGGGTTCGTTCCTTCCTCCGTGTCCTCTGTGTCCTCCGTGTCGAGGCTTTTGGAGGTTGAGGTTTGAAGACGACGGTAAAAGGCAAAAAAGCGGCGGCGGACGAGATCGGGCGGGAGACGCGGCTCGAGCTCTACCGCCTGCAGGTGGAGCTGCGCTATTGCGAGAAGCGCGCCTACGATCTCTTCCTCCAGAATCTCGTCAAGGGCACGAGCCACCTCTCGCTCGGACAGGAGGCGATCGCAGCCGCGTTCGGCATCGCGATGCGGCCGGACGACTGGACCTTCTGCACCTACCGCGGCCACGCGCACACGCTCGCGCGCGGCGCCTCGATGACCGGGGTGCTCGGCGAGCTGATGGGCCGGGAGTGCGGGCTGCTCGGCGGCAAGGGCGGCTCGATGCATCTCACCGACGTTTCGAAGGGCGCGATGGGCTCCTACGCCATCATCGGCGCGCACCTGCCGGTCGCGGCCGGCGCGGCGTGGAGCGCGCAGTACCGCGGCAGCGGGCAAGTGGCGGTGTGCTTCTTCGGCGACGGCACCGCCAACATCGGCGCGTTTCACGAGGCGCTCAACTTCGCCGCGGTCTGGAAGCTGCCGGTGGTCTTCGTCTGCGAGAACAACCTCTACATGGAGTACACGCCGATCGCGTCCGTCACCGCCGTCGAGCACCCGGCGGCGGACCGCGCGGCGGCCTACGGGCTCGAATCGATCGTGGTGGACGGCAACGATGCCGACGCGGTCTACCTGACGGCGGTCAAGCACCTGGAGCGGGCGCGCAAGGGCGGGGGCCCGGCGCTGATCGAGGCGATGACCTATCGCCACAGCGGCCATTCGCGCGCCGACCCCGCGAAGTACCGGCCGGAGGGCGAGCTCGAGCAGTGGCTCGAGCGCGACCCCCTCAAGCTCTACCGCGAGCGGCTGCTCAAGCTCGGGATCATCGAGGCGACGTTGAGCGACATCGAGGCCGAGGCCCTGCGCAAGGTGGACGAGGCGACCGCCGCCGCCAAGGCCTCCCCGGCGCCCTCGCTCGACGGCATCGAAAAGAATGTCTGGGCGGACGGAGGCGCGGCGTGGCGGAACTGACCTACCGCGACGCCGTCGCGGCCGGCATCGCGCAGGAGATGGCGCGCGACGATCGCGTCGTGTTTCTGGGCGAGGACGTGGCGGCGGCGGGCGGCGTGTTCAAGTCCACCGTGGGCCTGCTCGAGAAATTCGGCCCGAAGCGCGTGCGCGACTGCCCGATCTCGGAGCAGGCGATCATCGGCGCGGCGATGGGCGCCGCCATGACGGGATTGCGGCCGATCGCCGAGATCATGTTCTCCGATTTTCTCGCGGTGTGCTGGGACATGATCGCGAACGAGATCGCCAAGACCCGCTACATGACCAACGGCCAGATCACGCTTCCGCTCGTGATCCGCACCGCCAACGGCGCGGGCTCCCGTTTCGGCGCGCAGCACTCGCAAGCGGTCGAGAACTGGGCGATGGCGGTGCCCGGGCTGAAGGTCGTCGCCCCGGCCACGCCCGCGGACGTGAAGGGGCTGATCGCGGCCGCGGTGCGCGATCCGGATCCCGTGCTGGTGTTCGAGCAGAAGTCGCTCTACGCCATGAAAGGCGAGGTGCCGGACGGCGAGCACGTGGACCAGCTCGGACAGGCGAAAGTGCTGCGCCAGGGCAAGGACTGCACGATCGTCGCGCTGGCGCTGATGGTGCATCGGGCGCTCGGCGCAGCCGAGATCCTGGAGAAGGAGCACGGCATCGCGTGCACGGTCGTGGACGTGCGCTCGCTGGTGCCGCTCGACACGCAGACCATCCTCTCGGAAGTGTCGAAGACCGGGCGCCTGGTGACGGTGGAAGAGAACCCGCGGCTGTGCGGCTGGGGCGCGGAGATCGCGTCCATCGTCGCCGACGAGTGCTTCTGGGATCTCGACGGCCCGATCGTGCGCATCACGACGCCGCACGTGCCGCTGCCCGCGGCCGACAGGCTGGAGGACAACACCATTCCGTCGGTCGAGCGCATCGTGCGCGAGATCCGCGAGAAGATCGATTAGGGGGCGCCCCGCCGATGGACGTGGTGATGCCGCAGCTGGGCGAGACGGTTGCCGAGGGCACGGTCACCCGCTGGCACAAGAAGGTCGGCGACGCGGTGAAAGCCGACGAGACGCTGTTCGACGTCGAGACCGACAAGGTGAGCACCGAGATCCCCGCGCCGGCCTCCGGCGTCATCGCGGAGATTCTGGTGCAGGAAGGCACGACCGCCAAGGTCGGGGCGCGGCTCGCGGTGATCCGCGAGAGCGGCGCGCAGGCGGCGCGGGCCGCGGCGGCGCCGGTTGCGGCGCCGGCAGCACCCGTTCCCGCGGCCCGCGCGGGGCCCGCAGCCGCCGATGCGCGAGCGCGCCTCTCGCCGGTGGTGAGCCGGTTGATCGCCGAGCACGGCCTCGATGCGCGCGCAATTGCCGGCACCGGTCGCGACGGCCGCATCACGCGCGAGGACGTCCTCGCCCACGTGGCTCGGGGCGGGAGCACGCAACCCGCCGCCAGGACCCAGGAGCCCGCTGCCTACGGGGTTGCCGGCGCGGAGACCGTTCCGCTCAACAACGTCCGCAAGCGCACCGCCGAGCACATGGCGAAGTCGTGGACCACGGTGCCGCACGTCATGCAGGCCGTGGAGGTGGATTTTTCCCGGGTGGATCAGGCCCGGCGCGCCGCCGGCGCCCCGTGGAAGCAGCGCGAGGGATATTCACTGACCTACCTGCCGTTCATCGCGCGCGCGGTGGCGGCGGCGCTCCTCAAGTTTCCCCGCTTGAACGCGAGCTTCGGCGGCGATCACCTGGTTCTGCACCGGCGCATCAATCTCGGCATCGCGGTGGACCTCGAGCGCGACGGCCTGCTGGTGCCGGTGGTGAAGGACGCGTCGGCGAAATCGCTGTCCGAGCTGGCGCGCGCGATCAATGATCTCGCCGTGCGCGCGCGGGAGCAGCGGCTGCGGCCGGACGACATGACCGAGGGCACCTACACCATCACCAACAACGGCGCGCGGGGCACGCTGATCACCGCGGCCATCATCAACACGCCCCAGGTCGCGATCCTGTCCACCGATGCCGTGCGCAAGCGCGCGGTGGTGGTCGAAAGCGGCGGAAAAGACGAGATCGCCGCGCGGCCGGTGGGCGTGCTGGCGCAGAGCTTCGACCACCGCGCGGTGGACGGCGCCTATTCCGCGGCGTTCCTGAACGAGGTGAAGAGCCTGATCGAGACGCGCGACTGGCAGACTGAACTGCGTGAAGTGATGAGTGATGGGTGATGAGTGACTCAACTGCACCCTCCCCCTAGATGGGGGAGGGATAGGGTGGGGGTGATGAGGGCTGAACGATGAGCGCGCTGGTGGACCCCGCGTGGCTGCACCGGCGGCGGAACGATCCCGCGGTCAAGCTGATCGAGATCGCGGGCATGAACCAGGACGAGATGCAGGCCTACAAGGCCGGCCACATCCCGGGCGCGGTGTGCTGGAAGTGGAAGGAGATGCTGTGGGATCCGCTGCGGCGCGACTTTCCCGAGCCGGAAGAGTTCGC
>DASWIC010000266.1:0-1991 GCA_036397875.1 Burkholderiales bacterium
AGGTGACAGGACTCAACTCCCGCAGGGCGGGGAATCCTTATCACTTGTCACTCGTCACTTATCACGCTCTTTGAGTCATTAGGAGAATTCCAATGAACGTACCGGGCGGGCCCACGCCGGTTGGTGGGTCGAAATCAACGCCTTCGACCGGCAAAGCCGCCAGCGACGGCGCGGGCGTCATCGTCGATTACCTGGTCCGGGAGAAAGTGCCGTACGTTTTCGGGCTGTGCGGTCACGGCAATATCGGGTTCATCGACGCATTGCACGCGCGCGCCGGCGAACTCAAGACCATTTCCGTGCACCACGAAAGCGTCGCGGGCTTCATGGCCGACGTGTACTACCGCGTGTCGGGCCAGCCCACGGCAACGTTTACTTCCTGCGGCCCCGGCTCGGCGAATCTGCCGATCAGTCTCGCCAACTCGTTCTTCGACTCGGTGCCGTTCTTCGCGGTAACGGGCAACGTCCCCACCACCCAGTTCAACCGCGGCGCGTTTCAGGAAACCTACCGGCATTACCAGGCCGATTTCCCGTCGACGGTCCGGGCCTACTGCAAACGCGTGTTCCAGCCGACGACCGCGGCCCAGTTGCCGGTCTTCGTGCGTCAGGCGTGGAAGACCATGGTGACCGGCCGCCCGGGCCCGGTGGTGCTCGACGTGCCGTTCGATATGTTCAACGAGCCAATTCCGGAGGAAACGCCGCGCCCCGAGGACTGGAATGCCAACATTTCCTGCCGCTGCGGCGCCGATCCGGAAGGGGTTTCCAAGGCCGCCGACATGCTGATGAAGGCCCAGCGCCCGGTCATCCTCGTCGGCCAGGGTGTCCGGTATGGCGGCGCGACGAAGGAACTGCGCGCGCTTGCGGAGAAGCTCCGGATCCCGGTCGCCATGTCCGCGAGCGGCATCGGCGCGATCGACAGCACACATCCGCTGGCGCTGGGACTCGTGGCGCGCAACGGGCCGTACCAGGCGAACCACGCCGCTCGGCAGGCCGACGTGCTGCTCGCGCTCGGCGTGCGCTTCGACGACCGCACGTCGAGCTCCTGGATACCGGGCTTCTCGTTCACCATCCCGCCGACGCAGCTGATTCACGTCGACATCGATCCGGACGAGATCGCGCGCAACTACCCCGTCGCTCTCGGATTGATGGCGGACGTGCGCACCTTCCTGCGGCAGCTGCTCGCCGAGATCGACGCGCGCCTTGCGCGCGGCAGGATGCCGGCGGAGCGCGGCGCATGGCTCGACGCGATCGCGGGCTATCGCAAGGAGTGGGAGGAATTCATCGCGCCCGGATTCAAGGCGGACACCACGCCGATCGCCCCGCAGCGCGCCGCGCACGAGATCGACCGCGTCCTTCCGGAGGATGCAATACTCGTGAGCGATATCGGCGTGCACCACAACTGGCTCATCCAGTTCTGCAAGCCGAAGCGCCCGGATTCTCTGATCGGCTCGATGGGCTTCGGCCCGATGGGATTTGGCGTGGCCGGTGCGCTGGGCGCGAAGCTGGCCGCTCCCGGCCGGCCATGCGTCGCCGTGGTCGGGGACGGCGCGTTCCTGATGCACGCCAACGTTCTGGGGACCGCTTATGAGTACGACATACCGGTCGTCTACCTGGTCTGGAACAATTACGCTTACGCGTCGATCCGCGGCCTGCAGCGCGGCTATCTTGGCGGGCGCGAGCTGGCCACCGATTTCAAGCACCCCGGAACCAACAAGCCGTATAACCCCGATTTCGCCGCAATGGCGCGAGCGGCGGGCATTGCGGGAGTCAGCGTGGGGCGCGCGTCGGATCTTGCCGAGGCGGTGCGCCAAGGTATCGCAAGCGGCAAGCCGTGCGTGATCGACGCCAACATCGACGGCGATCTCAATCCGAGCGGCGCGGGCATCTGGGAGCTGCCGGGCATGGGCCGCAGCAAGCCGGGCATCGGCAAGCAGTACGTACCTTAGAGCGCCCAAAAAAATGAAGCGCGCGGCCTAGCCGTTCATGGTTCGACA
>DASWIC010000267.1:0-20196 GCA_036397875.1 Burkholderiales bacterium
CGAGCGGCACCTGGCGCGCGACCTCCCTCAATGCCGCCGCGTTCTTGAACGTAACGATGCCGGAGAAGGAAATCCAGAATCCCAGCTCGATCGCGGCCTGCGCCACCTCCCAGCTCCCGGTGAAGCAGTGCATGACTCCCCCCACCTCCGACGCACCCTCCTCGCGCATGATGCGCAGGGTGTCCTCGGCAGCATCACGCATGTGGATGATGAGCGGCTTCCCGGAGCTGCGTGCCGCGCGGATATGGATTCGGAAGCGCTCGCGCTGCCATTCAGCGCCCCCCTTGATCCGGTAGTGGTCCAGCCCGGTCTCTCCAATCGCCACCACCCTGGGGTGATCGGCGAGGGAGACGAGCTCCTGTTCCGTCACCAAAGGCACGTCGGCGTAGTCCGGGTGCACACCCACCGAGGCGTAGAGATTGGGATAGCGCTCGGCGAGCGCCCGCACCTGCGGGAATTCCTGCAAGGTGACGCTCACGCACAGCGCGTGCGTGACGCCGTTCTCGCGCATCAGCGCGAGCGCCTCATCCACCCGGCCGGCGAGATCCGGGAAGTCGAGGTGGCAGTGGGAATCGACCAGCATGACGCGCGGGATGGGTCCGCTCAGGCCGCCTGCCCGGGGGCAGCCTGGCGCAGCAAAGCGCCGTACTCGATCAGAAGCTGCTCGAGGAACAGCCGTGCGTTCAGGGGATGAGAGACGATCCGCTGCTGCCTCACCATGTGCCGCAGGTAATGCAGCGCCTCGACCAGGCCCAGACGCGCGGCGACCGCAGCGACGGCGTCAACGTAGTCCGGGTTGTATCGCACCTCGCCCGTCACCTTGTGGCTCACGAGATCAAATGCCCATCGCTGCAGCCAGCCTACGACCAGCCTGGGCGCCGTGTCGCGCAGGTGTTCGGCGCTCGCCAGCGAATCGAATCCGGAACGCGTGATTGCGGTGAGCAGCGCTTCCCGCTGCCGCCAGTACTCCTCGTCGAACGCAAGTGCCAGCAAGGGTGCCCCACCGGCTTGCGCAAGCGCCAGCTCGGGATTGCGTAGCCGCTGACGCTCGAGCCAATCGCGCGCCACCTCGCGCGAAGGGGGTGGGAGCACGACTTGCTCGCAACGGCTCCGTATCGTTGGCGGCAGCTGGTGCCAGCGGTGCGTCACCAGCACGAAGTAGGTTTGCGGCGGCGGCTCCTCCAGGTTTTTAAGCAGAGCATTGGCGGCATTGATGTTGAGCGTTTCCGCCGGGTGGATCAGCACGACCTTGGCTCCACCGCGGTGGGTTGTCATGGCGATGAAGCCGGCAATCTCGCGAACCTGCTCGATCCGGATCTCCAGGCTCGCCTTCTTCTCCGAGGCCTCTTCCTCTGGCGCACGGGATTCAGTCAGAATCGCCGGTTCGAGGCGGCGGAAATCCGGGTGACTCCCCTGCTCCATCCAGCTGCAGGCCACGCAATGCCCGCACGCGCGGCCATCCGGCTGGCGCTTCTCGCACAACATCGCCCGCGCAAGGGCTTCGGCAAATGCCAGCTTGCCGATGCCTTCACGCCCACGCAGTAGCAGTGCGTGCGGCAGCCGGTCCAGGCGCGTGAGCAATGCCGAAAATGCCTCAGAATTCCACGGATAATCCATGTTTTAACAGAAGCTTAAAAGTATCTTCTCAAGTTCTTTCTTAACTTCGGACCGGCCCTGGTTTGCGTTGACCACCCGGATGCGCCGGGGATACGCGCCCGCACGCCGCAGATAGGCACGCCGCACGCGCCCGAAATAGGCAACCCGTTCGCGCTCGAACCGGTCCGGCCTGCCCTTGCGCCCGATGCGCTTCCGGCCAGTCGCCGGGGCAACGTCGAACAGTATCGTGAGGTCGGGCTGCAGGCCCGGATGTACCCATTTCTCCAGATGACGGACCTTTTCCCAAGCGACGCCACTGCCGCCCGACTGGTAAGCATAGGTCGCGTCGGTGAAACGATCGCACAGTACCCAGATTCCACGCTTCAGCGCGGGCCCGATCACCTTGGCAAGGTGCTCGCGGCGCGCCGCGAACATCAACAACGTCTCGGTTTCCGCATGCAGCCGGTGCCGGCTCGTCAGGACCAGCGCACGGAGCCGCTCCCCCGCCGGCGTGCCGCCCGGCTCGCGCGTTACCTTGACGCGGATTCCGCGCGCCCTCAGGAAACGTGCGATCCCTCGCAGGTGGCTGCTCTTGCCCGCGCCGTCTATGCCTTCCAGGGTGATGAGCCGGCCCCGCATCAGCGTCGTCCCGATCGCTGATATTTTGTCACGGCGCGCTCGTGTTCCCCGAGCGTGCGCGAGAAATGCGAGGAGCCATCGCCACGGGACACGAAGTACAGCGCATCGCTTGCGGGAGGATTGAGAGTCGCCGTCAGCGAGGCAAGCCCGGGCATCGCAATCGGCGTCGGCGGCAGCCCGGCGCGCGTATAGGTGTTGTACGGCGTGTCCATCAGCAGATCGCGCTTGCGCAGATTGCCGTCGAAGGCTTCTCCCAGGCCGTATATGACCGTGGGATCGGCCTGCAGCAGCATGCTCTTGCGCAGCCGATTGACGAGCACCGCGGCAATCAGCGGCCGCTCGTCCTCTCTGCCGGTCTCTTTTTCGACAATGGAGGCGAGTATGAGCGCCTCGTAGGGCGTCGCGAGCGGCAGGTCGGGTGTGCGCCCCGTCCACCGCGCATCGAGATGGGAGCGCATCAGACGGTGCGCCCGTCTCAGGACCCGGAGATCGCTGCTGCCGCTGGCGAAATGATAGGTATCGGGGAAGAACAATCCCTCGGGCGAGCTCTCCTGGATCCCCAGGCGCTGCAGGACTTCCTCGCCAGTCAGCTCACGAGTTGCGTGGGCCAGATCGGGGTGCTTATCCAGTACTTCACGCATCTGCCGGAAGGTCCAGCCCTCCACGAATCGGATGGAAGACTGCGTCACGTCGCCGTCGACGACCTTTTGCAGCAGGCGATACGGCGTGACGGGCTCGGTAAGCTCGTAGTTGCCCGCCTTGATCCTTCCCGCCTTTCCTAGCAGCCGCACCATCAGGACGAATACCGCCGGATGACGCAGCGCCCCTGTCCGCTCCATCTCCTGCGCTGCGCCGCGCAAGGTGGTACCCGCCTTGAGATCAAACTGGAGTGGCAGTGGCGCGGGCGTGAACGGGGCCGTTGCATACCAGGCGAACACGGAGGCGAACAGGACACCCGCCGCCACGCCGGCGCCCAGCAGCAGGCGCAGGTAGCGATTGGTCCGCCGGCTCAGCCTCATGGACATGCGCCCGGGCTGCGAGCAACGCTCAAAACCGCCGGAAGACGAGGCTGCCGTTAGTGCCGCCGAAACCGAACGAATTCGAGATGGCGACGTCGATTTTCATCTTGCGCGCCGTGTTCGGCACATAATCCAGATCGCATTGCGGATCGGCCGCGTCGAGATTAATCGTCGGCGGCGCGACCTGCTCGCGCACGGCCAGCGCGGAAAAAACCGCCTCGACCCCTCCCGCCGCGCCCAGCAGATGTCCCGTCATGGACTTGGTGGAGCTGATGGCGAGCTTGCGCGCGTGATTGCCGAAGCAATTCTTTACCGCCACCGTCTCAGCAACATCCCCCAGCGGCGTCGAGGTGCCATGGGCGTTGACGTAATCCACCTGATCCGGGTTGAGGCTCGCGTTTCTCAACGCATTTGCCATGCATCGCACCGCGCCCTCGCCATCCTCGCACGGGGCCGTGATGTGGTGCGCGTCGGCGCTCATGCCATAGCCCGCAAGCTCGCAATAGATCTTGGAGCCGCGCTTGCGCGCGTGCTCGTACTCCTCGAGCACGAGAATGCCGGCGCCCTCGCCGAGCACGAAGCCGTCGCGATCCTTGTCCCATGGGCGGCTCGCCGCCGCCGGGTCGTCATTGCGTAAGGACAACGCGCGCGCCGCGCAGAACCCGCCGAGCCCGAGCGGCGACACGCACGCCTCCGAGCCGCCGGCGATCATGACGTCGGCGTCGCCGTACTCGATCAGGCGGCCCGCGTCGCCGATGCAATGGTTGGCGGTCGTGCACGCCGTGACCAGCGCCAGATTCGGCCCCTTGAGGCCGTACATGATGGAAAGCTGCCCCGCGATCAGGTTGATGATCGAGCCGGGAATGAAGAACGGGGAGATCTTGCGTGGACCGCTTGCCAGCACCGCCTTGTGCGTCTCCTCGATCAGCGGCAGCCCGCCGATGCCGGAACCGATGCACACACCGACCTGCTCGCGCCGCTCGCGGTCGAAGTCGAGTCCCGAGTCCTGGATCGCCTCGATTGCCGCCGCGAGGCCGTAATGGATGAACGTGTCGAAGCGACGCGCCTCCTTCGCCGAAAGGTGCTGCGCCGGATCAAATCCCTTCACTTCCCCGGCGATCTGGGCGCTGAATGCGGATGCGTCGAAGCGGGTGATGCGGGTGATGCCCGAGGTGCCGGCCAGGATGTTCTTCCAGGCCTCCGGTACCGTGTTTCCGACCGGGGAGATGATACCGAGCCCGGTAACGACGACTCTGCGCCTGGACAAATGTGCTCCGGTCCGGGAGGAATCTCAGGACTTGCCGTGGCCCTTGATGTAGTCGATGGCCTGCTGGACGGTGGCGATCTTCTCGGCTTCCTCGTCCGGGATCTCGGTCTCGAATTCCTCCTCGAGTGCCATCACGAGCTCCACGGTGTCGAGCGAGTCCGCGCCGAGATCGTTGACGAATGAAGACTCGTTCTTGACGTCTGCCTCGTTGACACCCAGCTGCTCGGCAACAATTTTCTTGACGCGTTGCTCGATATTCTCCATTCAGTTCCCCTTTCCTCGAAAGGAATGAAAAGCCCGCTCGCAACCGCAAAAGCCCTGCAACGATCGGGGTGATCGGTCTTAAATCAGCGCGCTATTTTACCAGATTCAATATTCAGGAAAGCCCCGATTTTCAACAAACTGGGGCCGCTATTCCATGTACATCCCGCCCGTTCTCTCGATCGCTCGCAACGTAAAGCGAGCGACTCGAATCGCCCCTCTCCGCTCGGGAGAGGGGCGGGGGTGAGGGGCAACGGCGGCATATCTAATCCATGTACATCCCGCCGTTCACGTGCAACGTGCAGCCCGTCACATAATCGGCTGCAGGAGACGCGAGAAATGCAGCCGCCGCGGCCACATCCTCCGGCCGCCCGAGGCGTCCCAGCGGGATTTGCGCGATCAGGGCGTCACGCTGCTGCTCGGACAGCGCGCGGGTCATGTCGGTGTCGATGAACCCCGGCGCAATGCAGTTGACGGTGATATTGCGGCTGCCGACCTCGCGCGCGAGCGATTTGGAGAAGCCGATGATCCCGGCTTTTGCGGCCGCGTAATTCGTCTGCCCGGCGTTGCCGGTCACGCCCACCACGGAGGTGATGTTGATGATGCGGCCGTAACGCGCCTTCATCATCGAGCGCAGCACCAGCTTCGACAGGCGGTAGACCGACTTGAGATCGGTCGCCATGATGTCGTCCCATTCCTCGTCCTTCATGCGCACCAGCAAATTGTCGCGCGTGATGCCGGCGTTGTTGACGAGGATGGCGATGTCGCCGAACCTGTTCTGGACATCCTGCACGACGGAATCCACCTGCTGGGGGTCGTTCACATTGAGAGCGCTCCCGGCGCCCTTGATACCCGCCGTCGCCAGTTGCTGCCCGATGGCGTCCGCCCCGGCTGTGCTGGTCGAAGTACCAATGACCACCGCGCCGCACCTGCCGAGCTCGAGCGCAATCGCCCGGCCGATGCCGCGCGATGCACCGGTGACGAGGGCGATTTTGCCGCCGAGGGTCACGACTTGAGGGCCAACAATGTCTGTCGAAGCGACTGCGCATCGGCGATCGCGTGACTTTTCAGGCCGCCGTCGATGCGCCGGGTCAGCCCCGCCAGCACCTTGCCCGGCCCGCATTCCGCAATGTGCCCGATACCATCGGCCGCGATGCGCCGCACGATTTCCACCCAGCGCACCGGATTGCAGGCCTGGCGTGCCAGGGCCTGTCTGATGCGTTGCGGCTCCGTTTCCACCGCGACATCCACATTGTTGACTACCGGGATGCGCGGAGCGCTTACCGGCACCTTCTCGAGATAGGAAGCGAGCATCCCGGCCGCCGGCTTGAGCAACGAAGAATGAAACGGGGCGCTCACGGGGAGCATCAGCGCCCGCTTGGCGCCTTTCGCTTTGGCCAGCGCGACCCCGCGCTCGACCGCGGCCTTGTGGCCGGCGATGACCACCTGGCTCGGCGCGTTGAAGTTGACCGGCTCGACCACCTGGCCCTGCGCCGCCTCGCCGCACGCGGCGCCCACCGCGTCGTCTTCCAGCCCGAGTATGGCGGCCATGGCGCCCTCCCCCATCGGCACGGCTTCCTGCATTACCTGCGCCCGGAAACGCACCAGCGGCAACGCGTCGCGAAACGCAATCGCGCCTGCGGCAACCAGCGCCGTGTACTCGCCCAGGCTATGCCCTGCCACGACCGAGGGATCGCGGCCGCCCGCATCGAGCCACGCGCGGTAAACGGCGTAACCCGCGGTCAGCATCAAAGGTTGCGTGTTCACCGTGGAGCTGAGTGCCTCCGGTGGACCCTCCGCCACGAGTTTCCACAGGTCCTGCCCGAGCGTATCCGAGGCCTCCGTGAACACCCCGCGCACCGGCCCGGAATCGGAGAAGGACTGCATCATGCCGACCGACTGCGACCCTTGCCCCGGGAATACGAACGCGAATGTCATCACCCGTGATCCGTTGCCTGCGGCCGGCGGCTACCATTTCACCAGCGCCGCGCCCCACGTGAAGCCGCCGCCTACGGCTTCCAGCAGCACGTGCTGCCCGGCACGGATGCGCCCGTCGCGCGCCGCTTCATCCAGCGCGAGGGGTATGGAGGCGGCGGACGTGTTCGCGTGGCGATCCACCGTTACCACTACCTTTTCCATGCTCAGGCCCAGCTTCTTGGCCGAAGCCTGGATGATGCGGATATTCGCCTGGTGCGGTACCAGCCAGTCGATATCGGACTTCTCCATCTTGTTGGCCAGCAGCGTTTCCTCGACGAGGTCATCGAGCGCCTTGACGGCGAACTTGAATACCCCGCCCCCGTCCATTTGCAGCAAGGGCCGGCCGCTCACCCTGCCGCCGCACACCGTCCCCGGCACGGACAGCAGGTTCGCGTAGGAGCCATCGGCATGCAGGTGGGTCGACAGTATGCCCGGGCTGCTGTCGCGTCGGAGCACAACGGCCCCGGCGCCGTCGCCGAATAACACGCAAGTCGCGCGGTCACTCCAGTCGAGGATGCGGGAGTAGATCTCGGCGGCCACCACCAGCGCGTTGCGGTAGCGCCCGGAGCGCAGGAACTGGTCAGCCGTGGACAGCCCGTATACGAATCCGCTGCACACCGCCTGCACGTCGAACGCCGGGCAATTGCGCGCGCCGAGCTTGGCCTGGAGGAGGCATGCCGAGCTGGGGAACACCATGTCGGGCGTGGTTGTCGCCATCACGATGAGGTCGAGGTCCCCGGCAGCGATGCCGGCCGCGTCCAGGGCGCTGCGGCTTGCCGCCAGCGCGAGGTCACTCGTCTTCTCGCCGTCGGCAGCGACGTGGCGCTGGCGTATCCCGGTGCGCGTGTAGATCCACTCGTCCGTGGTGTCCACGGCGAGCTCCAGGTCGCGGTTGGTCACGACCTTTTGCGGCAGGTAGCTGCCGGTGCCGACGATCCGGGAATAGCTGTTGTTCACGCGGCGCTCTTGTGGATGTCCGCCATGCGCTCGGAGATGTGCGCCAGCACGCCCGTGCGCGCCTCCTCGACTGCCCGGCGAATGGCGAATCCGAAGGCGAACGCATCGGCCGAGCCGTGGCTCTTCACCACAACGCCGCGCAGCCCGAGCAGGCTCGCGCCGTTGTAGCGGCGGTGATCCACCCGGTCCTTGAACGCCTTGATCACGGGCAGCGCCACCAGCCCGGCAAGCCTGGAAAGCACATTGCGCCCGAACTCCTCGCGCAGGTAGGTGGCCAGCATCTGGGCGAGGCCTTCGGAGGTCTTGAGCGCAACGTTGCCGACGAAACCGTCGCAAACCACGACGTCCGTGGTGCCCTTGTAGATATCGTCGCCCTCGACGTAGCCGTGGAAGTTGAGGCCGCTCGCGCGCATCAGCTCCGCGGCGCCCTTCACCTGGTCATTGCCCTTGATGTCCTCGGCTCCGATGTTCAACAGGCCCACCGTCGGGCGGGGCTTGCCCTCCACCGAGCTCACCAGCTCCGAGCACATGATCCCGAATTGCAGCAGGTGCTCGGGTGTGCAGTCGACGTTGGCGCCGAGATCGAGGATGTAGGTGCGGCCTTTCAGCGACGGCAGCACGGTCGCGATCGCCGGGCGGTCGATGCCGGGCAGCGTCCCCAGCACGAAGCGCGAGATTGCCATCAACGCCCCGGTGTTGCCCGCGCTGACGCACGCCGCCGCCGCCCCCTGTTCCACGAGGTCGACCGCGACCCGCATCGAGGAATCCTTCTTGGCGCGCATCGCGGCGGCGGGCGCCTCGCTCATCTCGACGACCTGGCTTGCATGCCGGATGACGGTGCGTGGGCCGGGCCCGGCGCCGTGGCGCGCGAGCTCGTGCTCAATTGCATCGCTCAGCCCTACCAGAATGACGGATGTATCGCGATCGTCGCGCACGACGCGCAAGGCGGCGGGCACCGTGACATGCACGCCGTGATCGCCACCCATGCAATCGATGGCAACCTTCACCTGCATCCGCATCCCTCCTCCCTGGCGCGTCATGGCGGCTGCGCTGCGCGCCGCCGGCCGTTGTACCAGGGCCTATTCGCCCTTGGTCTTGACGACCTTCTTGCCGCGATAGTAGCCGTTCGGGCTGATGTGGTGGCGCAGGTGCACTTCGCCGGTGGTCGGCTCGAGCGCCAGCGGTGGATGGGAAAGCGCGTCGTGCGAGCGGTGCATGCCGCGCTTCGAGGGAGATTTTCTGTTCTGTTGTACTGCCATTCCGGTGGCTCCTTCAGATTCAGTGGGTGTTCCGTTTCAGCTCGGCGAGCTTCGCGAAGGCCGTTGCGGCGGCGCCATCCGCGACCGCGGCGCCGAGGGGCCTGCACGACCGTTCCTCATGCCTGGGCGCATACGGCAGGCTGAGCAGGACCTCGTCCTCGATCATGGCCGCGAGATCGAACTCGCGGCTCGCCTCGATCCATTCGATCTCTTCGTCATCAAGCTCGCCCGGCCCTGCGCCTGCCGTAACCAGCACCAGCGTGTTCAGCACCTGCAGCGGGTGATCGAGCGCTTCCAGGCAACGCTGGCACTGCAGGTGCAGCATCCCGCGGATGGTCACCATCAGGTTCGGGCGGCCGCGCGCATCCTGGCCGCCTCTCACCTCGAATTCGACCGTCCCGACCACGTCCGCGAGGCTGTCCTTCAACCGGGTCAAGCCCGGCAGCGGCAGGCTTCCGCGCAGCGTCTGCCCGGTTCGGGCGAACTCCAGACTATCGATGACAGTCTGCGCGGACCCCTGTCCAGACATAGGCGCGCATGATAATATTTTTGCGCTACCCTGTCAAAAAAATTCCACGAAAAATTCAGATTTGGCAGGGACTTAGGAACGCCACTCGGGCCTTGCACCCACCGTTGATCGTGCTTGCTTCCACCTCGCCGTATCGCCGCGGTTTGCTGGAGCGGCTGCGGCTCCCATTCGAGGTCCGGGCGCCCGCCGTGGAGGAGTCAGCCCTGCCCGGCGAAGCCGCGCGCGACACCGCGCTACGCCTGGCGCAAGCCAAGGCACGCGCGGTCGCGCCCGATTGCCCGGCGGCGCTCATCATCGGATGCGACCAGGTGGCCTTGCTGGGTGGCGTCGCGCTGGGCAAGCCGGGCACTCACGCCAATGCGGTCGACCAGCTCAAGGCCATGCGCGGCAGGAGCGTGATCTTCCATACCGCGCTCGCGTTGCTCAATGCCCGGACCGGCGCTCTGCAATCGGCAGAGGTCCCGACGACCGTGCGTTTCCGGCATTACGACGATTCTGATATCGAGCGCTATCTTGCGGCTGAGCGGCCCTATGACTGCACTGGCAGCGCCAAGATCGAGGGCATCGGCATCGTGCTCGTCGAAAGCGTGCACAGTGACGACCCCAGCGCACTGATCGGATTGCCGCTGATACAGCTCGCCGCGATGCTCCGAAACCAAGGAGTGGTCATTGTCTGAGAGGACCCTCGGGACGCTCTATCTGATTCCGGTAGCTCTGGGCGGGACCAACGCGGCTTCCCTGCTTCCACCCGCCACCCTCGAGGCCGCCCGCCGGCTCCGCACCTTCATCGCGGAAAACGCGAAGTCCGCGCGGGGATTCCTGAAAACCATCGCCCATCCGCGGCCGTTGCAGGAGCTCAGGTTTCACACACTGGACGAGCACACGCGTGATGTTGCCCCGCTGGTCGCGCTGCTGCTGTCGGGCGAGGATTGCGGCCTGATGTCGGAGGCGGGCGCGCCCGCGGTAGCGGATCCCGGCTCGACGCTCGTGCGCCATGCCCACCGGGCCGGAATCCGCGTTGTGCCCCTGGTGGGGCCGTCCTCGATTCTGCTTGCGCTGATGGCCTCTGGCATGAATGGCCAGTGCTTTGCGTTCCACGGCTACCTGCCGGTGGAACGGGTCGAGCGCGCGCGCGCGCTCAAGGCGCTCGAGGCACGGGCGGGACATGAAACCCAGATTTTCATCGAGACGCCCTACCGCAACGGCGCGCTACTGTCCGCGCTGGTCGAGCACTGCCGTGGCGACACGCTGCTATGCATCGCAGCGGATCTCACGCTGCCCACCGAATTCGTGAGCGCGCGCTCCATTGCGGAGTGGAAACAAGAACCGCCGAACCTCGATCGGCGGCCGTCCGTCTTCCTGCTTGCGCGCGCGCCTACCTGAGCGAAATCCCCTGCGCGAGGCCAAGACGCGCGAGGCCCTCGGCCATGCCGGCCCCGAATTTCCTTGCCAGGCGCTCGGCGACGTTCTCGCGCGGCGTGAAGTCCACAATATCCTCGGCTTTGATCACTTCGCGCGCGACGTACTCGATGCTACCCAGCTCGTCCGCCAGGCCCATCTCGATACTTTTTTCGCCCACCCACAGCAGCCCCGAAAACATGTCCGGCGTCTCCTTCAACCGCATGCCGCGCCCGGCCCGCACCACCCCGATGAACTGCTGGTGGATCTGCGCCAGCATTTTCTCCGCGTGCTGCTTCTGCGATTCGACTAGCGGCGAGAACGGGTCGAGGAAGCCCTTGTTGTCCCCCGCCGCCAGCAGACGGCGCTCGACCCCCAGCTTCTCCATCGTCCCGGTAAATCCGAAGCCGTCCATCAGCACGCCGATCGAGCCGATAATGCTCGCCTTGTCGATGTAGATGCGGTCGGCGGCGACGGCCACATAGTAGCCGCCCGAGGCGCAGATGTCCTCGACCACCGCGTAGAGCGGAATGCTGGGGTACTTGATGCGCAGCCGCCGCATCTCGTCAGTGATATACCCGGCCTGGACGGGACTGCCGCCCGGGCTGTTGATGCGCAGAATTACGCCTTGGGTACGCTTGTCCTTGAACGCATCCTGCAGACCCGCCATGACGTTGTCCGCGCTGGCGGGCGTATTGGCGGAGATGATCCCGCTGACGTCGACCAGGGCCGTGTGCTTGCCCGGGCTGATGTCCCGCTTCCCGAACCAGCCGATGCCGATGAACAGCAGCGCGAACAGGTAGATGAAGAGCAGCAGCTTGAAGAATATGCCCCACTTCCGTGCGCGGCGTTGTTCCGTGATCGCCGCCAGGGCGACCTTCTCGATCGCCTCGCGCTCCCAGCTCGTTGCGGTCCCGCCTGGTTCCAATTCAGTCATGATGATCACCTTCATTCACTGGTCATTGCGGAAATGATTAGCACACCATTTGCGCACTGTACATTCCCCCCTCTCCTCTCGGGAGAGGGGGAAGGGGTGAGGGTCAAGCGGTCATTGTATCTCGCCGGCTCCGGGCTGCGCCGCTTTCAACCTCCGGCGCGCTCAATACCGGAAGATCAGCGCGATGGGACAACGCGTGGATCTCCAGCGTCGAGCTCGGAAAGAAACGACCGTAACTCGTCCGGCAAGGGCGCTTCGAGCGTCAGCGCGGCTCCAGTCCGCGGATGCGCAATCACCAGCTTGAAGGCGTGCAGAAACATGCGCCTCAACCCCCGTCGCGTGAGCTGCTTGTTGAGCGCAAAGTCGCCGTACTTGTCGTCGCCGGCGACCGGAAAGCCGAGATGGGCAAGATGCACCCGGATCTGATGGGTGCGCCCGGTCCTGAGCTCCGCTTCGAGCAGACTGTAGCCTCCCCACTGGCGGCGCAGCCGGAAAACGGTATGGGCCGGTGCTCCACCCTGATTGACGGCCACACGGCGCTCACCCGATGCCAATACGTACTTCTGCAGGGGAAGCTTGACGTTGCGCTGGTCGTCATGCCAATCCCCCTTCACGAGCACATGGTAGAACTTCTGCGCCGTGCCCTCCCTCAACTGGCGGTGCAGCGCGAGCAGCGCCGCGCGCCGTTTGGCGAGCAGCAATACGCCGGAAGTCTCGCGGTCGAGCCGGTGTGCGAGCTCGAGGAAGCGCTCGCCCGGTCGCTGCAATCGCAGTGACTCGATGATGCCGTGGCTGATACCGCTCCCGCCGTGCACTGCCATGCCTGCAGGCTTGTTGATCGCGAGGAGAGCGTCGTCCTCCAAGAGGACATCGGGCTTGAAACCGGGCGCGGGTGCCAGTCGCGGAGCGGTGGCCGGCCGGGCCGTGCGCACGGGCGGCAGCCGAATGCGGTCGCCGCCGCGCAACCGGTAATCGGGCCCGACCCGGCGGCTGTTGACGCGCACTTCGCCGCTGCGAAGGATGCGATAGATATGGCTCTTCGGGACGCCTTTCAGCAGCTTGGTCAGGTAGTTGTCCACGCGCTGGCCGGCCGCTTCGTCTTCGACCTCCTGCCAGGTAGCGGAAACTTTACTTAACCCTTTCATTTGTTTATACTATTCTGCGCACGTGGTGAAATCCGGGTCGCGAGCAGCGAATCGCGCCGTCGCCTGGGAATCCCCAGCAGTCCGAGGCTGTTCTCGTAGCGTGAACTGCGCAAGTGCGCGCGCCCGGACCGACGTGCTAAACGCGATTCGCAATTGCTGGCAACGTGGCCCATGGACGCCACCCCACCAGCCGCGGATGCGCTGCAGGAAATGGTTAAGTTCGCTCACCACACGAAAGTAGCGATACTAGACGAACGACGCGCTCACGACACGCTGAGAATTTGTGGTTCCCGCGCCTGGTGCGGGACCCGACGGCAAACCGCACGAGACATCAGGATCCTCAGGTCCCATATGCTCACGCCCACCGATTGAATCAGTCGGCACGGCGCTCTGCCGCAGGGCAGTGCCCGTGGTTTGCCCCATCCCGTGTTTGAGCGCGGGAGAGAATAACAATGAAGCGAATGCTGTTTAACGCGACGCAGGCAGAAGAACTGCGCGTCGCGATCGTCGATGGTCAGAAGTTGATCGACCTCGATATCGAGACCCCCGGCAAGGAACAACGCAAGAGCAACATCTACAAGGGGGTCATCACCCGCATCGAACCAAGCCTCGAGGCCGCCTTCGTCGACTACGGGGCCGAGCGTCACGGCTTTCTTCCATTCAAGGAGGTTGCCCGCGCCTTTTTCAAGCCCGGCGTCGATGTCGGGCGCGCCCGTATCCAGGACGCGCTCGAGGACGGCCAGGAGCTGATCGTTCAGGTTGACAAGGATGAGCGCGGCACCAAGGGCGCCGCCCTCACCACCTTCATCAGCCTCGCCGGGCGCTACCTCGTGCTGATGCCCAACAACCCGCGCGGCGGCGGCGTATCGCGCAGGGTCGAGGGCGAAGACCGCAATGAGCTGCGTGACGTGATCGACCAGCTGCCTCTGCCGCAGGGCATGAGCGTCATCGGCCGGACCGCTGCGATCGGGCGCGCGGCCGAAGAGCTCACGTGGGACCTCACCTATCTCCTGCAGTTGTGGCACGCGATCGAGGGCGCCGCGACGCAGCAGAGCGGCGCATTCCTGATCTACCAGGAGTCGAGCCTCGTCATTCGCGCCATCCGCGATTATTACCACCAGGACATCGGCGAAGTCCTGATCGACACCGAAGGCGTCTACGAGCAGGCGCGGCAGTTCATGAGCCACGTCATGCCTCAGAACGTCAGCCGCATCAAGCTCTACCGCGACGATGTCCCCTTGTTCTCGCGCTTCCAGATCGAGCACCAGATCGAAACCGCGTATTCGCGCTCGGTCAACCTCCCCTCCGGGGGCGCGGTCGTGTTCGACCACACCGAGGCGCTGGTGTCCATCGACGTCAATTCCGCGCGCGCCACGCGCGGGTCCGATATCGAGGAAACGGCGTTTCGCACGAATCTCGAGGCGGCGGAGGAAATCGCCCGGCAACTGAGGTTGCGCGACCTGGGCGGTCTGATCGTGATCGACTTCATCGACATGGAAAGCGGCCGCAATCAGCGCGAAGTCGAGAATTGCCTGCGCGATTCGCTGAAATACGACCGGGCCCGGGTGCAGACGGGCAAGATATCGCGCTTCGGCCTGATGGAGCTGTCGCGCCAGCGCCTGCGGCCCTCGCTGGGCGAGACCGCCCACAATCCCTGCCCGCGCTGCCACGGCACCGGCCACATCCGCGGCACCGAGTCGACCGCGCTTCACATCCTGCGCATCATCCAGGAAGAGGCCATGAAGGAAAACACCGGCGCGATCAATGCCCAGGTGCCGGTCGACGTCGCGACCTTCCTGCTCAACGAAAAGCGCGTTGACCTGCAGTTGGTCGAGGCGCGCCACCGGGTCTCGGTGATGCTGATTCCCAATGTGCACCTCGAGACGCCGAACTACACGGTGACGCGCATGCGCCACGACGACCTCAACCGGACCGAGCCGTTGCCCGCCAGCTATAACCTGGTGGAAGCTCCGACCGAGGAGGAGAAGGCGGCGACGGGCACGGCCGAGCCGGCAGCGCCGCGGCCGGAAGCTCTGGTCAAGGGGATCACGCCCCAGCAGCCCGCGCCGGTTCCAGTGGCAAGGGCAGCAAGACCGGAGCCGCAACCCCAGTCCCGGACCGCAACGCCGGCGCAGGAAGGTTCGATCATCGGCAAGATACTGGGACTCTTCAAGCGCAAGCCCGTTGCGGAGGCCGCGGCGGCGGATGTCGCGCGGCCGCCCGCCACCCCGGGCCCGCGCCGCGGCCGTCACGAGCGCGGTGACCGGGAAGGTCCGCGCCGCGAACGCGAGGACCGTGGAGCGCAGCAGGGCGGACAGCGCCAAAGGCAACAACAGGCGCAGCAACCGCACGGAGCGCGCGATGACGGCCGTCACCGCGGCGAGCAGCAGCGCCACGAGCAGCGGCGACAGGAGGCTCCCCGCCCCGACCATCCGCAGCAGCAACGCCCTCATCCGCAACGCGACCAGGCGCAATCCGACTCGCGTCCACCCTCCCCGCCCCAGCACCCGGGGCGCGAGCATGGCGAGCAACAGCGCGAGGGGCGTGGCAGGAGGCGGCGCCGGGGTCGTGACCGCTTTGAGCAGCGCCAGCAGGAAGCCGGCGGCGGCCCTGCTCCCGGACGCGGCCACCAGCCCGAGCCGCAACCGAGCAGGCCCGAGGCCCAGCGCCCGGCGCCCGAGACGTTGTCCGCCGCTGCCATGGCTGCGACTGCAGGCATCGCAATGGCACAGCCTGTGACGGCGGCCGGCACCGACCACCTCGTCCCACCGCCACCGGCCTCATACGGGACCGAGGTGGTCCGGGAATTCGAGCCGAGCGCGCCCAAGCTGGCGGAGCCGGTCCCATCCGGACCCGGCTATGCACCGGCTGAGCCCATCAAGATCGAATGGCCCTCTGATCTGGTGCAGGTCGAATCGGATCCTGAAAAGCTGCGGACCGTCCAGCTCGAACCGGAGCAGGAGCCGGTCATGCGTCCGAAACGCGAGCGTGCGCCCGTTCAGGCGGCGAGCGAGGAACCGCTGGTACAGATCGAGACGAGCCAGGCCGGGACGCTGCCCGCCACCGCCGACCAGGAAGCAAAAGAAACGGTCCGGCCGGGCTAGCCGGCGCCCGCCGCTTACCGCTGCCTAAGCGGTCAGCAGCTCCCGCAGGTGCTCGAGCAGGCCTTGTGACGCGTCTTCCGCCATGTCGAGCACGCGCTCGAAGCCCTGTTCGCCCCCGTAATAGGGATCGGGAACTTCACCCGGCGCGGCGTCATTGCTGAATTCCATGAAGAGCTTGAGCTTGTGCCCGTGCTGCGAGGGGCACAGGCGCTCGAGCACGCGCAGGTTCATCCGGTCCATTGCCAGCAGATAATCGAACTCGCCGAAATCGGCGCGGCTCACCTGGCGCCCGCGCAGCCTGCTGAGATCGTAGCCGCGCCGGCCTGCCGCGCGTTGGGCGCGGGGATCGGGCGGCTCTCCGATGTGATAGTCGTGCGTTCCGGCGGAATCGATCGCGATGCGCTCGTCCAGGCCGGCCTGCTTCACGTGATGCCGGAACACGCCCTCCGCCATCGGCGAGCGGCAGATATTGCCCATGCACACAAAAAGGATTCTGACGCGCTCGCGGCTCATTCCGTCACGCCCATGAAAAGTTGCTCCTTCAGCGCCTTCAACTGGTCGCGCAATTGCGCAGCGCGCTCGAACTCGAGGTTGCGCGCGGCGTCCATCATTGCCCTCTCGAGCTGCTTGACTTCGCGCGTCAGCGCTTTCTCGTCCATTGCGCCGTAGCGGGCCCGGGTCTGGGCCGCCTTCAATTGGCTGCGCGCCTCCTCGTGGTCGTACACGCCCTCGATGATGTCCTTGACGCGTTTCGACACACCCCGCGGCGTGATGCCGCGGGCGGCGTTGTAGGCAATCTGCTTGCTGCGGCGGCGCTCGGTTTCATCGATGGCGCGGCGCATTGAATCGGTCGTGCGGTCGGCGTAGAGAATCGCGGTGCCGTTGACGTGCCGCGCCGCCCGCCCGATGGTCTGGATCAGCGAGCGTTCGGAGCGGAGGAACCCCTCCTTGTCGGCATCGAGGATCGCCACCAGCGATACCTCGGGAAGGTCGAGCCCCTCGCGCAGCAGATTGATGCCGACCAGGACGTCGAACTGCCCGAGCCGCAGATCCCGGATGATCTCGACCCGCTCCACGGTATCGATGTCGGAATGGAGATAGCGCACCTTGACGCCGTGCTCGCCCAGGTAATCGGTCAAGTCCTCGGCCATGCGCTTGGTGAGCGTTGTCACCAGCACGCGCTCGTTGCACCTGACCCGGTCGTTGATCTCCGACAGCAGATCGTCCACCTGCGTCGCAGCCGGCCGCACCGCCAGCGCCGGGTCGACCAGGCCAGTGGGTCGCACCACCTGCTCCACCACCTGCGCCTGGTGCACGCGCTCGTACTCCGCGGGGGTCGCGGAGACGAAGACCGTGCGTCGCATCAGACTCTCGAATTCGTCGAAACGCAGCGGGCGGTTGTCGAGAGCCGAGGGCAGGCGAAAGCCGTAGTCCACCAGGTTCTCCTTGCGCGACCGGTCTCCCCGGTACATGCCGCCCAGCTGCGGCACGGTGACGTGGCTCTCGTCGAGGAACATCAGCGCGTCGTGCGGCAGGTAGTCGATCAGGGTCGGCGGCGGCTCTCCGGGCGCCCGTCCCGAGAGGTGCCGCGAGTAATTCTCGATGCCCTTGCAGAAGCCCATCTCGGCCAGCATTTCCAGGTCGAAGCGGGTGCGCTGCTCGATGCGCTGCGCCTCAACGAGCTTCCCCTGGCCCTGGAACCAGGCGATCCGCTCGCGCAGCTCCTCCTTGATCGCCTCGATCGCGCGCAGCGTGGTCGCGCGCGGCGTGACGTAGTGGCTCGAGGGATAGACCGTGAAGCGCGGGACGCGCTGCAGGATGTGCCCGGTCAGGGGATCGAACAGGTGGATCGCCTCGACTTCGTCGTCGAACAGGGTGAGGCGCACGGCAGTTTCCGAGTTCTCCGCCGGGAAAATGTCGAGCACATCCCCGCGCACCCGGAACACGCCGCGCCGGAACTCGATCTCGTTGCGGTCGTACTGCATCGCGACCAGGCGCTGGATGGCATCGCGCTGGGAGAGCTTCTCGCGCTCCCGCAGGTGCAGGATCATGCTGTGGTAGTCGACCGGGTCACCGATGCCGTAGATCGCGGAAACGGTGCAAACGATCACGGTGTCCCGGCGCTCGAGCAGAGACTTGGTGGCGGAGAGGCGCATCTGCTCGATGTGCTCGTTGATGCTCGAGTCCTTCTCGATATAGAGGTCCTTGGACGGCACGTAGGCCTCGGGCTGGTAGTAGTCGTAGTAGGACACGAAGTACTCGACGGCATGATCGGGAAAGAACTCGCGCATCTCGGAATAGAGCTGCGCGGCGAGCGTCTTGTTGGGCGCCATGATCAGCGCCGGGCAGCCGAGCCGGGCGATGACGTGCGCCATGGTGTAGGTCTTGCCGGAGCCGGTGACCCCGAGAAGCGTCTGGAAGGCGAGGCCGTCACGCACGCCGGCGACGAGTTTCTCGATGGCCTCGGGCTGGTCGCCCGCGGGGGCGAACAACTCGCGCAGCCGGAACGGGCTTTCCGGAAAGCTGGTCAGAGCCGCGGAGCCGTTGGCATCGGCCGCGGTCGCTGGCACGGTATGGGTCGACTCTCGCATCGGCGCAGGGCCAAACCGTGTATTTTCCCACGTCAATGCGCCCGGTCGCCAGCCTGTCGCGGTCTGCGTCCCCAGATGGCCCTGCAAAAGGTACAATGCGATTCCGCCTGGCAGCCTTCCACCCGCCCTCCTCCAATATCCGCCCGAACCCATGAGCACATCCCTGCTCGCCGGCGTCGAAATGGCGCCGCGCGACCCGATCCTCGGCGTGACCGAAGCGTTCAACGCCGACAAGAACCCCAACAAGGTGAACCTGGGTGTCGGGGTGTACTACGACGACAACGGCATGGTGCCCGTCCTGGAGTGCGTCCGTCGCGCCGAGCAGAAGCTCGCAGAGGCCGCGATGCCGCGCAACTACCTTCCGATCGACGGCCTTCAGGCCTACGACCGGGCGGTCCAGGAGCTTTTGTTCGGGGCCGATAGCGCGGCAGTGCGCGAGCAGAGAGTCGTGACGGTGCAGACGCTGGGGGGTACCGGCGGGCTCAAGGTCGGGGGCGATCTGCTGCGTCGGATCAGCCCCGGCGCGCGGGTCTGGATCAGCGACCCGAGCTGGGAGAACCACCACGCGCTGTTCGAATACGCCGGGTTCGCGGTTGGCACCTATCCTTATTATGACCCGGCCACGCACGGCGTTGATTTCCACAGCATGATCGGCGCGCTGCAGAAACTGCCTCCGGGAGATATCGTCGTCCTGCACGCGTGCTGCCACAACCCGACGGGCGTGGACCTGTCGCCGGAGCAATGGGAGCGGGTGATCGGGGTTGTCAGGCGACGCGACCTCGTGCCGTTCCTCGACATCGCCTACCAGGGATTCGGCGAGGGCATCGACGCCGACGCCGCCCCGGTGCGCCGTTTCGCGCAGGGCTGCGCGGTCGTCTTCGTGTCGAGCTCGTTCTCGAAGTCGCTCTCGCTTTACGGCGAGCGCGTCGGCGCGCTTTCCGTCGCGACCGAGAGCGCGGACGTCGCCGTGCGCACGCTCTCCCAGCTGAAGCGCGTGATCCGGACCAGCTACTCCAATCCCCCGACCCACGGAGGGCAGGCCGCCGTCATGGTGCTGACGACGCCGGAATTGCGCATCTTGTGGGACCGGGAGCTCGGCCAGATGCGCGAACGCATCAAGACGATGCGGCGCCAGCTGGTCGAAAAGATCCGCGCCGCGCGCGCGGATTTCGACTTCAGCTTCGTGATCCGCCAGCGCGGACTGTTTTCCTATTCCGGCCTTTCGCGGGAGCAGGTGAAGCGGCTGCGCGAGGAGTATTCGCTCTACGCCATCGACAGCGGCCGCATTTGCGTGCCGGCGCTCAACTCGCGCAACGTCGACTACGTCGCGCGCGCCATCGCAAGCGTCATCGTCTGACCGGTCGGCAAATCAAAACAAAACGGCCACGCGATGTGCGTGGCCGTTTCTTTGGTTCCTCGAATTGGGCAATGGTGGTCGCTGGGAATTATTGCCTTACTTCTTCGATTTCACAGGCATATTTGATGCCCCCTTCAGTCCAACAGGGACGATCTCAAAA
>DASWIC010000268.1:0-3681 GCA_036397875.1 Burkholderiales bacterium
GTCGAATCACGAATCACAAGTCGCGTTTTTAGCGGCCGCGCATGAAGAGCTTGTCGAGCTCGGCAAGCGTGACCTGGTGCCAGGTCGGCCGGCCGTGGTTGCATTGGCCGGAGCGCTCGGTCGCCTCCATCTCGCGCAGCAGGCCGTTCATCTCGGGCGCCGTCAGCTTGCGGTTGGCGCGCACCGCGGCATGGCACGCCATGGACGACAGCAGCTCGTTACGGCGCTCGGTGAGAACACGGGTTGCCCCGGTCTCGCGGACCTCGCGCAACACGTCGGAGGCGAGGCGGCGCGCGTCGGCGTCGGCGAGCAGGGCGGGCACCGCGCGCACGATGAGCGAGCGTGGCGATGCGGCGGCGATGTCGAAGCCGATGGTACGCAGCACGTCGGCGTGCTCTTCCACCGTTGCGACGTCGAGGGCCTCCGCGGGGAAGGTCACCGGCACCAGCAGCGGCTGCATCGGGATCTCGCGCCGGTCGAGCGCTTCCTTGAGCTTTTCGTACAGGATCCGCTCGTGCGCGGCGTGCATGTCCACGATCACGAGTCCGTGGCGGTTCTGGGCGAGGACGTAGACCCCGGACAGCTGCGCGAGCGCGAAGCCAAGCGGCGCCTCGTGTTCATCCGGCAGGGGTGCGGCGGGCCCCGGGCGCCCGAACAGGGTCTCGTAAATGGCCGACGGTTCCGCGGCCGCCAAAGCCATGGCCGCCTGGCGCGCCGGCTGCGCGCCGAATGCCGGCACCGGAGTCGCCATCGGGCCGCGGTGCGCCGCGGCGCCTGCCACCGCGCCGGCAAGCGCTTTGTTCAGCGCATGGAATACGAACTGGTGGACGCCGCGCGCGTCGCGGAAGCGCACTTCGGACTTGGTGGGATGGACGTTGACGTCGACCAGCGCGGGGTCGATCTCGAGAAACAGCACGAACGAGGGATACTGCTCGTGGTGCAGCACATCCTGGTACGCCTGGCGGATGGCGTGCGCGATCAGGCGGTCGCGCACAAAGCGGCCGTTCACGAAGCAATACTGCGCATCGCGGCTCGAGTGCGCGTGCGCCGGCAGTCCCGCCGCGCCGTGGAGCCGCAGCCCGGCGCTCGATTCGTCGAGCTGGAGGGCGCCGGCGTGAAAATCCGCGCCGAGCACGGCATCGATGCGGCCGCTCTCGGGCTGCGGCTTGAGGTGGTAGCGGTTGCGCCCGTTGTGCTGCAGCGTGAAGGTGACCTCCGGGCGCGACAGCGCGATGCGCCGGAACGCCTCCTCGCAGTGCGCGAATTCGGTCGCCTCGGACTTGAGGAATTTGCGGCGGGCCGGCGTGTTGAAGTAGAGGTCGCGCACTTCCACGCTGGTGCCGGCGGCGAGCGGCGCCGGCGCCGCCTTCGAGACCTCGGCGCCGCTGGCGCTCACCGTCCAGCCGTGCTTCTCCCCGGCACGACGGCTGGTGAGCGCGAGGCGCGACACCGCGGCGATGCTCGCCAGCGCCTCACCGCGGAATCCGAGGCTCCCGACGCGCTCCAGGTCGTCGAGCGAGGCGATCTTGCTGGTGGCGTGGCGGGCGAGCGCGAGCGCCAGCTCCTCGCGCGGGATGCCGGCGCCGTCGTCCGTCACCTTGATGAGCTGGGTGCCCCCGCCCGCGAGCTCGACGGTGAGCCCGCGCGCGCCGGCGTCGAGGCTGTTTTCCAGCAGTTCCTTGAGGGCGGAGGCGGGGCGTTCGACGACTTCCCCGGCGGCGATCTGGCTTACCAACAGTTCGGGCAGGACTTTGATGGCGTCCATGCCCGAATTATAACGGCTACAATGCGGCCTCCCGTCCCAGACCGCCGGAAGAATCATGGATACCGCCACCAATCAGACCAAGAAGCGGCTCGCCGCCGGCGAGCTCGCGCTCGGCATGGGCGCGCGGCAGGCGCGCACCGTGGATATTGCGACCGTCGCGAAGACCTGCGGCTTCGACTGGCTCTTCATCGACATGGAGCACAGCTCGCTCGACGTCGACCTGGCGTCGCAGCTCGCGATGGCCTCGCTCGGAGCCGGCATCACGCCCATCGTGCGGGTGCCGGGCCACGAGCACTACCACGCGTCGCGCCTGCTCGACAACGGCGCGCAGGGAATCGTCGCGCCCCATGTGGACACCGTGGAGGAAGCGCAGCGGATCGCGAGGGCGTGCCGCTATCCTCCGCTTGGCCACCGTTCGGTCGCCGGGGCGCAGCCGCAGCTCGGCTTTCGCAGCGTGCCGGTGGGCGAGGCCACGAAACTGGTGAACGACCTGACGCTCGTCGTCGTCATGCTCGAGACCCCGAAGGCCATCGCGAACGCGGACGCCATCGCCCAGGTGCCCGGCGTGGATGTCCTGCTGATCGGCACCAACGACTTGTGCGCGGAAATGGGCATCCCCGGTCAATTCACCGATTCCCGGGTGGAGAATGCCTACAAGACGGTCATTGCCGCGTGCGGGAAGCACGGCAAGCACCCGGGCATGGGCGGCGTGTACGAGCCCAAGCTCATGGAGAAGTACATCCAGATGGGCATGCGCATGATCCTCTCCGGCTCGGATCTCTCCTTTCTGATGGCCGGCGCCCGTGCCCGCACCGAGTTTCTCCGCTCGGTCAAGATTTGAGCCGAGCGGTTGGAACTCGCAGGGTAGCGAACCAGCGCCGGGAGATACTCGTCGAGAATCCCGCGCGGCTCGACGGGTTCAAACCGCCCGCTTCACAATCTATAATGCGGCAGTCCATTCAACCATCAATGCACGCGTCCATCCCACCGTCATTCCCGCGCAGGCGGGAATCTAGAACTGCGATGTCCTGGACCCCCGCCGCCGCGGGGGTGACGGTCGTTTTTCCGATTGCCAGTTCCGGACGATAAACACGGGGGGTTCATGCCTCAGGTCATAGGGGTGCCGCGGGAGACCGCCGCAGGTGAGCGGCGCGTCGCCACGGTCCCGGAAGTCGTCGAGAAGCTCGTCAAGCTCGGTTTCAGGGTCGCCGTGGAGAGCGGCGCCGGCGAGGCGGCGAATTTCAGCGACGACGCCTATCGCGCCGCGGGCGCCGAGATCGTCGGCGATGCGGGCAGCCTGTGGGCCCGCTCTGACATCGTCTTCAAGGTGCGCGGGCCGAGCCCGGACGAAGTCGGCCTGATGCGAGAAGGCGGCGCGCTGGTGAGCTTCATCTGGCCGGCGCAGAACCCGGAGCTCATGCAGCAGCTGGCGGCGAGGAAAGCGACGGTGCTGGCGATGGACAGCGTGCCGCGCATCTCGCGCGCGCAGAAGCTGGACGCGCTCTCTTCCATGGCCAACATCGCCGGCTACCGCGCCGTCATCGAAGCGGCGCATCACTTCGGGCGCTTCTTCACCGGCCAGATCACGGCCGCGGGCAAGGTGCCGCCGGCCAAGGTTTTCATCATCGGCGCCGGCGTCGCCGGCCTCTCGGCGATCGGTGCGGCGTCGGGCCTCGGCGCCATCGTGCGCGCGAACGACACGCGGCCGGAAGTGGCCGACCAGGTGAAATCGATGGGCGGCGAATTCGTCGCCGTGGACTATCAGGAACAAGGCGCCGGCGTCGGCGGCTACGCCAAGGTGATGAGCGAGGGCTTCCTTAAGGCCCAGCGCGAGACCTTCGCGCGGCAGGCGAAGGAGGTGGACATCATCATTACCACCGCGCTCATCCCGGGCCGGCCGGCCCCCAAGCTGATTA
>DASWIC010000269.1:0-2683 GCA_036397875.1 Burkholderiales bacterium
TACGGCAGCGGCCGTCTCAAGGGCGCGTTGGCCGCCGGCTGCGCGGCGCTGTTCCTGGCGGTGCTGGCGCTCACCGGCTCGCGCAGTCCCTGGCTCTATCTCGTCGCCCTCACGGCGCTTGCTTTGCTGTTGCATCACCGCCGGCGCGATGGGGCGAGCCGCAGAATTGCGGGCTTCACCTGCTGGCTCCTGCCCGGCTTCGTTGCCGCCGACCTGCTGGTGACGCTGCCGTTTCTGATGCCAAGAGAAACCCTGCCGATGGTGACGTCCGCGGAAAATCTGTTCCAGATGGCGACCGGCGTCGGGCCGCGCCTGGAGTTGTGGGGCGAGGCATGGCGGATGTTTCTCGCCGCGCCGGTCCTCGGCGCCGGTTTTGGGCAGTTCGCATGGCACCACTTCCTGTACCAGGCGGCGGCCGGGGCGCCGTCGGGGCTGGGGCTGTACAATCACGCGCACAACATCGTGCTCCAGCTCCTCGCGGAGACCGGGGTCGCGGGCACGCTCATCATCGCGGGCGCGGTGCTTGTCTGGCTCGCGGGCCTGCGCCGCGTGATTCTCGACCCCGCCTGGTGGTGGCTGCTGTCTCTGCTCGCGGTCATCGGCATCCACAGCCTGCTCGAGTACCCCCTGTGGTATGCCTATTTCCTCGGTCCCGCGGCGCTGCTGCTGGGGTTCGGCGCGCAGCACTTTTTCTCCGTGCACTTCCCGAGCGCGGCCCGCGCGGCCGTGGCACTGGCGGTGCTGGCGGGCTGCGTGAACCTGGCCGCCGTGATTCCGGCGTATCGTGAATTCGAGCAGCTGGTGTTCCGCCCCGGGTCGCAAGCGTCACAAGCATCCAGTGACCAGGCATTCGGGCAGGCGTTGATGAGGGTGCACGCCGAGCCGCTGCTGAGGCCATACGTCGAGATGGCGATTGCGTATGGCGCCAGCGTGGAGCCGGAGCAATTGCGCGACAAGCTGGATCTGGTGACCCGCGCCGTGCATTTTGCGCCGGTTGAAGTGGTGGTCTTCCGCCAGGCGCTATTGTTGGCGCTCGCCGGGCGCGCCGATGCCGCGCGCGAGCAGCTCGATCGATCGTTGCGTGCCTATCCCGCCGAGCGCACGGCGGTCGTCGCCGAGCTCAGGAAGCTCGCGCTCCGCTATCCCTCCGAGATGACGCCTCTGTTAGAATTGGCGGCTTCAAAAATCGCGAACGGGCGCGTTCCGCGGGACGGCAAGTGACGCGCCTGGACGCCAGAGGATTCGCGGTGGAGCAGTTCCTGCAATTTCTCCAGAAAAGCCCGTTCAACATGCTGCTGTTTGGGCTGGCGCTCGCCTCGGGCACGATGCTGCTGTGGCCGCTCATTTCGAGGATGTTCCGGGTGTCGAACGAAGTGGGCGCGATCGACGCGGTGCAGCTCATCAACCGCCGCGATGCGCTGGTGCTCGATGTGCGGGACACCGGTGACTATGCGGCCGGACACATCGTCGGCGCCAAGCACATTCCCGAGGCGCAGCTCGCCGACCGCATCAAGGAGCTCGAGAAGCACCGCACGCGCCCGATCGTCGTCAGCTGCCGCACCGGCTCGCGCGCGCCGTCCGTGAGCGGGATGCTGCGCAAGAAGGGATTCGCCGAGGCGGTCGCGCTGCGCGGCGGGATCGCGGCGTGGCAGCAGGCGAGCCTGCCGCTGGAAAAGGGCTAAGAGCATTTGAATGACCCAGAAGGTGACGATGTACAGCACGGGGACATGTCCGTTTTGTCAGATGGCCGAGCGGCTGCTGCGCGCCAAGGGGGTGGCCGCCATCGAGAGGATCCGCGTCGACCTCGAGCCGGAGCGGCGGGTCGAGATGATGGAAAAGACCGGCCGGCGCACCGTGCCCCAGATCTACATCGGGGAGACGCACGTCGGCGGTTTTGACGAGCTGGCGGCGCTCGAGCACGCGGGCAGGCTGGACGAGCTGCTGCGGGGCGCGCCGGCTCACGGCTAAGGGGACCGGCACCATGAGCGAGCAGCAGCCTTTCTTCAACATCGAGCGGATCTACCTGAAGGATCTGTCGCTCGAAATCCCGAACGCGCCCCAGGTGTACGCCGAGCGCGAGTCGCCCAAGATCGACATCAACCTCCACAACGAGGCGCGCGGGCTCGACGCCGGGGTCTTCGAGGTGGTGCTGACCGCCACCGTGACCGCGAAGCTGAAGGACAAGACCGCGTTCCTGGTGGAAGTCGCGCAGGCCGGGATTTTCCAGATTCGCAACGTGCCGCAGCAGGAGCTCGACGCGATTCTCGGCGTCACCTGCGGCAACATCCTGTTCCCGTACCTGCGCGAGAGCATCTCGAACGTGGTGGCGCGCGGCGGATTCCCGCCTTTTCTCTTGAATCACCTGAGCTTCGAGGCGCTCTACCAGCAGCGGCGCCAGCAGCAACAGGAGCAGGCCGGCTCGCCGCCGCCTGCAGCCTAGAATCATGATCAGTGATCTGTGACCAGGAAGGAGCCTGACGTGGGCGCGTTCTCCGGGTTCACGATCGCAACGGCTGTGGTGATGGCCGCGTTTGCCGCAGCTCCTGCCGCCGCTGCAGAGTTCCGCTCGGTTGCGGAAAGTGCCGCGGTGCTCTACGACGCGCCCTCGGCGAAAGCGAAGAAGCTCTACGTGGTGAATCTCGGCTACCCGGTCGAGGTCGTGGTCGTGGTGGAAGGCTGGAGC
>DASWIC010000270.1:0-3272 GCA_036397875.1 Burkholderiales bacterium
CACGCTCGACGTGAACGGCGGCCGCATCATGATGTAAAAAACGGATTCGCTGCCGGCGCCAGCCGACTAGAACAAGCGCTGCGTCGCAATGCGCGCACCTTCGACGAGCGCTCGCAGCTTGGCAAACGCGACGTCCTCCGCCACCCGCCCCTGGCCGGCCGTCGAATCGAAGCCGCAATCGGTGCCGGCGAGCACCCGGCGCGGATCGCCGACCGCGGCCGCGACGCGCTCCAGCCGCTCGGCGACCACTTCGGGATGCTCGACGAAATTCGTGAGCGTATCGATCACGCCCGCCACGATGATCTGATCGTCGGCGAGCGGCATCCTGCGCAGGACGTTGACCTCGTGCGCATGACGCGGGTTGGCGAAGGGCAGCACGTAGCCGCCGACGCGCGCCTTGCGAACCACCGGCCAGATCGTCTCCAGCGCGATATCGCAATCGTGGGGACCTTCGTAGTTGCCCCAGCAGATGTGCATCCGGACGCGCTCCCGCGGCACGTTGCGAAGCGCGTGGTTCAGCGCTTGAACGATGCGCTCCACGAAACCGAGGAAGCTCGCTTCCGGCTGGCCGTGGTATGACCGGTGCCACTCGAGGGCCAGGTCGGGGCAGTCCACCTGGAGCACGAAGCCATTGCGCACCACGGCCTCGTACTCGAGCCGCAGCGCCTCGGCCAGCGCTTCGACGTACGCCTCCTCGCTCGCATAGTGCTCGTTTCTGCACGCCGACGCGATGATGCCCGGAGAGGGCGCCGTCAGGAACGCTTCGGAAAAACCCCTTCCGATTTCCGCAAGCGCCGCCCGGAATTCCCGCGGCTCCGCATCCGCCGCGGCGGGATCGCGATAGCGGATCGCGCCGACGACCCGCGGCGGCAGCTGGCTGTTCACGCCCTCGCGCGCAGGCAGCTGCGCCTCCACCATTTCCCTGAACAGGGGATAGCGCTCGGTGTCGCCGCGCGGCCAGCGCTTCCAGGTCCCGCCAAAGCCCGTCATGCGGCGCTGGACGTACAGAAAGAAGCCCTCGCGCTCCTGCTCGCCGTTCCCGCCGACGTCGATTCCGCACTCGATCTGGCGCAGCACGGCGCGGCGCATCGCGTCTCGCCCGGCCCGGGCGATCGCTTCCTCATTGACGGGCTCACCGCGCGCGCGCCGATCG
Organism: Burkholderiales bacterium; assembly: GCA_036397875.1. Taxonomy (GTDB): domain Bacteria; phylum Pseudomonadota; class Gammaproteobacteria; order Burkholderiales; family SG8-41; genus SG8-41. The sequence continues at coordinate 1,154 of DASWIC010000270.1, forward strand.
TACATCTGCAGCAGCGGGCGCGGCCGGGGCAGGCTCCCGGTGTGGGTCGTCAGTATGCGATCGGTGCTGCGCTTCACTCGCCGATCATAGCCAGTTTTGCTGCCACGAGCGAGCCGCGGGGCACGCGTCCCTGTGGCCCCGGGTGATCCTCGAGCCGGGACCTCGACACCGGGGCAGGTTCGAAGGCAAAATCGTCGATGCATTGAAGTGACGGTGGACAGGCCGCGCTGCGCACTACATCGGACTCGAACGACCGGGGAGGAAATCAAATGAAGTCGATGCTGATCACGGCCGCATTGGGCATCTTGCTGCTTGCAGGCGAGTCGGTCGCCCAGGCCCCTTCGACGGGCTCAGGACAGGGATTTCCGAGCAAGACGATCCGGCTGGTGGCAACCAGCAGCCCGGGCAGCCCGGTCGATCTTTTCAGCCGCGCGATTGCGGATCACCTGGCGCAGTCGACCGGCCAGACCGTCGTGGTCGAGAACCGCGCCGGCGCCGGCGGCACCCTTGCGGCCGGCTACGTGCTCGGCGCCGAGGCCGACGGCCATGTCGCCCTCGTCAATACGTCGGCCCAGGTGATCGCCCCCTTCGTCTACCCGAACCTCGCCTTCGACATGCTGCGCGAGTTTGCGGGCGTTTCCCCGCTCGCGGTGCTGCCGAACGTCCTGATCGTCCCGCCGCCGCGACCCTGGAAGAGCCTGAAAGAGCTGATCGCCGCGGCGCACGCCAAGCCCGGCGCGTTGAATTACGGGACCGCCGGCACCGGGACGGGGACGCACATGAGCGCCGAGCGCTTCCGCATGAGCGCCCGGATCGATGCGGTGCAGGTTTCCTACAAGGGCTCGCCGGAGGCGCTGATCGAGGTCATCGCCGGGCGCATCGACTGGTCCATCCTGCCGTTGTCGACGGTGCTGACACAGATCAAGGACGGGCGCGTGCGCGCCATCGCGCTGAGCGCGGAGCGGCGCTCCGCGCAACTGCCCGATCTGCCGACGATCGCGGAATCCGGGCTCGCCGACGCCGATTTCCCGTTCTGGGTGGGAATGTTCGTATCGTCGAAGGTGCCGCGCTCCGCCGTGCGCCGGTTGCACGACATCACCCAGAAGGGGCTGCAGACACCGGAGGTGCGCGCGCGCTACGAAAAGCTGGGCGCGGAGCCGTTCATCCTGACTTCCGAAGCGTTCGACGCCTTCGTGCGGGCGCAGGCGGAGGTCGCCGGAGCGATCATCAAGGCGGCGAATATCCGCGCCAACTGACGCAGTGAGGAGTCCGCGTGAAAGCGCCGCCGTTCGCCTACGCCCGGGCCCGCAACCTCGCCGAGGTGTTCGAGCTGCTGGCCGCGCACGGCGACGGAGCAAAGCTGCTCGCGGGCGGTCAGAGCCTCATCGCGTCGCTCAATATGCGGCTGTCCGCGCCGGAGTTGCTGATCGATATTTCCCGGCTCCGCGAGCTTTCGGGCATCCAGGTCCGCAACGGCGCGGTCCGGATCGGCGCGCTCACTACCCACGCCGAGATCGAGCGCTCGCCTGAGATTCGCAAGTACCTGCCGCTGCTCGCGCAGGCCGCGCCCTATATCGCCCACCCGGCAATCCGCAACGTCGGCACCATCGGCGGCAGCCTCGCGCTGGCGGACCCCGCCGCGGAGTGGCCCGCCTGCTGCGTCGCGCTCGACGCGCAGTTCGTCGCGGCGGCGAAGTCCGGCACACGCCGGATCGCGGCGCGCGACTTCTTCAAGGGTCTCTACACGACGGCGCTCAAGCCGGCCGAGGTCCTCAGCCACATCGAGATCAAGGTGACGGGACCGGATTACCGGAGCGCGTTCGTCGAGCTCGCCCAGCGGCGCGGCGATTACGCGATCGCGGGCGTGGCCGCGGTCGCGAAGCGCGCTGGTGGAACGCTGACGGACCTGCGGCTCGCGTTTCTCGGCATGGGCCAGACACCCGTGCTCGCGCGCGGCGCGATGGCGGCGATGGAAGGGAAGCGCGCGGCGGCCGAACCGATCGCCGCGGCGAGCGAGGCGCTTTCCCGCGACCTCGACCCGGCGCCCGATCTCTACGCGTCGGCCGCCACGAAGATGCATCTTGCGCGCGCGCTGACCGGGCGCGTCCTTTCGGCACTT
>DASWIC010000271.1:0-27488 GCA_036397875.1 Burkholderiales bacterium
CGGGGTTGTTGCCAGAATCGGCGCTGACTTTGTCGCTCGGCTTGCCAATATCGACATATTGGCTGCACCTCGCTTCGCGTCATCACCAATTCTGGCAGCAACGCACGCGTGTTTCATGGTGTCATAGACTCTAGGTCCGCCGGTTCGAACGGACAGAAGGCTGCCGTTCAACCGGCGGGGATTGTTGTCGGATACCACACTCTATAAGGAGGCCACGATGGCCACCACCGTACGCAAGACCGCCTACTTCAGCATGAAGACCCCCAACCGCGCCGGCCAGGGAGCGCGGCTGTTGAGTGCGCTCGCCGCGCACGGCGTCAACCTGCTTGCGTTCACCGGGTTCCCCAATGCCGGGGGCGCACAGGTGGATTTCGTTCCTCACAACGTTTCCAAGTTCACCATTGCCGCCCGCAAGCTGGGCATGAAGGTGAGCAAGAGGAAGACAGTGTTCCTCGCGCGAGGCACGGACAAGGCCGGGGCGTGCGCCGCGATCTGCGGCAAGCTCGCCAAGGCCGGCATCAACATGGTGGCGATGGACGCGGTTGCCGCCGGCGGGGGGCGATTCGGCGCGATCTTCTGGGTCAAGCAGCGCGACGTGGCCCGGGCGTCGCGGGTGCTGCGGGCGCGGTGAGAAAAATTAACCGCCAACACGCCAAGAGAAACAAGACCAAATATGAAAAAGGGGGCCCGCAATGGCCCCCAATTTCTTGGGCGCGCTGAATTGTGGTTTAATCCCGCGCTCCAAATACGACTAATCATAACGGAGAACCCCCATGGCTCACGCAATGCGAGTCTACGAATACGGCGGCCCGGAGAAACTGCGCTGGGAGCAGGTCCAGGTCGGCGCGCCCGGCGAGGGCCAGGTGCTGGTGCGGAACACCGCGGTCGGCCTCAACTTCGTGGACACTTACCAGCGCAGCGGCCTTTATCAGATAGCGCTCCCGTTTACCCCGGGGTCGGAGGGCGCGGGTGTAATCGAGGCGGTCGGCCCCAAGGTGAAGGAGTTCAAGATCGGTGACCGCGTCGCCTATTCCGGCCCGATCGGTGCCTACGCCGAGGTGCTGCTGCGCCCCGCCGAGCGGCTGGTGAAGATCCCGGCCGGCATCGACGACAAGACGGCCGCCGCGATGATGCTGAAAGGTCTCACCGCACAGTACCTCATCCGCCGCACCTACCGGGTCAAGAAAGGCGACACCATTCTCATGCACGCGGCGGCCGGCGGGGTCGGCCAGATCCTGTGCCAGTGGGCAAGATCGCTTGGCGCCACGGTGATCGGCACCGTCGGCAGCGACGAGAAGGCCACGCTCGCCAGGAAGGCCGGCTGCAAGCATGTCATCGTGACCTCGCGCGAGAAATTTGTGGAACAGGTGAAGGCCATCACCCAGGGCAAGGGCGTGCCGGTCGTCTACGACGGCGTCGGCAAGGACACCTTCATGGATTCGCTCGACTGCCTGTCTCCGCTCGGCCTGATGGCGAGCTTTGGCAATGCGTCCGGCGCGGTGACGCAGTTCAATCCCGGAGTGCTCGCCCAGAAGGGATCGCTCTACCTGACGCGCCCGACGCTCATCACCTACACCGCGTCCCGCGAGGCCCTGCTCAGGGCGGCGCGTGAACTGTTCGCGGTGGTGAAGAGCGGCAAGGTCAGGATCGCGATCAATCAGACCTATCCGCTGCGAGAAGCGGCGCAGGCGCAGCGCGACCTCGAGTCGCGCAAAACCACGGGATCAACGGTCCTGCTACCCTGAGGCAGCACCGAGTGTCGAGTGTCGGGTGCCGAGGGGGTGAGCCTGTGACTCCCGGTTTGCCTCACTCGACACTCATATCTCGACACTCTTCCCGCGCTACCGGCGCGCCTTGAAGCGCTCGGTGGCGCGCACCAGCTCGGCTCTGATTCCAGGCTCCCATGCCGAATGCCCGGCGTCGGGCACCACGATGTATTCGGATTCGGGCCACGCCCGGTGCACCTCGTCTGCGGTGACGATCGGGCACACCGCGTCGTAGCGTCCCTGCACGATGATGCAGGGAAGGTGCCGCAGGCGGCTCACGTTTCCGAGCAGGGCGTTCTCCGGCAGGAAGATGCCGTGGCTGAAGTAGTGCGCCTCGACGCGCGCGAGCCCGAGCGACACGCCGTCTCCCGCGAAGTGCGCCACCGTCTCCGCGCTCGGCAGCAGCGTCGAGCATACCCCCTCGTAGGTGCTCCAGGCGCGCGCCGCGGGCACGTGCACGGCCAGGTCGGGATCGGCCAGGCGCCGGTAGTAGGCGGCGAGCAGGTCGCCGCGCTCGGTGGCGGGGATGACCTCGGCGAAGGTCCGCCACGCCTCCGGAAACAGCGTGCGCAGGCCGTAGAGGAACCACTCGATCTCGCTGCTGCGGCACAGGAACACGCCGCGCAGAATGAAGCCCGCACAGCGCTCGGGGTGCGCTTCGCCGTACGCCAGCGCGAGCGTGCTGCCCCACGAGCCGCCGAACACGAGCCAGCGCTCGATCCCGAGATGGTCGCGCAGCCGCTCGATGTCGGCCACCAGATGCAAGGTGGTGTTGTCGCGCAGCTCTCCCAGCGGCGTCGAGCGTCCCGCTCCGCGCTGGTCGAAGATGACGATCCGGTAATGCACGGGATCGAAAAAGCGCCGGTGCGCGGCGGAGGCGCCCGCGCCGGGGCCGCCGTGCAGGAACAGCACCGGCGGGCCTTCCGGGTTGCCCGACTGCTCCCAGTACATCGCGTGCACGCCGTCCAGCTTCAGAATCCCCGCGCTGTAGGGCTCGATCTCGGGAAAGAGCTCGGTGCGCGGCGGGTAGGGAATATCGGCCATGACGAGGGATTTTATAACGGCCAACTCAAAAAGTTCTTGTTCCCGGTTCCGTCCGGGACTGCGCGCCCCGGCACGGAAAGGGGCGCCGGGATGACCGGCGTATAATTTCCGTTAAACCGGAACGTTGGTCCGGTTTAACTGCGCGTGTTGGAGCGGACGCCTAGGGTACGGGAGCCGCGGCTCCCGAGCCCTGATCGCCGCTCAACACGCGCAATCATCTCCGGGTCAGGAAATGGACGAACAACTACGCAAAGCGGCGCTCGATTACCATCGGTGGCCCTCCCCCGGCAAGATTGCGATCGTTGCCACCAAGGGCCTCGTCAATCAGCGCGACCTCGCGCTCGCCTACACGCCGGGGGTGGCGATTGCCTGCCAGGCGATCGCCGCCGACCCGGGTGAGGCGCGGAATCTCACCGCGCGCGGCAATCTCGTGGCGGTGATCACCAACGGCACGGCGGTGCTGGGACTGGGCGCGATCGGCCCACTCGCCGCGAAGCCCGTCATGGAAGGCAAGAGCGTGCTGTTCAAGAAGTTCGCCGGCATCGACGTCTTCGACATCGAGGTGAACGAGCGCGACCCTGAGAAGCTGGTGGACATCATCGCCAGCCTCGAGCCCACCTTCGGCGGCATCAACCTGGAGGACATCAAGGCGCCCGAGTGCTTCGTCGTGGAGCGGAAGTTGCGGGCCCGCATGAAGATCCCGGTGTTCCACGACGACCAGCACGGCACCGCCATCATCGTCGGCGCCGCGATCCTGAATGGCCTCAAGGTGGTCGGCAAGGACATCGGGAAGGTAAAGCTCGTCGCCTCCGGCGCCGGCGCGGCGGCGCTCGCCTGCCTCAACCTCCTGGTGGACATGGGGCTGCCGCGCTCGAACATCGTCGTGACCGACATCAAGGGCGTTGTCTACCGGGGGCGCAAGGAGGAAATGGACCCCGAGAAGGAGCGCTTCGCTGTCGAAACCAGGGCGCGCACCCTTGGCGACGTGATCGACGGCGCCGATGTTTTCCTCGGGCTCTCCGCGGGCGGCGTGCTGAAGCCGGAGATGGTGAAGCGCATGGCGGCGCGTCCTCTGATCCTCGCGCTCGCCAATCCCGAGCCGGAGATCCGCCCCGAAGAGGCGAGAAAGGCCAAGCCGGACGCAGTGATCGCGACCGGCCGCTCCGACTACCCGAACCAGGTCAACAACGTGCTGTGCTTTCCCTTCATTTTTCGCGGCGCGCTCGATGTCGGCGCGAGCGCCATCACGCGCGAGATGGAGCTCGCGGCGGTGACGGCGATCGCCGAGCTCGCGCAGGCGGAGCAGTCGGACATCGTCGCCCGGGCGTACGGCGACCAGCAGCTCGCGTTCGGGCCCGATTACCTGATCCCGCGGCCCTTCGACCCGCGCCTGATCGGGAAGGTCGCACCCGCGGTGGCGCAGGCGGCGATGGCGAGCGGTGTCGCGACCCGCCCGATCGCCGATCTCGAAGCCTACCGCGAACGCCTGAACCAGTTCGTCTACCAGTCCGGCCTCATCATGAAGCCGGTGTTCGAGGCGGCGAAGGCTTCGCCCAAGCGCGTGGTCTATGCGGAAGGCGAGGACGAGCGCGTGCTGCGCGCGGCCCAGGTAGTGGTGGACGAGGGCATGGCACGCCCGACGCTCGTCGGCCGCCGCGAAGTCGTCCGCGCGCGCATCGAGCAGCTCGGCCTCAGGTTGAAGGTGGACCGGGATTTCGACCTCGTGGACCCCAGCAACGACCCGCGCTACCGCGAGTACTCGATGGCCTATCACAAGCTCACGGAACGCAAAGGGGTGACGCCCCAGATTGCCCGGCTCGAGCTGCGCCGCCGCTACACCCTGATCGGCGCCATGCTCATGCATATGGGGGCGGCGGACGCGATGCTGTGCGGCGTCGTCGGCCGCTACGACAGCCATCTGCGCTTCATCGACGATGTCATCGGCTTGGCCCCGGGGGCGAAGCACTATGCAGCGATGAACATGCTGCTGCTGCCGCGCCGCACCGTGTTCATCTGCGACACCTATGTCAGTTACGATCCGACCGCCGAGCAGATCGCGGAGATGACGGTGCATGCCGTCGAGGAGATCCGGCGCTTCGGCATCACGCCGAGAGTGGCGCTGCTGTCGCATTCCAGCTTCGGCACCGCGAATACGCCGACCGCCGTCAAGATGCGGCGGGCGCTGGCGCTGATCGAGCAGCTTGCCCCCGGCCTTGAAGTCGAGGGCGAGATGCAGGGCGACGCCGCGCTGTCGGAGGAAATCCGCGCCCGGGTGTTTCCCAACGCGCGGCTCACCGGCGAGGCGAACCTGCTGGTGATGCCGACGCTCGACGCCGCCAATATCGCCTTCAACCTGCTCAAGACCGCGGCCGGCGACGGCATCACGGTGGGGCCCATCCTGCTGGGCGTCGCGCGTCCGGCGCATATCCTGACGCCCTCGGCGACCGTGCGCCGCATCGTCAACATGACGGCGCTTACCGTGGTTGACGCGGCGGCGCAGCGCGGCGAGCAGCGCGCCCTGCTTTAGCAACAGCGTGAATTTGGGAGGCGCACGATGAAACGCCGGACGAGGCTGGAGCGCGACACCATGGGGGCAATTGCAGTTCCGGGCGACCGGCTGTGGGGTGCGCAGACTCAGCGCAGCCTCCAGCACTTCCCCTTTCCCGGCGAAGCGATGCCGCTCGAGGTGGTGCACGCGCAGGTGCTGGTCAAGAAGGCGGCCGCTCTCACCAACATGGCGCTCGGCGTTCTCGACGAACGCAAGGGCAGGGCGATCGTGAACGCCGCCGACGAGGCGCTGGGCGGCCGCCTGGATGACCATTTTCCGCTGGTCGTCTGGCAGACGGGGTCGGGCACGCAGACCAACATGAACGTCAACGAGGTGCTCGCGAACCGCGCCTCGGAACTGCTGGGCGGTGCCCGCGGCGGCAAGCGCCTGGTGCATCCCAACGACGACGTCAACAAGGGGCAATCTTCGAACGACACCTTTCCCACAGCGATGCACGTTGCGGCGGTGATGGCGCTCGAGCGCGGCGTGAAGCCCGCGGTGCGCAAGCTGCGCGGCACCCTGGCGAGGAAGGCCGCGCAATTCGCGAAGATCGTCAAGATCGGCCGCACGCATCTGCAGGACGCGACGCCGCTCACGCTGGGGCAGGAGTTCTCGGGCTACGTTTCGCAGCTCGATCACGGGCTCGCGCACGTGGACGCGGCGTTGCCGCACCTGTGCGAGCTCGCGCTCGGCGGCACCGCCGTCGGCACCGGGTTGAATACCCATCCCCAATTCGCGGAGCGGGTGGCGGCCGAGCTGGCGCGCCTGGCGAAGCTGCCGTTCGTCACCGCCCCCAACAAGTTCGAGGCGATGGCCTCCTGCGACGCGGTGGTGCACGCGCATGGAGCGCTGAAAACGCTCGCCGCCTCCCTCATGAAGATCGCGAACGACGTGCGCTGGCTCGCCTCGGGGCCGCGCAGCGGAATCGGCGAGCTCATCATCCCGGAGAACGAGCCGGGCAGCTCGATCATGCCAGGCAAGATCAATCCCACCCAATCCGAGTCCATGACCATGGTGTGCTGCCAGGTGCTCGGGAATGACGTCGCGATCAACTTCGGCGGCGCCTCCGGCAATTTCGAGCTCAATGTATTCCGCCCGCTCGTCATCCGTAATTTCCTGCACAGCGCGCGGCTGCTCGCCAGCGCGTGCGAGAACTTTGACGCACATTGCGCGAGCGGGATCCGGCCCAATCGCCGCCGCATCGAGACGCTCATGCGCGAATCGCTGATGCTGGTGACCGCGCTGAACCCGCACATCGGATACGAGAAGGCGGCGGCGATCGCCAAGAAGGCGCACCGGGAGGGCACTACGCTCAAGCAGGCAGCGGTAAAGCTCGGCTATGTCACGGAAGAACAGTTCGACCAGTGGGTCCGGCCCGAAAAGATGGTCGGCAAGACCTGAGAAGCGTTGCGAAAACCGCAAGTGCGGGAAGTGACTAACGCATTGATTCGGCGTAAAGTTTCAAGTCCGATCGGGGAACAGGCCGAAGATTGTAGGCTATGCGACTGATTTTCATGGAGTTTTGCTGAGAGGAGCTGAATCATGAATCGCATCGTGATCGCAGCGGCACTGGTCATGCTCATCTCCGGGGCCGCATTGGGCCAGGCCCAGCGCGACAAGCCCGCCGCGGCGCCGGCCGGCGGGATGAAGGAGGAAATGACGCCCGCGCCGCAGAAGGACATGACAATCGTGCAGGGACCGGGCCAGACCGCCGTCAAGGAGGATGCCAGGCACTGCCTGGAGCGTTCGACCAATACCGATATCATCAAGTGCGCGGAGCCCTATCTTCCCCTCAAGATGAAGAAGATGTGACCCGTGCCCGGTGACCAGTTGGCGGCGCCTAGTCACCCGATCATTCCACTTCGAACGCCGCACCCGCAAAAAAATCCCCGCCGCGCGGGCGGGGATGTGGGGGGTGAAAACCCGGCTTACATCTTGATGCCGAGGATTTTCTCCGCCTTGCCGAGCGCCTCCAGCGCTTCCTTATGCATCTTGTCCTTGTGCAGCTTTTCGCCTTCAGCGCGATACTTTTTCACATCGGCCATTTGCGAGCTGGACAGCTTGGCTTTGGGCAACGCTGCGTCGATCGCCTTCATATGTTTCGGGCAGCTGAAGGCGAATGCGGTCCCGCTCGCCAGGGTGAGGCCGAGGGCTACAACTAGGGTCCGGAGCTTCATTCAGTTCTCCTCTCGTCGTTGATAAGAAAAAGGGTGGTCAGTGTAAGCCCTGCCTACAGTCGCGATAACGATCGCGGCGCCCGGCACCTGGCGCGGTTCGCGCGCCGCGGTAAAATCCCTAGCAGCCACAAGACGTTATCGTTTAGCACATGGCTCACCAACCGTTAACATCAACGCATGGCAGGGTATTCCCGATGACACGCGAGGGGATCGCCGAACGACTCGCGCAGCCAGCGCTGTCGCCGGAACCCGACGAGCTGCACGTGATCGCCCTGCAGGAGGGAATCGCCGTCACCGAGGCGGCCGTCCTGGTGCCACTCGTCGACCGCGCCGGCCGGGTGCAGGTGCTCTTTACCCAGCGCACGGCGCATCTCGATGATCACGCAGGCCAGATCAGCTTCCCGGGCGGGCGGGTGGAGGCGGGCGACGCGAGCCGGGAGGAGACGGCTTTGCGCGAGACCGCGGAGGAGATCGGGCTTGCGTCGCAATCGATCGAGCTGCTCGGCCGGCTGCCCGAATACGAGATTCCTTCCGGCTTCCGCATCACGCCGATCGTGGGCTGGATCGAGCCGCCGTTCGCGCTGCATCCCGATCCGTTCGAGGTGGCGGCGGTATTCGAGGCACCGCTCGAGCATTTCCTCGATGCCGCCCGCTACCAGCGGCGCCAGTTTCAATTCCGCGGCCGGCACCGCCATTACCTCGCGATCCCGTTCGAGGGGCGCTACATCTGGGGCGCGACCGCCGGCATGCTCTACAACCTTTGCCGCTTGTTGCGGCGCTGAGGCGGGGGGAAGTTGAAGGGCGGGCAGCCAAAAATCGGGCTGATCATGACCGGCGGCGGCGCGCGCGCGGCCTACCAGGTCGGCGTCCTGCGGGCGCTGACGGAGCTGCTGCCGCCCGAGGTGCGCACGCCGTTCCCCATCATCTGCGGCACCTCCGCGGGCGCGATCAACGCGGCGGTGCTGGCGATGGACGCGGCCGACTTCCGCCGCGGGGTGCGGCGGCTGATGATGGTGTGGAAGAACTTCCGCGTGCACCATGTCTATCGCGCGGATCCGTGGGGCGCGATCGCGAACAGCGCCCGCTGGTTCTACACCGCGCTGACGGGCGGTGCCTTCAGCCGCCGGCCGGTGTCGCTGCTCGATAATGCGCCGCTGGCGGCGCTCCTCGGGCGCTATCTCGACTTCCCCGCGATCCAGCGCGCGATCGACGCCGGCCATCTCGCCGCCTTCGCCGTCACCTGCTCGGGCTACACCTCGGGCCAGTCGGTGACGTTTTTCCAGGGCGCTTCCGGCCTGCAGCCGTGGCAGCGCGCGCGCCGTATCGGCGTGCCGATGCAGATCACCCTCGATCACCTGCTCGCCTCCAGCGCGCTGCCGTTCATCTTTCCGCCGGTGCACATCAACCGCGAGTACTTCGGCGACGGCTCGATGCGCCAGATCGCGCCCGTCAGCCCGGCCCTGCACCTGGGCGCGGACCGCCTGTTCGTGATCGGTGCGGGACGCCACCAGCAAAACGCGGAGCGCGTGCAGGTCGAGACGCACCCCTCCCTCGCGCAAATCGCAGGGCATGCCCTGAACAGCATCTTTCTCGACAGCCTCGAGGTGGATCTCGAGCGGCTGCAGCGGATCAACCGCACAATCGAGATGATCCCGCCGGACGCGCTCGAGCGCAGCCGATACCCCCTGCACCAAGTGGATTACCGCGTCATCGCGCCGAGCGAGGAGCCGGAGCGCATGGCGATGTTGCACGCGGACGAGTTGCCGTACACGATCCGCGCGCTGCTCCACACGGTGGGCGCGCTGCGCCGCAGCGGCGCGAACCTGCTGTCCTACCTTCTGTTCGAGCGGTCGTATTGCCGGGCGCTCATCCGGCTCGGTTACCAGGACACCATAGCGCGCAAGGACGAGCTGACCGCGTTCCTCGGCTACTGAGCGCCGGCGCGCGGCCGCGCTTCGCCGTCGCCGGGACGCGATCTCCCTGTTGCTTCGCGCCGGGAGTGCCGGTATAACTAGCGTTAACCGAGGCGCGTCGCGCCCGGTCAACCCGCCGAATTGCACCGGATGTCAGACGGCCGATGCCGGTGAATTCGGCAATCTTCCTTTCAATAATGGGCGGGTAATGAGTCGAGCCTTCACGAAGGAAAGCGTCGACGATCTGGCGGCGGGCGAGCTGCCCGAGCGCCCGTTGCCGGTGCACCCCAATTACGTCACGCCCCACGGCCTCGAGCAGCTGCAGGCCCGGGCACGGGAGCTGCAGGCGCAGCATGAGTCGCTCGGCGCGCAGTCGGCCGACGATTCGGGCGCCAAGCAGAAGCTGCGGGAGGTCGAGCGCGACCAGCGTTACGTCAACGCCCAGCTCGAGCGCGCCGAGGTCGTCGATCCGGTCGGGCAGCCGCGCGATGCCGTGCACTTCGGCGCCACGGTGACGATTTTCGACGGGGACGGCAAGGCGCACCGCTTCACGCTGGTCGGCGACGACGAGTCCGATGTCGCGGCCGGCAGGATCAGCTGGGCATCCCCGCTCGCGAAGGCGATGCTCGGCGCCAAGGTCGGCGACACGGTGAAGTGGCACCGGCCGGCTGGAGACGCCGAAGTCGAGATCGCGGAGATTCATTACGCCGAAAAAGCGTGATTCGTGAATCATGATTCGTGATTCGCGGCAGTAGTCAACGTCGATACACCGGCCGCTCGCGAACCGTCACCCGTCACGCTCCATGACTTTTCTGTCCGTGCTGGTAGCGCTGCTGGTGGAGCGGGCATGGCTGTTGCGCGAGCGCAACCGCGTGCTCGAGTGGTTCCATCGATATGCGGCCACCCTGGAAGACGTTGTAAACGGCGGGCAGTACCGGCAGGGGGTGATCGCGTGGGCGTTGGCGGTGGCGCCGGTGCTCGCGGCGATCGTGGCGGTGCAGCGCCTGCTCGCTGACTTCGGCCCGCTCGCCGAATTGGCGTGGAACGCCGCCGTGCTCTACGCCGCCATGGGTTTTAACCGGTACCGCGACACTTTCCGGGAAATCGAGCTCGCGCTGCGCGCGGGCGACCTCGCGGGCGCGCGCGACCGGCTCACGAAATGGCGCCGCCGCAGCGCCGCCGAGCTGAGCGCGGGGGAGGCTACGCGCGTGGCGATCGAGCAGGGGCTGCTCGCCTCCCATCGCCACCTGTTCGGCGCCGTCGCGTGGTTCACTGTGCTGGGCCCGGCGGGCGCCGTGCTCTATCGGGCCGCGGCCGTTCTGTCCGAGCTCTGGAGCAACCGCAACGAGCCGGAGTTCGGTGCATTCGGCAAATTCGCCGTGAGCGCCTTTTACTGGCTCGACTGGGCGCCGGTGCGGCTCACCGCCGCGAGCTTTGCGGCCGCAGGCGATTTCGCGGACGCCGTCTACTGCTGGCGCACGCAGGCTGCCGGGTGGAACCCGCGCTCGGACGGGGTGATACTCGCGAGCGGCGGCGGGGCGCTGGGCGTGCGTCTGGGCGATGCGCTGCACCAGGACGGCGGCGTTCAATACCGTCCCGAGACCGGCACCGGCGACGAGGCGGACGTGGACTACATGCCGCAGGCCATCGGGCTCATCTCACGCGCCGTGGTGCTGTGGGTATTCCTGATCTTCCTCATGAGCCTCGCCCACGCCCTCGGCTGAGGGGGCGACTGCGTCGCGCATGACCGGGGCCCCGGAAAAATGAACCGCAATGCGCGGATCACGATTCACGGTTTTCGTTCGCGGACGAGCTTGCGGTAGCTTTCCAGGCGCCGCTTGCTGAACTTTTCACGCTTGCACGCCGCCGCGATGGCGCAGCCGGGCTCCACTACGTGGCGGCAGTCGCGGAAGCGGCATCGGCCGAGGTGCGGCCGGAATTCGACAAAGGCGTGCGCAAGCGCTGCTCCGTCCACGTGATGCAGCCCGAAAAGCTGCAGGCCCGGCGAGTCGATCACGTGGCTCGCGGCATCGAGGTGGTAGAGGCGCGTATGCGTGGTGGTATGGCGCCCGGAGTCGAGCGCGGCTGAAATCTCGGCGACGCGCACCGCGGCCGCGGGGAGAAGCCCGTTGATGATCGTCGACTTGCCCATCCCCGAGGGGCCGACGAGCACGCTGGTCTCGCCTATCAGGTGCGGTACCAACGGTCCCAGGTCGCGCTTGGCGGACAGCGCGACGACGCGGTAGCCGAGCCCCCGGTAGGGCTGGAGCGAAGCGAGCGCCGCCCGCGCCTGCGGCAGGTCAACCTTGTTGAGCACGATGAGCGCGGCGATCCCGCCGTGCTCGGCCGCCGCCAGGCACCGGTTCACGAGGTCCTCGCTGAACGCGGGCACGGGCGCCACCACGATCGCGATCTGCGTGACGTTGGCCGCGACGAGCTTCTGGCGCGCGCGGTCGGAACGGTAGAGGAGAGTTCTCCGCGGGCGCACCGCCTCGATGACGCCCTTCCCGGGCGCGCTGCGCGCGACGGTCACCCGGTCGCCGCACGCCAGCGCCCCGCGCTTTCCCCGCGTGACGCAGTCGAGGGTGGACGAGTCGGCGAGTTCGACCAGGTAGCGCCGCCCGAAGCTCGCGACGATCTGGCCTTCCAGCTGTCGTGATTCGTGACTCTTCGCTCGTTTCTCGTGCCGAGCGGGTCTGTTCCGAAGCGTACGCCGGTTCGCGGAGTGCTTCAAAGGTCGAACAGCCGGTCGAGCTTCGCGGCGCAGATGAAATCGTTCTGGGAGAGGCCGCCGATGGCGTGGGTCATGTACTCGACGCGGCACTGGTTGTAGCCGACCGTCAGGTCCGGGTGGTGATCCTCGCGGTGCGAGATCCACGCGGCGGCGTTCACGAACGCCATCGTCTGGTAGTAGTTCTTGAACGTGTAGGTCTTGGCGATGCGGCCCCCCGCGTGCTCCCAGCCGTCGAGCTGCTTGAGCAGGTTCCGGACCTCCTGGTCCTTGAGCGGCGCCACGCCGCCTTCACACGGCTTGCATTTGCCGGCGGCGAGGTCTGAGCTGGTCTTGGCCATGGTTCTTCCTGGAATCGTGGATCGCGGCTGGTGCATTACCGGTCGCTGGTCACCAGTCACGCCTTTTGAAGCCGGGCAATGCGCGCGACTGCAGACGGATGTGAATCGTAGAACATGGAATGCAGTGGATCCGGCGTCAGCGTCGTGGCGTTGTCCCGGTAGAGCTTGATCAGGGCCGAGACGAGGTCGCGCGCCGAAGCGTTCTCCGCCGCATAGTGGTCGGCCTGGAACTCGTGCCGGCGCGACAGCAGTGCGCCGACCGGCTGCAGCAGGATGGTGAACTGGGGCAGCACGATGGAGAACAGGACGAGCGCCATCGCGCTGGTGGGCGCGTGCACGTTGAGCCCCTGGTAGAACCAGGGTTGCAGCATGATCCACCCGAGCAGCCACAGCAGCCCGAGGCTCGCCGCGGCGAGCCACGCCATCCGCTTCACGACGTGGCGCAGCTTGAAGTGGCCCAGCTCGTGGGCGAGCACCGACTCGACCTCGCCTGGGTTGAGGCGCTGGAGCAGCGTGTCGAAGAACACGATGCGCTTGGAGGTCCCGAACCCGGTGAAGTAGGCGTTGCCATGGGTGCTGCGGCGCGAGCCGTCCATCACCATCAGCCCCTTCACCTTGAAGCCGCAGCGCGCCATGAGGCGCTCCACGCGCTCCTTCAGCTCGGGGTCCTGCACCGGCGAGAACCGGTTGAAGAGCGGCGCGATCCACGTCGGATAGACCGCCACCATGAACACGTTGAACGCAAGCCAGGTGAGCCAGGCGTAGAGCCACCAGTACTCGCCCGCCCGCCCCATCAGCCACAACACGATCGTCCCCAGCGGCAGGCCGAAGGCGAGCGCGAGCGCGATGCTCTTGGCGAAATCGGCGAAGTAGAGCGCCCGCGTCATCTTGTTGAAGCCAAAACGGGTTTCGATGACGAAGGTGCGACAGAGACCGAACGGCAACTCGAGCGCGGTCATCAGCGCCCCGACGAGGACGAGCAGCAGCAAGCCGCGCCCGATGCCTTCCGGCAACAGGAGCGCGGACGCCTCGTGCAGCCACTGCAGCACGCCGCCGAAGGTGAGCAGGAGCAGGACGCCGGCGTCGAATCCGACCTCGGCCATCGCGAGCCGCGTCTTGGCGCAGGTGTAGTCAGCCGCCTTCTGGTGCGCATCGAGGCTGATCTCGGATGCGAACGCGTCGGGCACGCGCGCGCGGTGCGCGCGCACGTGGCTCACGTGGCGCGAGGCAAGCCACAGGCGCGTCGCGGTCGCAAGCGCGAGCGCGGCGAGAAAGACGATGCCGAAGGCAGATGATGCGGACATGCGGGCCTGACGGGGCTCAACGATCTATGACACAATTATCGCCGAATTACGCCGCCGTCCCAACCGCATGGCACAAAATCCCAACCACCTCGTGTGGATCGACATGGAGATGAGCGGGCTCAATCCCGACACCGACCGGATTCTCGAGGTCGCGCTGGTGGTCACCGATGGCGATCTCAACGCCGTCGCCGAGGGGCCGGTCATGGTGGTGCACCAGCCCGATACCGTGCTCGCGGCGATGGATGACTGGAACCGCTCCACTCACGCCAAAAGCGGGCTGATCGAGAAAGTGAAGGCCGCCGCGCTGACCGAAGCGCAGGCGCAGAGCCGCGTGATCGCCTTTCTCTCCGAGCACGTGCCGCCGAAGACCTCACCGATGTGCGGCAATTCGGTGCACCAGGACCGCCGGTTCCTCGCGCGCTACATGCCCGAGCTGGAGGCGTACTTTCACTACCGCAACCTCGACGTCAGCACGTTGAAGGAGCTCGCCAAGCGCTGGAAGCCGGACATCATGGCGGGGCTCGTCAAGCACGGCAGGCACGAGGCGCTCGCCGACATCTACGAATCGATCGAGGAGCTGAAGTACTACCGCGAGCATCTTTTCAAGCTTTAGCACGGCGTCAGAGAACTTTCGTCGCTCCCGCGGAGGCGGGAATGACGTGTGTTTCACTCCAGCCGGATCTCGCCGTCGAACTTGATGTCCAGCCCGAGCTTCGCGATCGACAGCGTCATCGCGGCCGGGAAGGACTCCTTGCCCTTCAGCTTGCCCTCCGCGACCGCCTTCTGCACTGCCTTCTCGATCGCGAGCTGGGAATTGACGCCCACGGTTTTCAGGAATTTGCGGATGCTCATGTTCAGGGTTTCGTCGTTCATGTTGTCCTCCATTAAGAAACCGTGGCTAATGACCGGTCACGCCTTTCGCCGCTGGCGGCGGGCCTTGTAGTGGTTGATCAGTCCATTGGTCGAGCTGTCGTGGCCGGCTACCGGGGCGTGGCTCACGAGTTCCGGCAGGATGCGCCCGGCGAGGCTCTTGCCGAGCTCGACGCCCCACTGATCGAACGCGTTCACGTTCCAGATCACCGACTGCACGAAAACCTTGTGCTCGTAGAGTGCGATCAACGCGCCCAGCGCGCGCGGCGTGAGCGCGTCGAGCAGGATCGATGAGGTCGGCCGGTTGCCGTCGAACACGCGATGCGGCAGCAATGCCCGGGCGGTGGCCTCCGGCAGCCGCTGCGCGCGCATGCCCGCCGCGGCCTCTTCCGGATTCATGCCGCTGGCGAGCGCTTCGGTTTGCGCGAAAAAATTGGCGAGCAGCGCCTGGTGGTGGCCGCGCAGCCGGTGATGCGGCTGGCAGCAGGCGATGAAATCCGCCGGCACCACCGCGGCGCCCTGGTGGAGCCACTGGAAATACGCGTGCTGGCCGTCGGTCCCGGCGCTGCCCCACGTCACGGGCGCTGTCGCGTAGCCAGCCCGCTCGCCCTCGCGGGTAACCGACTTGCCGCAGGATTCCATTTCCAGTTGCTGCAGATAGGCGGGGAGCCACCGCAGCCGTTCGTCGTACGGCAGCACCGCGCGCGCGCCGCAGCCGAGAAAATTGACGTTCCACACCTCGAGCAGCCCCATCACCACCGGCAGGTTCTTCTCCAGCGGCGCCCGGGCGAAGTGCTCGTCCATCGCGCGCGCGCCCGCGCGCAGTCCGTCGAAGTGCTCCATGCCGATCGCCAGCGCGACCGGCAGTCCCACGGCGGAGCATAGCGAATAGCGGCCGCCGACCCAGTCCCAGGTACGGAAGATGCGGTCCGCGGGCACGCCAAAAGCGCGCGCGCGCTCGGGTTCCGCGGTCACCGCGCACAGGTGGCGCGCCGCCTTGTCCTTCAGCTTCCGCTGCAGCCACGCGCGGGCGGTGCGCGCGTTGGCGAGCGTCTCCTGGGTGCTGAAGGTCTTGGAGGAAATGACGACAAGCGTCGTCGCGGGCGTGAGGCGCTCGAGCGTGTCCGTGATCGCCGCGCCGTCCACGTTGGAGACGAAGTGCGCCCGCGGCCCGGACCGGGAGCAGTGCTTGAGCGCATCGCAGGCAAGGCGCGGCCCGAGGTCGGAGCCGCCGATACCGAGGTTCACTACATCGGTGAACGCACGCCCGCTCGCGCCCCGGGTCCGTCCGGCGCGCACCCCGCGCGCAAAGCGCCGCATGTCCGCGAGCACGGCCGCCACGTCCCGCGTGACGTCCCGTCCCTCGACGCGGACCGCCGCCCCGGCGCGCAGCGCGACGTGCAGCACCGCGCGATCCTCGGTCTGGTTGATGCGCTCGCCCGCGAGCATGCGGGCGCGCCACGCCTCGAGCTCGCATGCGCGCGCGAGATCCGCGAGGAGACGCATCGTCTCCTCCGTGACCCGCTGCTTTGAGTAATCGAGCAGCATCCCGTCGAGCGCGAGGCTGAATTTTCCGAAACGCCGCGGATCCCGGGCGAAAAGCTCGCGCAGGTGGAGGCGCGATTGGGCGCGGTGGTGCTCGGCGAGTTTTTGCCAGGCGGGCAGGGCAGAGCGGGCGGATGGCATTCCAGACAGTTCGCGGCTCGACGCGTCGTGCGGGCATTCTACCCGCAAGGGGGGAAGGGATTCTAGAATAGGCGCTCATGCATCCGGTATTCGCTGCCCTGATCGCCGCGCTGCGCGACTTGCGCGAGCCGCGCGTGCTCGCGCTGGCGCTGGTGCCGCCGCTCGTCGCCGTCGCGGTATGGCTCGCGCTCGTCTGGACTTTCGCCGACGACTGGGCGCGCTGGGTAGCGGAGAGTATCGCCACGACCCCGTGGCTCGCCTGGTTGAGCGACTGGGGTCTCGGCTCCGTCTTCGTCTGGGCGAGCGGCATCGCCGCGTTCGCGCTGCTGATTCCGGTCATGCTGGTGACGGCGGTGCTGGTGACCGATTTGCTCGCCATGCCGGTGATCGTCCCGTGGGTGGGAGGGCGCCACTTCCCGCGGCTCGAGCGGCGCCGGGGCGGGACCGTCGCGGGCAGCGCATGGAACGCGGTGAGCACGATCGTCGTGTTCGCCGCGCTGTGGCTGGTGAGCCTGCCGCTGTGGCTCACCGGCATTGGCGCGCTGGTGGCGCCGGCGCTCATCTCGGCGCTGTTCAACGAGCGCATGTTCCGCTACGACGCGCTGGCCGAGCACGCCGGCGCGGAGGAATATCACGCCGTGGTGCGGCGCGCGGGCGGCAGGCTCTATGCGCTCGGGCTCGTGCTCGCCGCGCTCTACACCGTTCCGATCGTCAATCTTGCGGTGCCGATGCTCTCGGGCCTCGCCTTTACGCACCTCTGCCTTGCGGAGCTCGCCCGCCTTCGCCAGGGCCGCGCGGCCCCGGGCGGCTGACCCGGCCGGACTGGACATGATTTGCGGCCGAGGCCATCATGGCCCGAATTCAAGACCAACCATCAGGAGGACAGCATGAATAAGCGGTTACCGGCGGCACTGACAACGCTCATCGCGCTGGCCGCGTTCACCGACGGCGCGGCGCAATCCCAGCCGTACTACGAGGGCAAGACGCTACGCATCGTCGTGGGCCTCGGCGCGGGCGGCGGGTTCGACACCTATGCCCGGCTCATCGGGCGGCACCTGGGCAAGCACATCCCCGGCAACCCGACGATCGTCGTCGACAACATGACCGGGGCGGGCAGCATCCTCATGACCAATCACCTGTACAAGGTCATGAAGCCCGACGGCCTGACCATCGGTCATTTCAACGGCGCGATCATCCTCGGCCAGATCCTGGGGCAGAAGGGCATCGACTTCGACGCGCGCCGCTTCGAGTACCTCGGCGCCGCGGTCAAGGAGGACGTGGTGTGCGGGCTCACCAAGGCGAGCGGCATCACCAGCATCCAGCGCTGGCAGGCCGCGAAGGCGCCGGTCAAGCTGGGAGGCGTCGCCCCGGGCGCGACCCCGGACAATTCGGGACGGATCCTGGGGGCCGCGTTGGGGCTGCCGGTGCAGGTCGTCTCGGGCTACAAGGGGACCTCGGCGATCCGCCTCGCCGCCGAGAGCGGCGAGCTCGCCGGCGGCTGCTGGTCGTGGGAGTCCATGCGGGCGACCTGGCGCAAGGGCCTGGAAACGGGCGAGGTGATCCCGGTCGTACAGATCGTCGCGAAGCCGCTCCCGGATATTCCCAACGTCCCGCTCGCCATCAATTTTGCGAAGACCGATGATGCCCGCAACCTGATCCTGGTCGGGGTGCAGAACAGCAGCGCATTCGCGCGCCCCTTCGCGCTGCCGCCGGGCACGCCCGGGGATCGCGTCCGGATCCTGCACGACGCGTTTCACGCGACGCTGAAGGACCCGGCATTCCTGGCGGAGGCCAAGAAGGCGAGGCTGGCGATCGACCCGATCACGGGGGCAGAAATGAAGCAGCTCGTCGCGGACGTCTTCAAGCTCGATGCCGCCATGATCGCCAAGTTGAAGGCGGCCCTTTACTGATAACAGGGCATTGAATTGCTCTCGTCGTTCCCGCGGAGGCGGGAACGACGTAGTCTGCAGAAATCCCGAGAGGGAAAATGCTCGCCGAAATGGCCGGAGCGTTTGCGTCCGGCCTCACCCTGGTATTCACCCCGGCCGCGCTCGGCCTGATGCTCGCCGGCATCGCGCTGGGGTTCGTCGTCGGCATCCTGCCGGGGCTGGGCGGGCCCACCACGCTCGCCCTCATGCTGCCGTTCATCTTCACCATGGAGCCGGCGGAGGCGTTCGCCTTTCTCCTCGGCATGGCGGCGGTCACCGCCACCACCGGCGACATTACCTCGATCCTCTTCGGCGTGCCCGGGGAGCCGACCACCGCGTCCACCATCGTGGATGGCCACCCGATGGCAAAGCAGGGACAGGCGGGACGGGCGCTCGGCGCCGCGCTCATGAGCTCGCTGGTGGGCGCGCTCTTCGGCGCGTTCGCGCTGGCGCTCGCCATCCCCGTGGTGCGCCCGCTGGTGCTCGCCTTCGGCTCACCCGAGTACTTCATGCTCGCCGTGCTGGGTCTCACGTTCGTCGCCGCGCTCGCCGGTGACAGCCTGCTGAAGGGGCTCGTCGCGGCGGGCCTGGGCCTCATGTTCGCCACCGTCGGGCTCGATCCGATCTCCGGCACGCAGCGCTATACCTTCGACCAGCTTTTTCTCTGGGACGGCATCGGGCTGGTGCCGATCACCATCGGCTTTTTCGCGATCCCCGAGATCATCGATCTTGCCGTGCGCCGGACGGCGATCGCCCGCGAGCACTTCACCCGGCTCGGCGGCGTGATGGAAGGCGTCAAGGACACCTTCCGCCACGCCGGGCTCGTGATCCGTTGCAGCGCGATCGGCGCCTACGTCGGCATCATTCCCGGCATGGGCGGCAGCGTCACGCAGTGGCTCGCCTACGCCCACGCCGTGCAGAGCTCCCCCGGCAGGGAGCGCTTCGGCAAGGGCGCCGTGGAAGGCGTGCTCGGCCCCGGCGCGGCCAACAATTCGACGCTGGGCGGCCACCTGATCCCGACCATCGCGTTCGGCGTTCCGAGCGGGGTCACCATGGCGATCCTGCTCGGCGCCTTCATCATCCAGGGGCTCGTCCCCGGCCCGAGCATGCTCATCCCGGAGAGCCGGGGCGGCCACCTCTCGCTCACGTTCTCCTTCGTCTGGACCATCGTCATCGCCAACATCGTCACCGTGGCGGTGTGCTTCATCTTTCTCAACCAGCTCGCGAAGGTGACCCGGGTGCGGGGCAGCCTCCTGATCCCGCCGGTGCTGCTGCTCATCTACCTGGGCGCATTCGCGGAAAAGAATGCCTTCGAGGACCTCTACCTGGTGCTCTTTTTCGGGCTCCTCGGCTGGGTGATGGAAAAGCTCCACTGGCCGCGCCCGGCGCTGATCCTGGGGCTCGTGCTGGGGCCCCTCGCGGAGAACCGGCTGTTCCTCTCGACCGACAATTACGGGATCGAATGGCTGGCGCGCCCCTGGGTCCTGGTGCTGATCGCGGCTACGCTCGCGGGCGCGCTCTACCCCTGGTGGAAAGCGCGCTCGCAGAAGCGCGCGGCCTCCGGTGTTGCCGCGGAGCCGGCGGCTGCGCGGAGCGCCGGGAGCATCCTCTTCACGCTCACGATCGTGGTGGTGCTCGGCATCGCCATGTGGCAGAGCCTGGACTTCGGCTTCCGGGCGGGGCTGTTTCCCTGGGCAATCGGCTTCCCGGTGCTCGCCCTGGCGTTGCTCCAGCTCGTCATCCAGGCTTGGGGAAAGGAAAAGCTTCCGGCGAGCGGCCTCACGCTGTCGGATCCGGGAATTTCCGCCGGCGTCGCGGCCCGCCGCACCGCCGGGAGCATCGGCTGGATCGCCGGCTTTCTCGCGGCGATCTGGCTGCTCGGGTTCCTGATCGGCGGCACGCTCTGCACCTTCCTCCTGCTCAAGGTCGGCAGCCGCGAGCGCTGGCCGATCACGCTCGCGCTGACCGCGGGCGCGGCGGCCTTCGTCTACTTCGTGTTTGAACTCGGGCTGCGCGTGCCGTTTCCGCCGGGCCGGCTCTTCGAATGGCTGGAACCGGCGTAGTCAGCCGCGCATGCAGAGCCAGGCCTTGTGCGGCGCGTACCACTGCGCCGGGAGCCAGGTGTCGCGATAGGGCAGCTCGACGATGTTGCCGAATCCCATCAGCTCGACGGACTTGCGGAAGAGCCCGCGCGAGAGCCGGGTATTGTCATCGAAGCCGTGGGGAAACCGCTTGTTGCTGAACGTGAACCGGTTGGGCTCGTTGTAGGCGACCAGGTAGTCGTCGGTGTCGAGCATCTGGCCCCAGAAGAACACCGCCTCCTTCGCAACCGAGCCGAGAAAGGCGAGGAAATTCAGCGGATCGGGCAGATGGCACATGATCGCGCTCGCGACGACGACGTCGTAGCGCCGGCCGATCTTCGCGCCGTGCGTGAGCGGTGAGTAGCTCCGGTTGAGGAACGAGACCGCAGTGCCGGTGATGTTGTTCAGGACCTTGATCGAGGCCCAGTGCTGGGGCCGGCGGTCCATGCCCGCGCAGCCGCGCATGCCGAGCTGCTCCGCCCGCACCGGGAAATAGCCGTTGTTGCAGGCCACATCGAGGAGCGTGCCGCCGGGATAGCGCCGCGCGATCTCGGCGACGAAATCGTCGTACATCGTGCGCAGCCGCGCGTTGGCGTCGGCGGCCTGTTCCCAGATGTCGGCGGGCAGGCGGTCGCGCCGGAACACGAACTTCCAGAACCGGTCGTCACGCGGATCGGGGCTGTGGAGCCAGCTATAGGCGACGCCGGTCTGGATGTCGTCGGTGATGATGAAGGGCTGGTAATTCAGCGTCCCCGTCGCGGCGAGGACCTGCGTCCGCGAGGGCGAGTACTTCCGGAGGTCCACCGTGTCCTTAGTTGAGCCGCTCGAAGACGGCGGCGATGCCCTGCCCGCCGCCGATGCACATCGTCACCAGCGCGTATTTGCCGCCGCTGCGCTGCAGCTCGTAGAGCGCCTTGACCGTGAGTATCGCCCCGGTCGCGCCGATCGGGTGGCCGAGCCCCACCGCGCCGCCGTTGGGGTTGGTCTTCCTGGGGTCGAGCTTGAGATCACAGGTGACGGCGAGCGCCTGCACCGCGAACGCCTCGTTCGACTCGACGACGTCCATCTGCTCGACCTTGAGGCCGGCCCTCGCGAGCGCTTTCGTCGATGCCGGCACCGGCCCGATGCCCATGATCTTGGGATCCACGCCCGCGATGCCGTAGGAGACGAGCCGCGCCATCGGCTTCAATCCCTTCTTTTCCGCGGCGGCGCGCTCCATCAGGACCACGGCGGCCGCGCCATCGTTGATGCCCGAAGCATTGCCCGCCGTCACCGAGCCGTCCTTCTTGAAGGCCGCCCGCAGCTTGGCGAGGCCTTCCAGGCTGGCGTCCGAGCGCGGATGCTCGTCGCGGTCGAACACCGTCGTGCCCTTGCGCGTCTTCAGCTCGACCGGGAGGATCTGGTCCTTGAAATAGCCCTTCTCGATCGCGTTGATCGCGCGGCGGTGGCTTTCCACCGAGAACTCGTCCTGCTGCTCGCGCGAGATCTTCCACCTCTCCGCGATGTTCTCGGCGGTGACGCCCATGTGCACCGTGTCGAAGGGGTCGGTGAGCGCGCCGACCATCATGTCGATCACGGCTCCGTCGCTCATGCGCTGTCCCCAGCGCAGGCTCGGCATGATGTAGGCGCCGCGGCTCATGGACTCGGCCCCGCCGCCGACCGCGACATCGGCATCGCCCAGCGCGATCATCTGCGAGGCCGACACGATGGCCTGCAGCCCGCTGCCGCACAGGCGGTTGACCGTGAGCGCGGTGGAGTCATCCGGCAGCCCGCCCTTCAGCGCGGCGACGCGCGAAAAGTACATGTCCTTCGTTTCGGTGTGGATCACGTTGCCGATCACGCACGCCCCGACTTCCTTGGCGTCCACTTTCGCCCGCTTCACCGCTTCCCGTATCACCTGCGCCGACAGCTCGGTCGGTGCGACATCCTTCAGCCCGCCGCCATAATCGCCGATTGCCGTCCGCACGCCGGACAGCACCACCACTTCGCGCCCGCTGGCCATGGCCCGCTCCTTATGTTGCTGATATGAAATAGGTTTTTAAATTAGCGCCGGTGGGAGGCACCCGCGTTGGGAACCCGGAGTTTACGCCCCTCATCCCGGGGTGTCGAGAATTTGCTGCGACACAGCATCGCTGGTTTACCCGCGCGGCTTCGTGCGTTGATACAGCCGGTAGCGCTCGTCCTTGTCCCCCGGCCGCGCGCCTTCCCAGATCTTTTTCCACGGCGCGCCCGGCGCGAGCTCCACCTTCGGCAGGCCTTGCACCAGCAGCAGCTGGCAGGCGCGGCGGCGCCCGGGCACTTCCTCGCGGTGCGTGATGATGTCCGCGAAGTAATGCAGCAACGCGCGCTGCGAATCGCCCAGGCCGCGGCTCGACATGCAGTCGTAACCGGCCGGCAGCGCCCGCTGCAGGGAGACGATCATCGCGCGGTAGCTCTTCACGTTGTCGGCCCAGCCGAGGAAGAGGGTCGCCATCAGCGCCCACATGGTCGTGATGCCCGCGGCCCACACGATGACCGGCCGCACCGTGCTCTTGGTGAACGAGGCCAGCACCGCGAGCCAGAAAATCGTGTAGGCAAGGCCCAGGACGAAGGGCAGCCAGCGGAAACCCGGCGTGTAGCCGGGCCGTATGCGATGCAGGTGCGCGTGCAGCCGCGCGGGCACGCCCAGCTCGAGCCCGCTCCAGTAGAACCAGAAGACCACCACGAAGAGCGTGAACGCCATGGCGCTGAACCAGTACCACGCGTGGGCCGCCCCGCGGCGCAGCGTCTCGGGCGCTCCCGCCGCGAGCAGCGCAAGCGGCGGGAGCAGCGGCAGCGCGTAGAGCTCGCGCGCTTTGGAAGAAGCGGAAAGCACGGCCAGCGTGACGATGAAGCCGATGACCGGCAGCACGACCGCCGGCCGCGCGAGTCCCCGCCCGCGGGCGCGCCACAGCGTCCACAGCGCGAGCAGCCACGCTGGGAATGCGTACCACGGCAGGATGCCGAGGTAATAGAGGATGCCCGCCCGCGCCTCGTACGGCCGGCCGAGGTAGTACCACAGGTTCTCGTCCCACCACCACCACGCGAACAGCGCCGGCGCCTGCCGTGCGAACAGGATCGGCCAGATCGCGAGCCACGGCGCCGCCGCCACAGCGGCCACCGCGAGCGCCGCGCCGTAGCCGCGGGTGCGCCAGTCGCGCCCGATCGCGGGCAGCAGCAGGGCGATCAATCCCAGCACCGCCGGCGCGAGCACGCCGTCGGCAAGAAAACCAACGCCGATGCCGGTGCCGATGCAGAAGCCGCCCAACGCGGGCCGCCGCAGCGCGAGCGCGAAGCCGTAATAGGCCATGGCGAAGCCGGCGAGCAGCGCGTTGTCGGTGATGAGCTGGTGGCCGCGCACGACGAACCCGAAGCAGCCGAGCAGCAGCAGCGCCGATATCGCGCCGTAGCGCACCCCGTAGAGCTCGCGTCCCGCGAGCGCGGTGAGCCCGAAGACCGCCGCCATCCAGGCCCCGGTCGCGAGCCGCGCGGCGTCGTGCAGGGGGAGCGCGAACGAGAACAGCTTCGCGAACGCCGCCGCGGTGAGGTAGTACAGCGGCGGATCCTCGAGGAAGGGCTCCCCGGCGAGCGCGGGCACCACCCAGGAACCGCCCCGCAGCAGGTCGTAGACGACGCCGAAGGTATGGGCCTCGTCCGGCTTCCACGGGTCGCGCCCGAAAAGACCCGGCAGTATCCAGGCGGCGCAGAGCAGGGCGACGAGCAGGCTGCGCTGCGACATCATCGAGGGGCCTCGCGGAGCGTGCGCATATTATGCTTGGCCACGATTATCGCACCAGCATCCACCAGCCACGCAGTTACTCAACAATCTTGAGGGCCTGTCCCGCCACCGGCTCGCCCGCCGGGTAGAGGCCGTTCAACACGCGCAGGTGACCTTCCGCGAAGCGGCCGAGCGGCGAGCGGCGCGCGAGCTCCGCAAACGTCACCCCTTCGTGCGCGGTGATGATGCGCAGGCGCAGCGGGCGGGCAAGGGCGCGCTCCTCGGCCGTGATCTCGTGGAAGCTCGTGAGCGCAGCCTGGAATGTCTCCCGGTGCTTGTCAAATGCCTCGCTCGTGCGCGCCTGCGCGGCGAGGAGATACGCGCTTTTGTCGAGGAATACGCACATCACCCGCGCCGGCCCGCCGCGGAGGGCAAGTTCGACGGACGCGGCGGCGAGCCCATTCACCGCGGTCGCGCTTACCGGGGTGTCGGATCCGAGCTTCAAGCGCTTGCGCAGTACCTCCTCCGGGCTGCCCTGGGCCGCGCCCCCGGAGCGCAGATCGATGAGCGCTTCCTCTCCGGGGCCGATGGCCGCGACGTTCTGCGTGCTGTTGCGGATGCGCCAGCCGGCCGGAAAGGTCATGGCAAATCCCAGTTCCGCATGATAGAAGTTGTTGTGCCGGATGACGCCCTGCTTGGGGCTGTCGGCGAAGATCATGTGGTCGACGCGGCGCAGGAATTCCTCGCGCCCGACGTGCGGGCTGGCCTGCTTGAAGCGCGCCGACTCGCCGACCACCTGCTGCAGCCGCGTATCGTTGTCGGGGTGCGAGGCGAACAGGCCGTGATAGGCGCGCGGCTGCCGGCCCTCGGCCCGCGCCACCTCGGCGTCGAACAGCTCCTGGTTCTTGAGCACGCCCACCACCTTGATCATCGCCTGCGGGTCGTAGCCGGTGCGCGCGAGGTACTCGGCGCCGAGCCGGTCGGCCTCCAGCTCGTGCTCGCGCCCGTAACCCGAGAGCAGCGCCCCGCCGAGGACGTTGATCACATTGCTCCCCAACGCGCCGCGCGCCTGGGGCACGAAGATTCCCAGGATGTTGACGCCAATGTTGGCCGCCTGCGCCGTGGAGATCTGCTGCACCGAGTGGCGCGCCGTGACGTGGCCCAGCTCGTGGCCGAGGACGCCCGCGAGCTCCGCCTCGGAATTGAAGTAAGCGATGATGCCGCGGGTGATGTAGATGTAGCCGCCGGGAAGCGCGAACGCGTTGATCTCGGGCGAATCGACCACGAGGAACCGGTACTGGAGTCCCGGGCGGTGGCTCGTCTTCGCGAGCCGCTCCCCGATCTCGCTCACGTACTGCTGTAGCGCCGGGTCGTCATACGCGCCGTACTGCTTGCGCACGTTCGTGTCCTCGCGCCGGCCGAGCGCGATCTCCTGCGACTCGGTCATCAGCACGAGGTTCGGATTGCCGGTGACGGGATTCACCGCGCAGTTCGTCAGCGCCAGCGCCGCCAGCAACGCCGCGATGCGAGTCACACGGTTCGGATGCATGGGACGGATTCTACTCGCAGGAGCGGCGAGCCCGTATCGGGTGCATGCCGTTTACGGCGCGCGCGACCGTAGCCTTCGTAATCGATGAAGAAGGCACGCCGGCCCTGTTCATCGCGGGCTTTTTTTGTTGCCGAATCATGCGCTTTTGCGATGAACTGACGGCGCGATCGCGCCGGAATCCCGCGCCAGGCCATTGCTTATCGACGCGGTTTGGGAATAAGGTAACCTTTGCTCACGTACTAACCAGTTAATAAAGGAGTCCGCACATGAGTAACGACCGCAGGAGATTCCTCAAGGGTGGGGCAGTCGCAGCAACCGGCGCAGCGATCGCGGGCTTCCCGATGATCGCCCGCGCGCAGCAGAAATTCAGCTGGAAGATGACCAGTGCCTATCCGAAGGGGGCGCCGTTCTACATGGACGGGCCCGGCAGCGCGACCGACCTCGCGAAGCGCATCGAGGCAATGTCGAACGGCCGTCTCAGGATCGCCGTCTACGGCGCCGGCGAGCTGATTCCCGCGCTCGAAGGCTTCGACGCCGTCCGCGCGGGCACCGTCGAGATGAATCACGCCAACAGCTATTTCTGGACCGGCAAGACCTTCGCGGCCCAGTACTTCACGGCGGTTCCCTTCGGGCTCAACTTCCAGGGCATCAACGGCTGGCTCTACGACGGCGGCGGCATTCCCCTCTGGCACGAGGTCTACCGGCCGTTCGGCATGGTTGCCTTTCCCTGCGGCAACACCGGCGTGCAGATGACCGGCTGGTTCAAGAAGGAGATCAAGTCGGTGAAGGACTTCAACGGCCTCAAGATGAGAATCCCGGGGCTCGCGGGCAAGGTCTACGCCACGCTGGGCGTGGACGTGAAGCTGCTGCCGCTCGGCGAGATCTTCCCGGCGCTCGAGCGCGGCGTCATTGACGCGGCCGAGTTCGTCGGCCCGTATCAGGACCGCCGTGGCGGGCTGCAGAAAGCGGCGAAGTTCTATTACACCACCGGGTGGCACGAGACGGCGACGGTGTCGGAACTGCTCGTCAACAAGGCCGCGTGGGAAAAGCTGCCCAAGGACCTGCAGGCTATCGTCGAGAACGCCTGCGCCGCGTGCAACGTCATCAGCGAAGCCTGGTGCCAGCGCACCAACGCCGAGGCGATGGAGGACCTCATCAAGAACCACGGCGTCGTCGCGCGGCAGCTTCCCGACGCGGTGGTGAAGAGCCTGCGCGAGGCCACGCGGAAAGTGCTCGCTGAAGCGATTGCCAAGGATCCGGTGACGAAGAAGGTCCACGATTCCTATTTCGCCTTCAAGGCCAAGTACGACGCGTGGGCGGGCTACAGCGAGGCGGTCTACCACAGCAAGATCCGCGGTGCCTGACCGGGGGCTTCAACCGGGCGCGCGCGCGGTCCGCGGCGCGCGCGCCCGCATCGACCGCTTCATCGATGTTACGGGCGCGTGCACGTCATGGGTCGCGCTCGTCATCGTGCTGCTCATGGCGACCAACGTGCTGCTGCGCTATGCCTTCAGCGTGGGCACGGTGTGGGCGCAGGAACTCGAGTGGCACCTGCTGGTGCCGTTGATCCTGTTCGGCATGTCCTATGCGCTGCGCCACGGCGAGCACGTGCGCGTCGACATCGTCTACTCGAGGTTCTCCACCCGCCAGAAGACGATCGTCGACCTCGTTTCAGCCCTGCTCATCGTGGCCGTCTCAGTTCTCGTCATCTGGTTCTCGCTCCATTACGTGCAGCAGTCCTACGTCATCGACGAGGGCTCTCCCGACCCGGGGGGCATCCCGCACCGCTATCTGATCAAGGGGCTGATTCCCGT
>DASWIC010000272.1:0-13831 GCA_036397875.1 Burkholderiales bacterium
TCGCTGCCGGGACCTTGCTGTCGGGTCCTGCCGGCGCCGCCGACTATCCGACCCGGACGGTGCGCTTCGTCATCGGGTTCTCCGCCGGGGGCGGCACCGATATCGCGGGGCGCATCCTCGCCCAGCGCCTGACCGAGGACCTGAGGCAGAACTTCATCGTCGAGAATCGCCTGGGCGCGAGCGGCATCATCGGCGCCGACCACGTCGCGAAGTCCCCGCCCGACGGCTACGCCATATTCATCGGCAGCCCGACCACCCATGCGGTGGTGCCGCAGCTGCTGGCAAAGCCCCCGTACCACCCGCTGCGCGATTTTTCCGGCGTGAGCGAGCTCGTGTATTCGCCGATGCTCGTGGTCGTGCATCCCACGGTCCCGGTCAAGAACATCAAGGAACTGATCCAGCTCGCCAGGACGCGCCCCGGCGACATTACCTACGGCTCGGGCGGCATCGGCGCGACCCCGCACATGGCGGGCGAGCTGTTCAAGCTTGCCACCGGCATCACGATGCTCCACATCCCGTACAAGGGCGAGGCGCCGGCGGTGGTCGATCTCGTCGCCGGCCAGATCTCGGTCGTGTTCGCGAACCTGCCGGTCGCGCTGCCCCATGCCCGGACCGGAAGATTGCGCGGCCTCGCGATGACGAGCACGCAACGGATGAAGGCCGCGCCGGAATATCCGACCGTGGCCGAGTCGGGCGTGCCCGGCTTCGAGGCGGGAACCTGGTTCGGGATGTTCGCGCCCAAGGCCACGCCGCCGGCCATCGTCGCGAAATTGAGCGCCGACTGCAAGGCGGCGCTCAACGCCAAGCCGGTCGAGGACCGGCTCGCGGATATCGGCTACGTAGTGGTGGCGAGCAATCCGGCGGATTTCACCAGGCGCATGGAATCGGAGTACGCCAAGTGGGGCAAGGTGATCAAAGCCGCCGGCATCAAGATGCAGTAGGCATGTCGCACGCGCAGCGCGGTGCCGCGCGTGCGCGCGGCGGACCATCCCGGGACCGCCCGGCCCGTTCCCGTTCGACACCGTCATGAAGGACTGGACCGAACTCGGCTTGCGCGGCCTGCCCTCCATGTCCACGCGCTCGAGGCCGCGAGCGCCGGTCGTGGTACAACATCCATCCCTATGTGTTCCGTCAAAGGCTGATGCTCGAGGACCTCGCCCCGGCGCAGCGCAAGGCGGCGACTATGGCGCAGACCTCCTGCGCCAGCACCACGAGCGGTTCGACCACTCGAGCGGGCGCCACGCGCCGCGGCGCTGATCTCATCCAGCGAGATGAATCTGGAGCTCATCCTCGCCGCCAGCCTGGCGGTGGCTTTCGTGGCCTGGTACGGCTCCGGCCCGATCCCCGGCCGCGTGCCGCGCGGCATGCTTCGCGCGACGATCATTGCGCTCCTTTGCTCGCCGGGAATTCTCATCGGCCATGGATTCGCCGTGGTCCCGAGCCTGTTTGCGCTTTACGCCCAGCCCTCCCTGTTCACGCTGGGCGCCATGCTGGCGGTATGGATCATCGCCGTGGGAATAATCTTCGGCGTCCCGGCGCTGCGCAACCATCGCAATGCATGGCCGCCCTCGACCCGGGACATCTTTCTCAGTGCCCATGCTCCGAAATTCGTCTTCTTCGGCATCGTCGCCGCACTGCTGATGCGGGCACTGGTCGACTCCGGTCAATGGCGCGCCCCGTGGGGGGTGACGCTCCAGTACGGGCTGTTCTTCGCCGGCGCCGTGGTCAACCTGATGCTGTGCTACTGGGTGACCCGCGCGAAGCAGGCGCGGCCCTTCCTGACCCCAATGCTTTTTGCCGCCCCCGTTTTCGCCGTGAGCGGGGCCACCGTCCCCGTCCTGTGGTACGGCGGCGGAGCGCTCGGTGGACTGATCGCAAGCGGTCGCCAGCGCGTCGCGGCCTGGGTCGCGCTGGGCGTCTTCGGCCTGCTATCGGCGAACTCGATATTTCGAACCTACCTGGCCGCCACCGCACTGCCTCATGTCAAGATCGGGGGCGGCGTAGCGGGCAACGCAGCGATGGCGGCAGCATTCGCCGGCGTGGGCCTCGCGGCCTGGTGGATGCTGCGCCGTCATGCGCGGGCCGGATCAAGCACAACACCAACGGGGTAGCAGGTAACGCCGACGCCCTTTGCTTATTGGGTGAGGAGGGAGCCCGTCCGGGCGTGATAACATACGTTATAACCTGGAACCGGAGCTCCCTTATGAAGCTCAAGATCACCACCATCGGCAACTCGGCGGGCGTCATCCTTCCCAAGGACTTGCTGGCGCGGCTGCGCGTGGCGAAGGGCGATGCGCTCTACGCCACCGAGCTCGCCGACGGCATCAAGCTCACGCCCTTCGACCCCAAGCTCGCCGACCAGATGGAAGTGGCCGAGCGCGTCATGCGCGAGGACCGCAACGTACTTCGCAAGCTCGCCAAGAGTTGACGATGATCGTCTGGCTTGAAAAAGCGCTGATGCTCGCCATCCACGAGCGCCAGATCTCCGAGCATGGCGGCAGCGCCGGCGTGCGCGACGAAGGACTGCTGGAATCGGCGCTCGCGCGCCCCCGGCAACTCCATGCCTACGGCGATCCTGCGCCCGATCTCGCCGATCTCGCGGCAACGCTGGCGCACGGGCTCGCGCGCAACCATCCATTCGTGGACGGCAACAAGCGCACCGCGCATGTGGCGTATCGAACCCTCCTCGCGCTGAACGGCGCCGAGCTGATCGCCACAGACGAGGAGAAATACCTCACTATGCTTGCGCTCGCCGAAGGCAAGCTCACCGAACGTGACTTCGCCGCCTGGGTACGGGCGCGCGTGCGCGCGCGGGGGCGGGGCGAAGCGCGCGAGCCGCGGCCCGCGTACCGGGCGACGGCGCGCGCCGCGCAGTCCCGCCGCGCTTCGCCGCGGTAGTCTACGAGCACATCGCCTGGATCTGCGCGAGCGAACTGCGCATCTGCTCCTCGCACATCTGGCGCTGCGCGCCGGCGTTGGCGCACGCCTGGGCGGGATCCATGCCCGCCATCGCGCGCATCTTCACGCACTGCTCGCTGTCCGCGCCCATGGTGATGGCCGGGCCGCCAGCCCGGCACGGCCCTTCGTACGTGTAGCGTGCCTTCATCGAGAACGGCTCGCCGGCGCCGATGCGCTCGGCGTGCATCACGAACGCCTGGGCGCCGTCGCGCGTGATGGTGGCGCGCGTGGCGCCATCCGGGCACGTCGATTCGACCACCCCGCGGGCGGCCGTGTTCTCGATTACCCGGTTCGTGCACTTCGGCTGCTGCCGCCCGCGCGCCGCCGGGCCGCGCGTCATCTGCGCAAGGCTATCGAAGCAAAGCGAGGCGGTTCCCAGACCGCCTCCGCCTTCCAGGACGTTGATCTTCCACTGGCCCTTCCCCATGTTCGGCATTCCGCTCATGACCTGCATCGATGGAAAGTCTTCCGCCGCCATGGCCACGGCGCCGATGGACAAGCTGACAAGCACCGCGGACGCGGCGGCAACGATACGCATGAGCCTCTCCTGGAAGGTTTGGATGGTTAAGCCGTCTGACGCCCGCCGCATCCCGCAACGCCGGAGCACCCGGGCCAGGTCCGGCTCATGATAAATCCAACCCGGCTCCTTCGTCTAACGCGTGACGAGTGTCGCTCTAGTTGAGCGGCCACGGCAGCTCGACGAGCTGCTGCAGGAGACCGGCGGGATAATCGAACACCAGGAGATGCGACAGCAGGCTGAGCACGGCGATCGCTCCCGAGGCTCCCAGCACGGCCGGAATCCACCTCACGCGTGCCTTGATCCGAAGGAACGTGCAGAGGTAGAGGAAAACGCCGAGCACGAAGCCGACCACGGCGATCGCGCCGATGAGCCCCAGCATCCACCCCTGGAAGTGCCACGCTGAAAATTGCGGCCGGTCGGCGACAGTCCATTCCCGCTCGCTGTCGTGCAGCACGTACGACGGCCGGTCGCGCGAGGACAGCACGATGGCCGCCACGAGGAGCACCAACGTGATCAGCGCCACGGACAACGGAAAGACGCGGCCGAGGAAGCTCAGCCGCGACATCTCGAAGATCGTGTACCCCACAAACGCGGTGAGCACGCCCAGAAAAATCATCTGCGGCGTCCGGCCGGCGGCGGCGTGCGGCCCGCCGGCTGTCAGCGGCTCGCGCAAGGGCTTGAAGCGCACCGCGAGATACACGGAAACAGCGATCAGCGCGAGCATGATCTGCACGCCGCCGCGCTCCAGGAAGCTCATGCCGTAGACCTGCACCGACTGGTAGACCGCGGCGTCGAGCCGGGTCGAGAGCACGAAGCCGATCAGCAGCGCGGGGCGCGACCATCCGAAGCGCTTCATGTACATCGCGAGCACGCCCAGCACGAAGAGCGCGGCGAGATCGGCCCAGTCCTGCGACGCCTGGAAGGCCGCGAAATAGATGATCACGATCATGAACGGCGCGAGCATCTTGAAGGGGATCAGCGTGAGGCGCGCGATCGGCTTCGCGAGAAAGAGGCAGGTGCCGGCCCCGATCACGTTGGCGAGCGCCAGCGACCAGATGATGATGAAGGTGAGGTCGAGGTGGCGTTCCAGCATGCCGATGCCGGGCTCGACGCCGATCAGGACGAGGCCGCCGAGGAACACCGCCATGCTGCCCGAGCCTGGGATGCCGAACATCAGCGTCGGCACCAGCGCGCCGCCGTTGTCCGAATTGTTGGCGGACTCCGGACCGATGACCCCGCGGATGTCGCCCTTGCCGAGCATGTCCCGGTCCTTCGTCGACTGCACGACGTGGCCGTAGGCGACCCAGTTGGTCACCGAGCCGCCGAGTCCGGGCAGCGCCCCGATCACCGTGCCGATCGCCGAGCAGCGTACGACCAGCCATTTGTGCCGCAGCGTCTCCGCGAATCCGCGCAGCGTGCCGGATCCAAGCTCCCGGACCGTAGAGATCCGCTCGCGCCGGCGCAGGATGTCCACCATCTCCGGCACCGCGAACATCGCGAGGCCGAGGATGACGAGCGGGACGCCGTCGCCCAGGTAAATGGTGCCGAAGGCGAAGCGGTACTCGCCGGTGGCCGGCGCGGCGCCAACGCTGCCGATCAGCAGGCCCAGTCCGCAGCTCGCGACGCCCTTCAGGGCGCTTGCGCCGGTCAGCATCCCCACCATCGTGAGCGCGAGGATGATCAGCATGAGCTGCTCGCCGAAGCCCACGGCGAGAATCAGCGGCCGGGCGAGGTAGATGCTCGCCGTCAGGACGACGGCCCCGAAGAGGCCGCCGAGGAGCGAGGCCGAGAACGCGGCGCCGAGCGCGCGCGCCGCCTCGCCGCGCTGCGCCAGCGGAAAGCCGTCGAGGATCGTGGCCTGCGCGCTCGAGGTGCCGGGGATGCCCATCAGCACCGCGGGAAACGTGTCCGAGGTGTTGGTGACGGCGAGCAGCCCGATCATCATCGGCAGCATCAGCGTCGGGTCCTTGCCGTAGACGACGGGCAGCAGCAGCGACAGGCCGGCGATCCCGCCGAGCCCGGGCAGGAAGCCGACGACCAGTCCGAGCATCGTTCCCAGGAACAGGAACAGGAAGTGCTCGAGATCGAACAGGGAAACGAGCGCCGAGAGGAGAAATTCGGACATGGTCTTAGCCGGCCGGAAGCCGTCCCCCTGCGGGCCTGGGCACCGCTGCGGCGCGCCCGCGCGCCGCAGCCGGCGAACCGCACCGTGCGCGGATCGGCTTCAAGACCGGCGAAAGAGCGCCGCGACGAGGCTCGAACGCGCTCAGAGCGTCACGTCATGCTTGGTCTTGAGAAAGGTCTTGATCCATTCCCAGACCTCGGGCGAGAGCGTCGTCGCCCCCCTCATGATCGGGCGGGCCGACTCGCCCACGAACTGGGGATAGCCCTCGATGACCGCGGCCGCGTTTTTCTGGAACTCGGGATCGGCGAGCGTCTTCTGCACCGCCGCGCGCCACGCGTCCACGATCGGCTGCGGCGTGCCGGCCGGCAGCAGGATCGACTTGTTGGCCATCACCCCCATCCGGAGGATCGCCTTCCACGCCCCGTATCCCGGGCCCGAGGGCTTCTTGCCGTGCACGATCTCGTAGACCTCGTCGAACGTCGGCAGGTCCGGGAAGTTCGGATCGCGCACGAGGTTGTCCTTCTCGTCCAGGATGCCGAGCGCGAACAGCGGCACCGCCTTGCCCGCCTTCACCAGCTTCGACGCGTTCTTCAGGTACGCCGGCGTCGTGTCGTAGTTGATGTTGAACTCGCCGCGCTCGTAGGCGAGCCGCGTCGGGCCGCGCGCGATGCCCCACACGTACTTCACGTTGAGGCCCAGCAGATCGAAGGTCGTGGTCATTCTCAGCTCGGCCCCGGTCGGGCCGCCGCCGCCGAAGGTCAGCGCCTGGCCCTTGAGCTTGGCAATGTCCCGGCCCGCGGTCACCCCGAGCGCCGGCGAGGCATAGACCACCGAGCCCTGCGGCGACAGCAGCACGGGCACCATCTGGATGAGGTCGAGCTGGAACTTCGGCCGCTGGAACACGAAATTCGTGACCGTGGAGGACGAGCAGACGAGCACGTGCAGCCCGTCCGGCTTCGCGCGCGACTGGAACTGATTCGCCCCCGTGATCGAGCCGCCGCCGGGCACGTTGCGGATGATGATCGTCGGATTGCCGGGCAGGTACTTCTCGAAGAACGGCGCAAGCGCGCGGCTGTAGACGTCGCTGCCGCCGCCCGGCGGGAACGGCACGACCATTTCGATGCGCTTGCCCGCGAAATCCGCCTTCTGCGCCCCCGCGTCCATCGCCGGCACGCCAGCGAGCGCCGCCGCGGCCAGGAACGCACCGCCCCGTAACAGAACGTTGCTATTCATGGGCTCTCCTCCTAGGTAGTTGTTTTCCGTCGATGCGGCCCCTCCGCATCACGGACCACTATACCGCCGTTCCGGGGGGTCAACAACGGAAACCGGGAAATCGGGGACAGACGCTGAGGTTTCCCCAATTTAATTGATCTTCGTCAATATCCCCCGCCACCTGCGGTCGCAGACTGGTGACTCGAAAGGAACTCTAAATGGGAGGCCCTATGACAGTTCTTACAATGCTGGGGTGGATAGCGGCGATTTCGGCTTTTGTGGCATTCGGCGCGTGGGTGATCTGGCTCACCGGGCGCTTTTCGACGGACCGGCTGATGCGGTGTCCCGAGACCGGGGCCGTCACTCTCGTCGGTGTCGATGAGGTTCCGCGCCCCGAGGGGAAGGGAACCCGGCCGGTGGTATGGCGGTGCGAGTTGTGGCCGGAAAGGAAGAACTGCGCCCAGAGCTGTCTCGTGCGCTATAACGAGACCGAACCGGGATTCCGGATCAACCTCCACGGGTTGCGGCCTTTCGGGCGGCCATAGCCCGCCGTCCCAGCGTCACCCGTCACGCACATCACCCAGGTGCGGAGGCGCCGTCCCGGGCGATGCGCGTGCCCCGCAGCGGTAGCGGCTGCTCGCCAAGGAGTTCCTTTTCGATCACCGCCCGCACTTCGTCCAGCGCGAGCCCGTGGCGCTCCACGAGGTCCATCACGTCTGCGAGGATCGCGTCGGTGTCCTGCATTTTCTTCAGGCGCTTGAAGCTGTCGGTGCGCCGGATGCCCATGGCTTCGCCGACGAGCTCCAGGAAGTTCACCACCTCGAACGGCCACTCGGCTTCGTGGCTGCAGAGCTCGCGGTGGCAGGCGTGGTAGACGCCGGCGAGCGCGTCGACCTTGGCCGCCGCCGCCGCCTCGAGTATCCCGCGATGCACCTCGCGCTTGAACGCGGGCAGCGGCTGCAGCGTGTTGCACATATAGCCCACCTGCGGCTGCGCGAGCTCGACGTACTCGAGCCCCGGGATCGCCTTGAGGATCCTGATCGCCGATTCGCACACGCCCGCGACACCCGGATGCTCGTGCAGCCCGACGCGCTTCGCCACGGGGTGGCGCATGAGCGGGCGCAGCCGGTCAAGTTGGCCGGCGAGAAAGACGACGAACGCTTCGAGCTCGTAAGTGGGCGCGCCGGCCCGGCCGGGCAGCACGTTCTCCCCGATCTGGACGGTGCACGTCGGGCACCATGCGAGCACCTTGGCGGCGCCGGAGGCGGCAAAACGGTCGGTCGTGCGATAGGCGATGCGGCCGGAAGCCTCGAGGTCCCCGGTGCGAAACTGCAGCACGCCGCAGCAGTCGCCCGGCCCCCCCATCACGCGGTATGACGTGCCGAGCGCGTCGAGGATGTCGAGCGCCAGCAGCACGATGTGCGGGGTCTTCAATACGTTACAGCCGGTGTAGAAGACCACTTCCGGCGGGCTTTCCGCCGGGCCGTCGCTGCGAAACCGCCTGAGCACCTCGGGCGCGAGCTGCATGCGCGAGAGCACCCGCACGCCGCGGCCCATCTTCGAGAACGCGGCGCTGCCCTTGCTGTGCTGCTCTTCCGCGGTGGCGCGGCGCTGCATCGCGACGCGCGCGAGTGCGAGCATGAACCGGGGATTGACGGCCTCGGGGCAGGCGGGAATGCAGCTGCCGCTGCCCGAGCACACCTGCGCCCAGCGCTCCGAGTCCGCCGCCCCGGCGCCGCCGCGGATGATGTCGAGCACTCCCCCGACCACCTCGGGCGCGTTCTTGCCCGCAATCCCCGCGGGCGCGGTCATCGGGCACACCTCGAAGCAACGCCCGCAGCGCGTGCAGTTGTCCAGCACGTCCTGCGTGCGCGACCTGAGCGCCCTGGCAAACGACTCGCTCATGCGTTACCCACCGCCCTCGGCAAGATCGTTTACTCTACACCTTCCGCCGTCTGTCTTGCGCCTTCCGCCTTCTGTCCTGAGGGTGTGGCATTGGTCATGGACGCCGCGGGCCGCCCCCTTAATACTTATGTTCCGTATGCGCATGGAACGGTTATCCCTCGCGGCCTTCGGGCTCTTCCTGCTCGTGCTTGCCGGTTGCTCGTCCGCGCCGAAGCAGACCGGGGCGGACGTTGGCGCCGCCGCCGCCCAGCACGCGCTCGAGATGCGGGGCACGCCGTACCGCTACGGCGGCAGCTCGCCGCGAGGCTTCGACTGCAGCGGGCTGGTGCAGTACAGCTACGCCCGCGTCAACCTGCGCCTGCCGCGCAGCACCGATGGACTGTGGGCGAGCTCCCAAGCCGTCCCCCGGAAGGAGATCCGCCCTGGCGACCTGCTGTTCTTCCACCAGGAAGGCAAGCGCAACTCGCACGTCGCGATCTACGTCGGCAGCAACCGCTTCGTGCACGCACCCTCGAGCGGCAAGCAGGTCTCGACCGCGAGCCTGACCGATCGCTACTGGAGCCGGCATTTTGCCGCCGCGCGCCGGCCGGTCCTGTGAGGGGCTGATCCCGGAACCTCCCGCCGCCGCGCCAGGCGCAAAAAAACCCCGCCGCAGCGGGGTTTTTTGTTGCAAACGGCCTTGCGATCAGACGGCCTTCAGATTGGTCGCGGAGATCTTGCCGTCGTTGCCCTTCTCCACGTCGAACGAGACCTTCTGCTTTTCGCTCAGCGTGCCGAGGCCGGCGCGCTCGACGGCCGAGATGTGCACGAACACGTCCTTCGATCCGTCGTCGGGCGCGATGAAACCGAAGCCTCTTGCAGAATTGAAAAACTTGACTGTGCCGGTTGACATTGAAGTCCTCCAGGTATGGCGTCGCTCCGCGCGAAGGCGCGCGGAGCATCAAATTACCGATGGGAGAGAACCGAAATGACCAGCCGGAAAATCCGGGAAGAGACCGCGGACAGACCCAGAGCAAATTCGACGCCGGCATTGTAGCATGGCGCCGCCGCTTCCGCCGCCCGGGAAAAGCCTTGCCAGGAGCGCCGGCAGCGCCCATACTCGCGCCACACATCGGCCGCCGGTCGCGCAGTTCCCCGACGGCCTCGTAGTCTCCCTGATCGATGCCGCGCCCATCCCGGACGCGGGTTTCAGGAAGCTCACGCGCAACGCACTACCTGACCGCGGGATGGCGGCAGCGCTGCGTCGTCCCCAGAGGAAACGAGCATGGCAAAGGAAGAGCTGATTGAATTGACCGGCGTTGTCGATGAAATACTGCCCAACACGCAATGCCGGGTAACGCTCGACAACGGCCACAAGATCACCGCCTATACCAACGGCAAGATGCGCATACGCCGCATCCGGGTCCTCGCCGGGGACCGCGTCACCGTCGAACTCTCGCCCTACGACCTCACGAAGGGCCGCATCAACTTCCGGCACAAGGACACCACTGCCCCGCCGATGATGGCGCCGCGATCGCAGCGCATGCGCCGCCGGTGACGGCTTGATCGGGACGCTGCATCCCGCGCGGGACTAGCCTAACTTGGCGAGCGCGATC
Source organism: Burkholderiales bacterium (assembly GCA_036397875.1). Lineage (GTDB taxonomy): Bacteria > Pseudomonadota > Gammaproteobacteria > Burkholderiales > SG8-41 > SG8-41. The sequence goes on from DASWIC010000272.1 coordinate 10,316, forward strand.
CGGCCCCTTGCCGTGACCGCGAAGCCGCCGATCTTCCGCTCGATGAGGCCCCGCTTGAGGAGCCTCGCCCCGACGAGCTCCGGAACCGCCGGCCTGCGGTTCGCCGCGGTAAGCTCGCGCAGCCAGCGCAGCTCGGTGAATCCGATTACCTCGTCCATGGTTCGCGCTCCTTCACAGATCGACGCACGGGCGCACGTCCGGGCGTTTAATCCCAAGCCCTGAATGACGCGTCCGGAAGCACGGCCCGCAAGAACCACGGGCCCAAGGAGAGGAACCAAAACGCCTGCAACGCTTATACGCGCTATGGGTACGAGGGTCAATCGCTATACTGCACGAACGTGCGAAGCATCACCCGAGAAGACCTGGCAAACCTGCCCATCCGCCGCTATGAAGGCGTGGTGTCCCTGGTCGAGACGTTGAAGGATCTCGAGCAGGCGCGGGCGGACATCCGGCAGGAACGCATCGTCGGCCTCGATACGGAGACGCGGCCCTCGTTCTCGAAGGGCGAGAGCCACCTGCCCTGCCTGGTCCAGGCCGCCACGGCGCGGGCGGTATACCTCTTCCAGTTGAGCCGCCTGGATGTCTTCCCCGCACTCGCCGAACTGCTGGCGAAACCGGAGATCGTCAAGACCGGCGTCGGGCTGGCATACGATCTGCAACGCCTCAAGCTGGTTTTTCCCTTCACCGTGGAAAGCGCGCTCGACCTGGGCGTCGTCGCGCGGCGCCGCGGCCTCGGCCAGACCGGCGTGCGCAATCTCGCCGGCATGTTCCTCGGCTTCCGCATTCCCAAGGGCAACCGCACCTCGAACTGGGCCGCGCCGCGCCTCTCCCCGGCGCAGGTCGCCTATGCCGCCACCGACGCCTGGGCCTGCCGGGAGCTGTACTTGCGCTTCGAGAGCCTGGGGCTGCTGGCGGCGCCGGCCGCAGGAGCCGTGAGCGTGCAAGTCGATAGATGAGGAATCCAGGAACGCGACCCGCCGCTTGAATATACAATCGGCGCTCATCTCTGGAGGACGCAAGATGGATCCCGCAACGACCGAGAAGCTGATGGCCGAGCTGCGCGCCGTGGCGCGCGATGTCGACGCGCTGATGCAGACCGCCGCCGCCGCCTCCGGCGGGCAGCTGCGCGAGGCAGGCGACAGCGCCCGCGAGGCCGCCGGCGAGATCGACGAGCAGGTGCGCAGGAACCCATGGGCCGCCGTCGGCATTGCCGCCGGCGTCGGTCTGCTCCTGGGGCTGCTGCTCAGCCGGAAATAACCATGAGCCTCATTCAATCCGCGCAGGCGCTGCTCGCCACCGTGCTCGGGCTGGCGCGGACCCGGCTCGAGCTGCTGAGCGTCGAGATGCAGGAGCTGCTCGCGCGCCTGGTGCTGATCATGATCGGCGCGGTGGCGGCGATCCTGTTGGCCGCGCTGGCGCTCGGCGTCGGCGCGGTCGCGCTGATCATGGCGGTGCCCCCCGAGCACCGCGTGGCGGTGTCGGCGGGACTCGCGGTCGCGTTCCTCGCGGCCGCGGCAATCATCGGCTGGGCGGTGCGGCGCGAGGCCAAAGAACGTCCCTTCGCCGCGAGCCTCACCGAGCTCGAACGGGACGCCAAAGCGCTGGAGCCGCGCGAGTGAGAGCGTTTTTCGACACCCTGGCGCGCCGGCGCGCAGCGCTCATCGAGCGCTCGACCGCGCAGCGCCGCGAGCTCACCGAAGCGGTGACGGGCATGCGGCGCGCGTCCGCCGAGCCCCTGCTGCTCGGCGCCGGACTCGCGGTCACGCTGCTGTCGTCGTCCCCGAAGCTGCGCGGCTGGGTGGTGAGGGCCTGGGCCGTCTACGCGTTCGTCCGGCAGCTGTTCCAGCGATGATGCAGCCCGACGCGATCGCGGCGGCGCCCGGGGCGCTGCAGCGGCTCAAGCTCTATTTCGACCAGAACGAGCGCGAGGTCGCGGCCGTTTTCTTCACCGGCGGCTTCGGCTTCGACATCCTGACCGCCGGGAGCATCGACTCCTGGCTCACCATCGGCCAGCAGGTGCTCTACCTCCTCGTCGTCACCGCGGTTCTGCTGCACATGTTCCTCGCGCAGGGCGCGCCGGCCCCCGACCTCGCGCGGCTCTCCGCGCCGAAGCGCTGGTACTACGATTACCGCTCCGCGCTCGTCCACTTCGCCCTGGGCGCGCTCATGAACCTCTACGCCATTTTCTTCTTCAAGAGCTCGTCGCTGCTCGTGTCCATCGGGTTCCTCGCGTTCCTCGTGGCGCTCCTCATCGCCAACGAGTCCCGCCGCTTCAAGGCGCTCGGCATGCACGTCAAATTCGCGCTGCTCGCCCTGTGCTTTCTCGCATTCTCCGCCGCCGTGGTGCCGATCGCCGCCGGCTCGATCGGCCTCGGCGTGTTCCTGCTGTCGATGCTCGTCGGCTGCCTGCCGCCCGCTGCGGCGGCGTGGTGGATCCGCTCGCACCGGCCGGAGCTGTTCGCGCAGGCGCGGCGCCAGATCCTGCTGCCCCTGGGGTGCGTGCTCGTGGGCTTTCTCGCGTCCTACCTCCTGCGGGTGATCCCGCCGGTGCCGCTCTCCATTCCCTTCATCGGCATCTATCACGACGTGGTGCGCACCGAGGAAGGCTACCGCTTGAGCCACGAGCGGCCGTGGTGGCGCTTCTGGCACAACGGCGACCAGCGGTTCCACGCGCAGCCCGACGACAAGGTCTACGTGTTTTTCCGCGTCTTCTCGCCCGCGCGCTTCTCCGACGAGGTGCGGATACGCTGGTTCTGGAAGCCCTGGAGGCCCGGCGGCCCGGGCTGGGCGTTGCAGGACTCGATTCCCATCAAGATCGTCGGCGGCCGCAAGGAGGGGTTCCGCGGCTACGGCGTGAAGGCGAACTACCAGCCCGGCGCGTGGAAGGTCCAGGTGGAAACCACCGACGGCCGGGAAATAGGTCGCGTCTACTTCGACCTGGAGACCGTGGGCGTGGTGCCGCGCGTCCTGACCACGGAGCTCGAGTAGCGAGGCCCGAGCGCCGCCGCAGCGCCCCTATTTCACTTCGACCTCGCGCGCGAGGAAGAAAACACTGCCGTCATACCCATAGAGCGTGGCCTCGGCAACGGCATCGTTGGCGAGAGTGCCCTTGACCTTGAGCAACTCGAGGGCCTTGGCGTAGTTCACCGGCAGCATGGTGCCTGCTCCATAGTTGAGCGTGAAGGTCTGCGGCGCAACCATATCCTGCAGCTCCGAGATCGTTCCCTCGGCCTTTACGGCAATCGCCTTGAGCGGCTGGGCGGCGTCGGTCTGCGCCGTGCAGGTTGGCGGCGAGGTGGCCATGTCGATCGACTGGCAGCGCACGGAGGTGCGCAGTCCATCCATTGCCGCACGTTCGAGCAACGTCTCGAGGCCGGGCTGATCGGTGTCGGTGACGCCGGAGTACTGGACGGTGAACGTATGACCGGCCCCCGTCAGCACGAAGCGGTCGTCGACAGGAATCAGATCGGATACCGTGCCGGAAATCCGCTTTCGGAATCCGGCCGTGAGCTTCTC
>DASWIC010000273.1:0-3436 GCA_036397875.1 Burkholderiales bacterium
ATCTACGAAGTGAGCGAGCTCGACTCTCCGTGGAGCCGCGCCGCGCCCGGGCGCTTCGGCGCGCACCAGTTCCAGGAGCACATGAAGGGCGGCGACACGCTGGTCTACTGCGCCTGGTTCGCGGGGGGCTTGCGCATCGTGGACATTGCGGACCCCACGGCCCCCGAGGAAGTGGGCTTCTACATCCCCGAGCCCGCGCCGGGCAAGGCCGCGCCCCAGTCGAACGACGTGGACGTGGACGAACGCGGACTGATCTACCTCGGCGATCGCTACGGCGGGTTCGACATCCTCGAATTCAGGCGGCCGAACTAGCGGCACCGCTTTCTTTTCTCTATTTCTGCGGGATAACCGGCAGTAACAGGTGGGCCGGGCGATCCGGTCCCGTGTGCAGCGTCACGTCGCCGCCGAAAACGGAGGCCGGCCGGTCGCGGGGATCGTCATGGCGGAACGGCCCCACACCCGTGAACACCGCGTTGAGGTTGCCCAGCCCCGGCGCCGCACCGCCCGGCCACTCGTAGTCGCGGCCGCGCACGGTCAAGCCGATGCGGTAGCCCTTGGGCAGCACGATGCATGTCGGCCACACCTCGATGTCCAGCTCGTAGACCTGTCCCGGCGCGAGCTTCTGGATCTCATCATGCGCGTGATAGGGCCGGTAGGGCAGCGACAGCTTCGGCTCGAGCTTGCGGTGCGAGGCCCGCAGCCAGCCCTGCGCGATCGGCGTATGCGGGTCGAGCGCGCCCATGAACGTCACTTCCTTCATGTCGGGGGCGAAGGCGCGCACGACCAGGAAGAGATCCGCGTCCTCCGTGGCCGAGGAAACCCAGAGCCTGGCCGCAATCGGGCCGGTGATCTCCGTTTCGCGCTCGAGCGGCGCGGTGAGAAAGGTCACGCCCTCCGAGAACCCGCCGTAGGTCACGCTGCCCGCGGTCTTCTGCGCACCGGTCGCAAGCGTATGGCCTTCCGGGTAGAGGTATAACTTCGCCCATTGCGTGCGTGCGAGCGGCCACTCGCTCTCGTGGCGCTCGACGAACCGCTCGCCCAGGTGGCGCACCTGCAGCGTGACCTTCGGCTGCCTCGACCAGCCGGTGTCCTCCCCTTTCAGGAAATGGCCGAAGAATCGTTTCTGGATCCGCAGTCCGTAATCCGTGTAGAACTCCGTCCAGTGCTCGATGCCGTGCACCTCGAGCCACTTTTCTCTGGACGCCGCGCGCACGAAGCCCTCGAAGTTACCGCGCGGGTGCAGGCCCTGGCCACCCCAGTTGGCGGCCGATAGCAGCGGCACGCTGACCTTCGACCAGTCCGGCAGGCGCGAGCGCCAGTAGTCGTCGCTCGCGAGCCGGTTCGCGTAGCAGTCGGCGGCAAAGTCGCGCCGCGCGGCGCCGAGCTCTTCTCCTGTCAGCGTCTCGGGCCCGGATACCCAGTCGCCGTTCATGCGGCTGCGATAGCCGTTTGTGCCCTGGCCGTGCTGCACCGGGATCACCTGCTTGGGAAACCAGGTGTCGGCGAACGTGCAGTAGATGCCGCCGTGGTGGCTCATGTCGCGGTAGTAGTCGGCGGCGCCCTCCCAGACGCAGATCGCCGCGAGGTGGGGCGGCTGCAGCGCGGCCGCCTGCCACTGGTTCATCGCGTAATAGGAGATGCCGTTCAACCCCACCTTGCCGCTCGACCAGTGCTGCGCGGCGGCCCACTCGACGCAATTGAAAAGGTCCCGTGCCTCACGTAGCGACCAAAGATCGAGCAGGCCGGGCGAACGGCCGGCCCCGCGCGAGTCCACGCGCACGACGGCGTATCCGCCAGGCACCCATTTCTCCGGGTCCACCACTTCCCAGTTCTGGTACTTATTGGTGGACCCGGCGGGCACGTCGGGGTGCTCTTCGCACATCCGGCGCCACTGGGTGGTGTAGAGGTCCTCGAAATGCAGCCACTTGCCGTACGGACCGCAGGTGAGGATGACCGGGAAACGCCCTTCCGCAACCGGCCGGAAGACATCGGCGCGCAGCACGATGCCGTCCTCCATCGCGACCGGCACGTCCCAGTCGATCCGCATGCCGTCGCGGATCTCGCTCACTTCCCGGTATTTCAAGCTGCGGCCCTCGAAACCTGCGACCGGCGGGAAAACTCGGACCGCCCCCCCGCGAATGTCAGCAGCTGCGCCTAGTCACGAGTCGCCGTTCACCGCGACGAAGCAACCTTGACCGGCTTGCCGGACTTCGCCGAGGCCACGATCGCCTCGAAGACAGCCACCCCGTGAATGATCTGGTCGTGCGTCACCGGGTAGGGCGCCTTGCCCTGAATCGCCGCCACGAACGCCTCCATGACCGCCTTCACCAGATTGAAGCCCTTGTTCTCGATCACCTGCGGCTGCGCGGTCGCGTGGGGCCCTCCTGCGGCCACGGGCATGAAGCGGAACGTGTCGAGGCTCGGCCGGGCCGTCTCGGCAATGCCGTTCTTGCCGAACACGGCGATGCAATAGCTCGCCGCGCTCGCCAGCGTGCAGTAGCTGGTCGAGATCACGCCGTTCCTGTGCTTCATGGTGAATACCGTCGTATCGTCCACCAGCGGCGCCGCGCGGCGGGCGTTGATGCAATAGACCTCGTCCACCTCGCCGCAGAGATCGATGAACGCGTCCACGAGGTGCACACCGAGTCCCGTCATCGCGCCGGCCGGGGTTTCCTCCGGATTCACGCGCCAGGACTCCTTGGGGAGCGCCAGCCCGCTCGGGGTCGACACTTCGCCGACGCAGAAGGAGATGGGACCCAGGCTGCCGTCGCGGACGCGCTTGCGAATCTCGCCGACGGACGGGTGAAAGCGCCGCTGGAAATCGACGGCGAGCACCACACCGGCCTTCTTGACCGCCTCGATCGCCGAGCGGGCGCTCGCGGCAGTGAGCGTGAAGGGCTTTTCCATGCAGACATGCTTTCCCGCCTGCGCCGCGCGCTTGACGTGCTCCTCGTGCTTGCTGTGCGGCGTGGTATAGACGACCGCATCGATCTTCGGATCCTTGAGGATTTCATCGAGATCGTTGCGCAGCTCGATCTTCCTGTCCCGGCAGAAGTCCTCCGCCTTGGCGCGGGTGCGCGTGTTGGCGGCGACGAACGTGATCTGATCGCTCTTGCCCTGCACGCTCTCGACGATCGTCTTACCCCACCAGCCCAGGCCGATGATTGCGGCTCGTATCATGTTCCCTCCTTCGCGATTGGTATGGCGTGAATCAAAACCGGCTGCACCTCAGTCGAGCAGATATACGCCGTTGTGGCCGACCGAGCGCGTGCCCCGGGAGTTCGGGAAATAGGTAAGCCCGTGCGGCTCCTTTTCCGTCGGGATCCGGGCGAGGACCTTCCCGGTCGTGGTGTCGATGACCAGGACCGTCGCGTGGTACCGGCTCGAGATCCACATCTGCGTCCCGTCGGGCGACAACTGGCCCATGTCCGGGCTG
>DASWIC010000274.1:0-3302 GCA_036397875.1 Burkholderiales bacterium
CGCGCGGCGTGGCCGGCAGGTGATCCATCAGCGAGCCCTTCTCGGGGAAGAAGCAGAACATGTGGTTGTGGCCGCCGAGATCGACGATCTGTTGCACGAGGGAGATCGCCTCGTATTCGGTCTCGCCCATGCCGACGATGACGTGCGCCCCGAATTTCTGCGGGCCGAAGATGTCGCGGGCGTCCAGCAGGATTTCCCAGTACTTCTTCCACGTGTGCGGCGACTGGACGCCCTTGCCGCGCGTGCGATCGAAGATTTCCGGTGTGGCCGCATCCAGCGCGACGGTAAAGATATCCGCCCCCAGATCGCGCAGGCGCTTGACGTCGTCCCGCGTCATGGTCATGGGGTTCGAGAGGATCGAAACCGGGATCGCCGACGGATCGATGCGGTCGGTCCATTTCTTGAGCACTGTTACCGTGTCCTCGTCGGCACGGGGATGGGTAATCATCGAGATGCACATCCGGTGGAAGGCGCTGGCCACGGCGTCACGCGCAATGATGCCGATCACCGTGTCGAGCGGCACCGCCGGCCAGTCCACCCGGATGAAATTGCGGTCGGCATAGTCGCGCTCGGCTTCCCGGTGACGCGCAAGGCCGCAGTAGGCGCAATTGGCGCGGCAGCCTTCAGGATAGGTGAGAAGCAGATTGAGGCACCGGGTGCAGGAGGTGCGGTACATCTTCCCTTTCATGATGCCGAGCGTGATCGCCGCCGCGGTCGACATCTGCACGTACTCGGGCGAGCGCATGTGCGGCGTGAGGATGTTGTAGTTCGGGAGATAGACGCCCTGCGGCGCCACGTTGTTGGTCTTCACCCGCGCGCCGTTCTTCATCTCGCGGGGGGTTGCGGCCGGCGCCCGCGGCTGCATGAGCGCAAGCGGGTTGTAGTCCTGTTCTGCTTGCGCCGTGTTAGCCACGGATGCAGGCTCGGGTCGGTAGCAACTCATCGTCGGACCCCTCTCAAGCTGGCCAATACTCCGGATAGGCTATCCAGCCGCGCCGCAACGCGGCGCGGTCGGGCAATGCGCCGCCGCGAGCGCGCGCGGCCAGCTCGCGCCTGCGCTCGACCGCCCGGTCTAGTGCCGATTGGTATACGGACCTTAATTCCTCCTCGAAGCCTGCGCTGGCCTCGCGATCGCCCGCGACCCACGCCGCCGCCGCTTGGCCGGCGAGCTTCCCTGAATAAACCGCAGCGGCGATACCGGCCCCGGTCACGGGGTTGGTCAGTCCGGCCGCATCGCCCGCGAGCAACGCGAGCGTGTCGCCAAGCATTCCCCACGGCTGCAGCATGCCGCCGGCCGGAATCGCACCGCCCGTGAGGCCGAGAACTTCAGTACCGACTCGCCCGCTTTCGAACAGGGCCGCATGCAAGCCGGCGACGATTTCCTTGAGCCGCGACTTATGAGCGGGATCGACACCCGCGCCCACATGTGCGATGTCGCCCTTGGGAAAGAGCCAGCCGTATCCGCCAGGGATATCGGCTGACAGAAAAATATCAGTGGCCTCGTGGCGCCGCCGCAGCGGAACCGTGATTTGCCGCGTCTCGACCAGGTGCAAGTTCAGCTGGCCGATCCGGCGTCCGACGACCGAGCGGGGGCCGTCCGCACCGACGAGCACCGAAGCCACGGCGGAATGGCCATCGGCAAACTCTATGCGCCCGTCGCGCGTGATCGAGCGGATATTCGCGCCGAACAGGCATCGCGCGCCCGCTTGCTCGGCGCTCGCAACGAGCGTCGCGTCGAACACCGCGCGATCGAGCATATAGCCGGGGAAATCCTCCTTGACGTCCGGCGCGCCGTTTTCGATGAAGGTGATCATCGCCCGGATGGGCTGGCGCACCGAAGCGGCGAGTTTCCGAGTCTCGACGCCGATCAGCGCCGGCACGAATTCCGCGCATTGGACCGGCCTGCCCGGCTCGCGCTTGCGATCGACCGCGATGACATCGCAGCCGCGCCGCGCCGCCTCCAGGGCAGCGCTGGAGCCGGCCGGACCGAGGCCGACGACCACAACGTCGATTCGTTCGCTTGCCATCACGCCGCAGCCGCCGCGCGACTGTGGAGCTTGATCGTTCGCCCGGTCTTGATCGAGCAACAGGCATGTTCCTGGACCGCCGGCCGACCGATCGCGTTCGCAACCGCCAGCGTGCCCTCGGCCGGAAAGGCAATGCCGTCAAGGCCTGCCATGACCGCATAGGCGTCGGTCACTCGCCGATGCATGCCGGGAGGGCGTGCGCAGCCGAGAAGGACTTGGCGCCCGGGAATCCGCCGCCGTGCTTCGAGAAAGATCCGCCCGACGTCGCCGGTTGCCGGGGTCACGAAGGCCCCGGGCCTTGCGTAAAACGGCATCACCACGACCAGAACCAGCGATTGGATGCGATGGCGGCTCACGATGTCGAGGGCGTTCGCTTCGCCGAGGACCCGTCCATAGTGCAGTCCGATCACGATATGCGGAACGACCTCCATGGACGTCGTGCACAGGGCCGCGAGCGTCGCTTCGAAGTCCTCGACGCAGCGGTCAAGGTGATAGACCTCGGCGATCGTCTCGCGCGCCCCGATGACATCCATCATGGCCGTGTCGACGCCAGCGGCTTCCATGGCCTTCGCGCGCTGTTCGTCGAGCAGGGCCGAGTGGATCGCGATCCGGATGTGCGGGAAATCACGCTTGAGGCGTTCGACAACGGGGTAGTAACGCTCGTAGCGGATCTCGTTGCGACGGTTGGAACCCCCGGACAGCAGGAAACCGCGGAGATCCTCCCGCTCGATCATCTCGCGGACCTTGTGATCGAGCAGGGCGGGGCTCACCGCCGGGATCATCGGCTCGAGAATCTTCGCCTGGCAGTGGTCGCACATCAACGCGCAGCCGGCGGCGGTGACCGAAAACGCGGGAAAGCTGTTCTTGCCGCAGCCGGAGACCTCGCAGCCCGCATAGGACCGGAACGTCGGCGTGGAAAACCGAATCTCGCGTCCCACCGCGTGCTGCGCCGCGCGCTCGTATTCCGCCACCAGGGCGGCATCGAGGCGGGCGTCCTCGAGCGCTTCGACGGCGGCGATTCGATCGAGCCAGCTCATGACGGAGCCCCCTTTCACCGCCGGGACGCGGCTGCAGTGGATGATCGGTGCATTATAGTATTCGCGGTTTCTAATATAAAGGCGGCCCGCGCCGGTCCCCGCATCGGCTGCCGCGCCAGGCCGTTTCACCTATACTGTAGCAGGCGAATGTTCGAGCGTTGCCTGAGTGCTTGACCCCGCTCGACCCTCACCCCATTCCCGCTCCCGGGGGGCGAGGGGAAGGCAGAGCGCGACAATG
>DASWIC010000275.1:0-2901 GCA_036397875.1 Burkholderiales bacterium
GCCGTGCTTCGCGGCCGAGACGCAGGTTTCCGTCACCACGCGCTGGTAGGTGTCGGGGGTGAGCGTGAGGGTGGCCTCGAACGGCATGTGCATGGGGGTGACGCCGAGCGGGCCGCCCGGCAGCACCAGAGCGTCCATGCGCTCCGCCACGGCATGGGAGATGACGTTGGCGGCGAAGATGTCGGTGCCGGCGGGCAGGTGCGGGCCGTGCTGGTCGACGCTGCCCGCGGGCAGGATCACCAGCGGATGTCGCTTCAGCTGCGAGGCGATTTCCGGCTGCGTGAGATCGACGAGATATCGGGTCGGAATAGTGTTACTGGTCACGGGTCACTGGTCACTATAGTCAGGCGGCGCGCGCCTGCGCGCTGATCCGCGAACGGGTCTCTTCCATGATGTCCGCGATGCGCACGTACTGGCCCTTCCGGTCGAGCGATTTCAGCGCGGCGTAGACCACCGCGACCGCGACGTTGCCGTTGTGCGCGGTGAGCTCGCCCGCTTTGCCGGTCGCACAACTCGCGGCGAACATCTCCAGCTCGGCGCGGAACATGTCGCTCTCGGGGAGCGCGATGGCCTCCCGCTTCGCCCAGCCGTCCTTGCCGCGCTGGATGTAGAGCGTGGACGCCTTATGCAGGAGATGCGGAGTATCCCAGGTGCCGAAGTCGATCTCGTAATGCATGAGCCCCTTGGAGCCGAACACCCGCACCGCGAAGATGCCGGGGGAGGTCCAGCACGAGCCGACGTAGCCGACCTTGCCGTCGGCGAACCTGAGCAGCGTCATCGACTGGTCGTCGACCTCCGCCCCCACGGGCGAGAGCTTGGACGACATGGAGGAAACTTCGGCGATCTCTCCGCCCAGGAGGTGCAGCACGTCGAACTGGTGGATCGCGAGCTGGGACAGCGGGCCGCCGGGCGCGCGGTCCTTGTACCAGCGCCAGGTCTGCGGCGTCAGCTCGAGCGCGCGCTCGTTGGAGAAATTGGCTTCCAGGAAAGCGACCCGCCCGAGCTCCCCGGCGTCGATCCGCTCCTTGATGATGCGGATGCCCGCCATCAGCCGCGCGCTGTGGCCAACGGTCACGGTCACGCCGTACCGCTTCTCCAGAGCGGCGATCTTGAGGCCGTCTTCCAGCGTCTGGGCGATCGGCTTCTCGGTGTAGACATGCTTGCCGGCCCTCGCGACCATTTCCGCCATCGGCAGGTGCTGCTCGTTGGGCACCGTCAGGATCACGCCCTTCAGCTCCGGGTTGGAGAGCATGGCCTTCATGTCGGGCGCCGCCGGCACGCCCAGCTCCCGCTCGAATGCGAGGCGCTTTTCCTCGGAGCGGCTGTAGCCGGCGACGATTTTCAGCTTGTCGGACTGGCGCGCGGCGCGCGCCAGGACCTTGGCCCAGCGGCCGAGGCCCACGATGCCGAGCTTGACTGGCGTGTTCATGGCAATTCCCTGCTCGTTGCGGATGACCCGTGATTCTACAACGCAAACGAAAAGGGCGGCTGAGCCGCCCTTTGCCGCCACTCGCGAGTCGCGCGTCAGTTGGCTGTCAGTCCCAGCGATCGCACCAGCTTCTCGTTCTGGACCATTGAATCCGCCACGACCTTGCGGAACTCTACCGGCCCCAGGACGACGATCTCGGTAGCCTGGCGGATCATCGCCTTCTTGACCTCGGGCGTCGCCATGGTCTTCGCCACCGCCGCCTGCAGCTTGGCGGCAATCGCTTTGGGTGTGCCCTTCGGCGCAATGAAGCCCATCCAGCCCGTATAGTCAAAGCCTGGTATGGTGTCTGCGATCGGCGGAACGCCGGGAAGCAGCGGCGTGGGCTTGGGCAGCGTGTGGGCGAGCGGGCGCAGGCGCCCCGCGCCGATGTGCCCCATCGCCGCCGGCGCGGGTATGAGCGTCCACTGGGACTCGCCGGACGCCACCGAGCCGCTCGACGGACCGCCGCCCTTATAGGGCACGTGCAGCGACTCGATTTGGGCGCGCTGAACAAAGTACGCCCCGGCGAGGTGGCTTTGCGAGCCGACGCCCGCGGTGGCCATGTTGAACGGCTTCTTTCCGCTCTTGGCGTAAGCGATAAGTTCCTTCACGGAATTGACCGGCAGCTTGGGGTAGACCACCAGCACGCTGAGCGTCACGGCGAATTGCCCGACATAGTCATAGTCGGTTGTCGGGTTGAAGGTGGGCTTCTTCTGGAGCAGTCTGGCGATGGTGGAGGCAGCCGTGGTCGCGGTCATCAGCGTGTAGCCGTCCGGATTGGCCTCCTTGGCGATTTCCATGCCGATAATGCCGGCCGCGCCCGCGCGATTGTCCAGCACGATCGACTGTCCGATCATGGGGGAAAGATGGGTGGCGACGATGCGGGCCAGGGTGTCCACCGCGCTGCCCGGCCCGTTCGGCACCAGCAGGCGTATCGGCCGCGTGGGGTAGTCCTTCACTGCATCCGCGGCGATAACCTGCGTCCCGCATCCGAGCGCGGTTACCGCCACTACCATTTTCATGAGCCTGCCGGAATTCATCTGAATCCTCCTTACCATTGTTATGTCGGTTGATATCGCGGTCGCGTTGCACGACTGAGCGCCGGTCATTCTGTCCGTTTTGGCACTCAAACGCAACCGGGCTCGCTGGGACCCGGGGAGACCGACGCTACCCCTTCCCCCGGTCGTTGTCGTCAGGGAGTTGCTTTGAGACAATCCCTGCCGTTATGTCCAGGCTGGTCCTTGCCCTCACGCTGGCGCTGCTCGCCTCATGCGCCCTGTTCCCGACGAACCACAACGGCGCCGGCGCGCCGCGCGAGGCGGCGATCGAGCCGTTGCAATCGGAGCGACCTCTTGTTGCGCTCGCGCTGGGCGGCGGCGGCGCGCGCGGATTCGCCCACATCGGCGTGATCAAGTCGCTGGAGGCTGCGGGCT
>DASWIC010000276.1:0-3651 GCA_036397875.1 Burkholderiales bacterium
GGGCGCGCCGCTCTCCAGGGCTGCGATCTTGTTGTCGAGGAGCCGCCCCGAGAGCTCCGGTTGAAGAATCGAGTACGTTCCGGCCGAGCCGCAGCACAGGTGCGCGTCCGGCACATCGGTCAGCGAAAAGCCGAGCGAGGCCAGCAGATCCTCGACGCGCCTCGTCAATTTCATCCCGTGTTGCAGCGTACAGGGGGAGTGGAAGGCTATTCGCTGACCCGTGATGCGTGATGCGTGATGCGTGATGAGTGGCTTGAGGATTGCCTGCTCTGCAAGAATCACCTCACTGATGTCGCGGGCGAGTTCGGAGACGCGCTTCGCTTTCGCGGCGTAGGCGGAGTCCTGTGCCAGGTACTGCCCGTATTCCTTCACGGTCACGCCACACCCGCTCGCGGTGATCACGACCGCTTCCGCGCCGTGCTCGATGTGCGGCCACCACGCGTCGATCGTCCGGCGCATGACGTCAAGCGCCTTTTCCTGCCGGTTGAGGTGAAACGAAACCCCACCGCAGCAGCCGGCGCCGCTCGCGCGCACGAGCGAGATGCCGAGCCGGTCGAGCACACGCGCCGCGGCGGCGTTGGTGGCGGGCGAGAGACTCGGTTGCACGCAGCCATCGAGGACCAGCATCCTGCGGGCGTGGCTCGTCGCAGGCCACAGTCCTGCGGGCACCGGTGCGGCCGGCACCTTGCGCCTGAGCGCGGACGGCAGCAGCGGGCGCGCGAGCTGCCCCAGTCTGAGCATCGGCGCGAACAGGGAGGAACTGGAGATCACCGCATTCAGCGCGCCGCGCCAGGCGGATGCGATCGGGCCGCGGAAGACGCGCTCCTCAACGAGATGCCGGCCGATGTCCAACAGCCGCCCGTAGCGCACGCCCGTGGGGCAGGTGGTCTCGCACGCGCGGCACGTGAGGCAGCGATCGAGGTGGAGCTGCGTTTTCGCCGTCGGCGTCGCGCCTTCGAGCACCTGCTTGATGAGGTAGATGCGACCGCGCGGGCCGTCGAGCTCGTCGTGGAGGAGCTGGTAGGTCGGGCAGGTCGCCGTGCACATGCCGCAGTGCGTGCACTTGCGCAGGATTGCGTCGGCTTCCTTGCCCTCCGCGGTGTCCTTGATGAATGGAGCGAGGCTCGTCTGCATACAATCAGACGCGAAGCCGCAAAGGCGCAAAGAAAAACATATACGAAATGAAAATAAAAATCGTGTTGTTCTCTAAGTAATCTTTGCGGCTTTGCGACGTTGCGTCGAGGATTTCACAGTTCAGGATAGAGCCGACCCGGGTTCAAGATGCCGGAGGGATCGAAGGCCTGCTTGAGATTGCGGTGCAGCGTCATCAGCGCCGGCGGGAGCGGATGAAACACGCCCTGCGAGCTGTCCCCGCCCCGGAACAGGGTGGCATGGCCGCCGGCACGCGCCGCGGCGTCGCGTATCGTCTTCGCGTCGGCGCCCGACTTGAGCCAGCGCAACGCGCCGCCCCATTCGATGAGTTGCGCGCCGGAAAGATCGAGAGGCGCCGTCGTGGACTTGACCGACAGGCGCCACAGCGGCGCTACGCCCGTGAAGAAGGGATCGGTCTGGTCGCGCAATCCGGCCCAGAAGCGCTCCGCTTCGGCGGGGGCCGCCGCGTCGCCGCCGACTCTCTTCATCGCGGCATCCACGGCGACTCGCGCGCCGGACAGCCGCACGGCGAGGGTGCCGTCGCGGTACGCGGTCGCCGTGATGGGCAGCGGCCGCGCCGCCCATTGATTCATGAGCAAAATGGCGTCCGCGACCTTGCGCTTGAGAAGCAGCGTGCTTTCAAACGCGGGGAGAGGCAGGACCTTGAGCGAAACCTCGAGCAGCACGCCGAGCGTGCCGAGCGCGCCCGCCATCAGGCGCGAGACGTCGTAGCCGGCGACGTTCTTCATGACCTGGCCGCCGAATTTCAGGTCATCGCCCTTGCCGTCGAGGATCCGCACGCCGAGCACGAAATCGCGCACCGCGCCGGCATAGGGACGGCGCGGACCCGAAAGCCCCGCCGCAACACAGCCGCCGAACGTCGTGCCGGAGCCGAAGTGGGGCGGCTCGAACGCGAGCATCTGGCCATGTTCTCGCAGCGCGGCCTCGACTTCGAGCAGGGGCGTGCCGGCGCGCGCGGTGATCACCAGCTCGGTCGGCTCGTAGGCGACGATGCCGCGGTAGTCGCCGGTATTGAGCTTGTAGCCGTGGATTGCGCCGCCGTAGAAGTCCTTGGTCCCCCCGCCGCGTATGCACAGCGGGCGTCTCTGCTTCGCCGCCTCGCGAATCAGCCGCGACAGATTATCGACGACGTCATCCATGGACTCAAAACCGCGGCAGGTCGGGAAACTTCTCCTGCCCGCGGTGCACGTGCATCCGCCCGAACTCGGCGCAGCGCGCGAGCGTCGGTACCGCCTTGCCGGGATTGAGGAGGCCCTCCCGGTCGAAGGCGTGCTTGATACGGTGGAAAGTCTCGAGCTCCGCCGGCCTGAACTGCACGCACATCGAATTGATCTTCTCGACGCCCACGCCATGCTCGCCGGTGATCGTGCCGCCGACCTCGAGGCACAGCTCGAGTATTTCCGCGCCGAAGGCTTCCGTGCGCGCGAGCTCGCCCGGCTGGTTCGCGTCGTAGAGGATGAGGGGGTGCAGGTTGCCGTCGCCCGCGTGGAACACGTTGGCGCAGCGCAGCCCGTACTTCTCCTCGAGCTGTGTGATCTTGCGCAGCACCTCGCCCACGCGCCTGCGCGGGATGGTACCGTCCATGCAGTAGTAGTCGGGGGAGATAGCCCCTGCGGCGGGGAACGCCGCCTTGCGCCCGGCCCAGAAACGCAGCCGCTGCGCTTCGTCGCGCGAGACCTCCGTCTGCACCGCGCCGCTCGCTTCGATCAGATCCTGGACGCGCCGGATCTCCTCGCCCACTTCCTCGCGCGTGCCGTCGGTTTCGCACAACAGGACCGCGGCGACGTCCGTCCGGTAGCCGGCGCGCGCGAAATCCTCCACCGCGCGGGTGGCGGCCTGGTCCATCATCTCGAAGCCCGACGGGATGATGCCGGCGGCGATGACGTTCGCCACCGCCTGGCCGGCCTTTTCGATGTCGTCGAACGCCGCCATCACGACCTGCGCGTACTCCGGCTTCGCCAGCAGCCGGACCGTCACCTCCAGGATCACCGCGAGCAGCCCCTCGGAGCCGGTCAGCAGCGCCAGAAGATCGTAGCCTGCGGCATCGAGCGCCTCGCTCCCGATCTCCACGATCTCGCCCTCGATGGTGGCGACGCGCAGCTTCAATATGTTGTGACCGGTTAGCCCGTACTTGAGGCAATGCACGCCGCCGGAATTCTCCGCGACGTTGCCGCCGATACTGCAGGCGAGCTGGCTCGAGGGATCCGGCGCATAGTAGAGCCCGAGCGGCGCGACGGCATCCGAGATCGCGAGATTGCGCACGCCGGGCTGCACGCGCGCGGTGCGCGCTTGCTCGTCGATTGCGACGATGCGCGTGAACCTTGCCAGCGAGAGCAGCACCCCGTCGCCGAGGGGCAGCGCTCCGCCGGAGAGGCCGGTGCCCGCGCCGCGCGCGACGACCGGCACCTTGCGCGCGTGACAGGTCCTGAGAATGCGGCAGACCTGCTCCTCGGTTTCAGGAAGCGCGACCACCATCGG
>DASWIC010000277.1:0-3596 GCA_036397875.1 Burkholderiales bacterium
GTCCAGCGTTTTGTCGAGGCCAAGGACCCACAGGACGGTGATATAGGCCCCGAGAGCGACACCGGGCTTTCCGAGCTCCAGGGCGTTGAGGGTGTTGCGATTGATGCCGGCCTTGGCCGCGACTTCGGCAATCGACATGCCGCGGCGAGTCCTGGCGAGTCGAACACGGTAGCCAAGCGCTTTGACGCGCTCGGTAGCCTCAGTAGGGATGGTTTTCTTAATGCCCATAATATTAGGCGCTAAGTTATTTAGTGCCTAATATATTAGGCCATACGCGCGATTGGCGTCAACCTATTTAAGCCTGTCGCCCAGATGGCCAGCTGAAGCGATCTCGGGTGCGTTTGACTATTAGCTTGATGAGCCCAATGGCGACAGGCTTTCGTCCAGCGCCTCGATCCAGTGCCGTACGGGCAATCGAGTTGCCGTCTGCAGGTGCGCCTGGCAGCCGATGTTGGCGGTGAGGATAGCGGTGGACGCGCCGCTCTCCAGGGCTGCGATCTTGTTCTCCAGCAGGCGCTGCGAGAGCCCCGGTTGAAGAATCGAATAAGTACCAGCCGAGCCGCAGCAAAGATGCGCATCGGGGACGGGGCTGAGCGCGTAGCCTAAATCGACCAGCAGGTTTTCGACCGCTCCCTTTAACTTCAAGCCATGTTGCAATGTACACGGTGAGTGGAAGGCTACACGCTGCCGAGGGATGGGAGCGCGTCGAGGGGCGGAAGAGGGGCCCCGCACTTCGGCGGGGATCTGACCCCCGGTGGCGCGCAGGGCGGCCGACGTACTGGAGCTGGAATCATGTGACGACGCATCGGAGGCCGCCGTTGAAGGATGAGGGATGAGGAGCTTGAGCTTCTCTTTTTCCATAATGACGACTTCGCTGATGTCTTTGGTCAGGTCGGAGACGCGCTTCGCTTTCGCGGCGTAGGCGGGGTCGTGATTGAGTAGGTGGTCGTAGTCCTTCACCGTCACGCCGCAGCCGCTGGCCGCGATCACGATCGCTTCCGCGCCCTGCTCGATGTGCGGCCACCAGGCGTCTATCGTCCGGCGCATGACATCGAGCGCTTTGTCCTGCAGGTTGAGGTGAAACGACACCCCACCGCAGCAGCCGGCGCCCGCAACGCGCACGAGCGAGATCCCGAGCCGGTCGAGCACGCGCGCCGCGGCGGCATTCGTTGCGGGTGACAGGCTCGGCTGCACGCAGCCATCGAGCACAAGCATCCTGCGCGCATGGGTGGCGGCAGGCCACGGTCCGGCCGGCGCCGCCGCGGGCGGCACCTTGCGCTTGAGGGCGGAAGGCAGCAGGGGGCGCGCCAGCTGCCCCAGCCCGAGCAAGGTTCCGAACAGGGCGGAACGGGAGATCACCGCGTTCAACGCCGCGCGCCACGCTGATTCGACGGGCCCGCGGACGACGCGCTCTTCCACGAGATGCCGGCCGATATCCACCAGGCGGCCGTAGCGCACGCCCGTCGGGCACGTGGTCTCGCACGCGCGGCACGTGAGGCAGCGGTCGAGGTGGAGCTGTGTCTTTGCCGTCGGCGTTGCTCCCTCGAGCACCTGCTTGATGAGATAGATGCGGCCGCGTGGGCCGTCGAGCTCGTCGCTCAGGAGCTGGTAGGTCGGGCAGGTCGCCGTGCACATGCCGCAGTGCGTGCACTTGCGCAGGATCGCGTCGGCCTCCCTGCCTTCGGGCGTATCGCGGATGAAATCAGCGAGGCTTGTCTGCATGTAAATCAGGAGAAGCAGGAATTGAACCGCCAAGACGCCAAACAGCCATCAATATCAGAATTTCTGGCAGTAGGAGTGCGCCGCTACAGGGAACGCCCCTGGAAATTTTCGATCTTGTTCTTGAATGCACTTTGGCGGCTTGGCGGTTAGAAGTCGTACAGCCGTCCGGGGTTGAGAATTCCCGCGGGATCGAACGCGTGCTTCAGGTTGCGGTGCAGCTTCATCAGCGCCGGCGGCAACGGATGGAACACACCGGGCGTCTTGTCCCCGCCCCGGAAGAGCGTGGCATGGCCGCCGGAGCGTGCCGCTGCATCGCGTATCGTTTTCACGTCGCCGGAGGATTTGAGCCAGCGCAGCGCGCCGCCCCACTCGATGAGTTGCTGGCCGGGAAGGTCGAGAGGCGTCGTCGTCGACTTGACCGACAGGCGCCACAATGGCGCATCGCCTGCAAAGAAGGGATCGGCGTGCTCGCGGATGCCGGTCCAGAAGCGCCCCGCCTGTTCCGGGGCTACCGGCGTGCCCCCGATCTTCTTTGCGGCGGCATCCACAGCGACGCGCGCACCGGACAGACGCACGCCGAGCTCGCCATCGCGGTAAGCGGTCGCTGTGATGGGAAGCGGTTGCGCGGCCCACTTGTTCATGAGATCGATCGCTTCGGCCTCGGTGCAATCGAGATGCAGCGTTGTTTCGGAGACCGGCAGCGGGAGCACCTTGAGCGAAACCTCGAGCAACACCCCAAGCGTGCCAAGCGAGCCTGCCATGAGGCGCGAGACGTCGTAGCCGGCGACGTTTTTCATGACCTGGCCGCCGAACTTCAGGTCGTCGCCCTTGCCGTCGAGCACGCGCACGCCCAGCACGAAATCGCGCGCCGCACCGGCGTATGCGCGGCGAGGGCCGGAGAGACCGGTTGCGATGCAGCCGCCCAACGTCGCTCCCGCTCCGTAGTGTGGCGGCTCGAACGCGAACATCTGGCCTTTTTCGCGTAGCGCCGCTTCGATTTCGGTAATCGGCGTGCCACCGCGCGCGGTGATCACCAGCTCCGTCGGCTCGTAGGCGACGATGCCGCGATAGTCGCCGGTGTTGAGCTTGTAGCCGTGAACGGGTCCGCCGTAGAAATCCTTGGTCCCGCCGCCGCGGATGCACAGCGGCCGCTTCTGCTTCGCCGCCTCGCGGATGGTCTCGCTCAGCTGTTTGATGATGCTATCCATTTGCCGCCGAGGAGTTCAAATCCATACCACATCACGCGAGCGCGGGGTTGGGCACCAAAGTCACCGCGCGTTACCAGAGTCATTTTTGGTCGGTGCCGGGTCGAATTGGTGTTGAAGCAGCCTCGCCAACGACAGTGATCCACTCGCGGACTCGCCAACGTGTGACCAAGCCGTTCCGTACGTATGGGTCGGCATTGGCGAAATCTTCTGCGGCGGCGGGAGAGCTTCCTCTGAAATGAAATACCGCTCCGTCGGCGGGATTGGAAAGAGCGCCAGCGAGAACGAGATGTCCCTTTGATTGAGCGTCCCACGCTCGTGCCAAGTGCGCTGCACGAAACTGGCCTCGGCGCTCAAGATAATCTGAGGAATAATCATAGAAGAGCAGGTAATCCATGTGCAATTCCCCGTGGTTGATTTCCCAGGTGGTCTTGGCGCGTTTGGCTGTTCGACTAAAACCGTGGCAGATCGGGAAACCTTTCCTGCCCGCGGTGCACGTGCATCCGCCCGTATTCCGCGCACCGGTGCAGCGTCGGCACCGCCTTCCCGGGATTGAGCAGCCCGTGCTCGTCGAAAGCGCGCTTGACGCGATGGAAGGTTTCGAGCTCGGCGGGCTTGAACTGCACGCACATCGAGTTGATCTTTTCGACACCGACGCCGTGCTCGCCG
>DASWIC010000278.1:0-9069 GCA_036397875.1 Burkholderiales bacterium
TCGATGGCGCGGCGGTAGTGCAGCGAGTCGGCGAGCCCGATGACGACGAAGAAGACCAGAACGGTCGCCGCCGACATGCCGCTCGCGCTCCGCGCCACCTTGCGCCAGGGCGCGGCCAGGTGCTGGTGCCGGCGGATGTGCCAGCAGAGCGCCGCGATCAATACCAGAAGGAGGTAGATCAGCGCATCCGTCCACAGGATTTCGGGCTGGAATGGCATGGGGCGCAACCCGTCACGTGCTATTCAAACCGGACCCTCGGATCGACCATCGTGTACGAGATGTCGGTGAGGATCAGCCCGATGATGTAGAGCACCGAGCCGAGAAAAACCATCGCGCGCACGATGGCGAAATCCTGCGAGTTGATCGCGTCGATGGTGTAGCTGCCGAGCCCGGGGATGCCGAAAAAGGCCTCGGTGACGAGACTGCCCATGAACAGCAGCGGTATCGCCACCACGACGCCGGTCAGAATCGGGATCATCGCGTTCTGCAGGACGTGCCGGAACAGCACGCGCGTCTCGGCGAGGCCCTTGGAGCGGGCGGTCTTGACGTAATCCCGGTTGATCTCCTCGAGGAACAGGGTCCGGTAGAGCCGCACGCTCTCCCCGAATCCCCCGACGATGCCGACCACGACCGGCAGCGCGAGAAACTTGAGCGCGTTGGGCCCGATGTCGTAACCGGAGATCGGCACCAGGCCCCACAGCTTGCTGATGAGGTACTGGCCGCCGATGATGTAGAACATGCTGGAGATGGACATCATGACGACGCACGCCACCACGCCCCAGAAATCCACGTAGGTCGCGCGAAAGAAGCAGAAGATCAGTGCGGTCGTCACATAGAGCAGGAGGCCGACGAGAAATACCGGGATCGCGATGGCAAGGCTCGGCCACATGCGGGCGCTGATATCGAACCCGATGTTCCGCCCCTGGTCGGAGCGGCCGAAATCGAACGCGAACAGCCTGACCGAGTTCCTGAAGAAGATCGTGTCCGTCAGGCTTCCCGCCCCCGGAGCCGCCTCGTTGTAGAGCAGCGGGCGGTCGTAGCCGCGCTCCTCCTTCCATTTCTGGATCGCCTCCGCGGTCACGCGCTTCACGCCCAGGTGAACGCGCGCCATGTCGTCGGGCGAATTGACGACGAAGAACAGCGTGAAGGTGATGACGTTGACCCCGATCAGTATCGGGATCGCGTACAGCATGCGCCGGATGATGTACGAAATCATCAGCTGCCGGGCCGGGCCTTCCGGCGCTCCCGGCGCCGGTAGGTCACCACCGCCGGAGCCAGGGACAGCACGACCAGCCCGGCGCCGAGCGCCACCGGCCAGAGCACCGGCCGATTCCATTGCCGGCGGCTGGCATCCCGCAACGCGGGATCGATGCGCTGATACTTGAGCCCGTTGTTCGCAATCGGGTGCGGCTTGCGGTTCGCTATCCAGGCGTGGTGCAGGGTGTACTCCATGGGGAAGAAGCTCCACACCCACGGCCCGTCCTGGCGCGCGATGCTGACCATCCGGTCGATGATCGCCTGGCGCTCGGGGCCGTTGTACATGCTCTTCATGCGCTCGAACAGCCGGTCGAACTCGGCGTTCTGGTAATTCGAGGCGTTCTCGCCCGCGGTCCTGACCTTGCTCTGCTCGCCGTGGAGCAGGAACAGGAAGTTCTCGGGATCCGGATAGTCTGCGTTCCAGCCGAGGAAGTAGAGCTGCACGTTGCCCCTGCGGATCTTGTCCTGGAAACGGTTCCAGTCGGTGGCGCGGATCGCGAGCTGCACGCCGATCTTCTCGAGCTGCTTCTTGTACCAGTCGAGCCGCGCCTTGGCATCGGGCCCGGTTCCCGTGGTGTCAAGGTTGAGCAGCAACGGCTCGCCGGTCCTGGCATTGCGGCCGTTGGGATAGCCCGCCTCCGCGAGCAGCTTCCGCGCGAAAGCGACGGATTTTCTTCGCGGCGCGCCCCTCGCCCAGTCGTACACGTAGGGGTTGATGCCCGCCCGCCCCTCGCGGTAGCCGAAGATGCCGGGCGGGATCGGCCCGTGGGACGGGATGCCGCGCCCGTTGCGGAAGATCGTGATGAACTCCTCCTGGTCAATCGCGATCGAGACCGCCTGCCGCAGCTTGCGTCCGCGCTCGCCGTAGCCGCCCACGACCGGGTCGAGCATGTTGAATCCCAGGTAGAAGACGCTGGTCGCTACCGAGGTCTGCAGCCGGATGCCGCGCTCCTGCATCTCCTCCGTCAGCGTGACGTCGCCCTGGCCGGAGAACTGCACGGCCTGGTCGAAGGTATCGGAAACGATGCCGGAGGCGTCGTAATAGCCCTGGAGAAACTTGTTCCAGTACGGGATCTGTTCCCGCTCCAGCGAGTACACCACCTTGTCGATGAGCGGCAGCGGCTTGCCGGCGTCCGCGAGCAGCCCCGCGGCGGCGTCGCCCGGCTCGCCCTCCGAGGGGTAGAGCTCACCCTGGTAGTTGGGATTGCGCTCGAGCACCATCTGCCGGTTGGGATTGTTCACGGTCAGCATGTAGGGGCCGGTGCCGACGGGAAACCAGTCGAGCGAGATGTTCCGCTCCGCCATCCCGGGCCGGGCGTAGAAGCGGTCGGATTCGGGCGGGATCGGCGCGAAGAACGGCATTGCCAGCCAGTAGACGAACTGCGGGTACTTGCCGCGCACGCGGATGCGGTAGGTATAGCGGTCCACGGCCTGCGCGCCGGCCAGCTCGAAGCGCGCGAGGTCGAGGAAACCGCCCTTGGGTAGTGCCTTGTCCGCCCGGGCAAGCTCCGCCGCAAGCTCCTTCAGCCCGACGATGTACTCGCCCATCAGCTGCATGATGGGCGAATGCAGGCGGGGGTGCGCGAGGCGCTTGATCTGGTGCACGTAGTCCGCGGCGGTGAGCTCGCGCGTGCCGGTCAGCTTGAAGTCCCCGATGGCGCGGATGCCGGAGAGGCCGTCCGCCTCGAGGTCGTGGTACGCGGTGCGGCCCTGCGCGTCCTGCGCCAGCGCCGGATGAGGCTGGAAGAGGATGCCCGGACGGATGCGGACGAGGTAATCGCTGTAGGCCACCTGATCCGCGTCCGCGGAGTCGGGAAGGCGCCGACCCCCGGCATCGAAGAGCTGCGCCCGCGGCACTTCCGTGGCGGAAAACGGAATCAGCTCGTAGGGACGCTTGAAATAGTGGTACTGCAATGGCGGCTGATAGATATTCGCGATCAGCACGTACTCGTTCTCGCTGTAGGACTGCACCGGGTCGAGGTGCTTGGGACGCTCCGAGAACGAGGTGTAAAGGATGTTGGCGCCGTCTTCGGCGACCGGATAGGGACTGTTCCAGGGCGCCCCGCTGCAGCCTGCCGCCAGCCCGGCGGCGATCAGCACGACTCGGAGGGCGGGGGAAGGCATCGGTAAATACTACCAAAGCCGTGACGGGGCGAAGCGTCACTTCTCGTTATAATGGCGCAACCACAGTTCCCGACCAAGAACAACGCCAGGAACAAATGGGATTCCTTCAGGACCGGAAAATCCTTGTCACCGGTGTCCTCTCCAACCGGTCCATAGCCCACGGCATCGCGAAAGCGCTGGCACGCGAGGGCGCAACGCTCGCTTTCACCTTCCAGAATGAAGAGCTGCGCGCGCGCGTCGAGGAGCTGGCGCGGCCGTTCGGCCGCACGCCGGTGCTTCCCTGCGACGTCGCCAAGGACGGGGAAATCGACGCGCTGTTCGTCGAGCTGGGCAAGCAGTGGGGCGGCCTGGACGGCATCGTGCATTCGATCGCTTACGCTCCGCGCGAGGCGCTCAAGGGCGATTTCCTGGACGGGCTGACACGTGAGGCGTTTCGCATCGCCCATGACGTCAGCGCCTACAGCTTCGCGGCGCTCGCCAGGGCCGGTCTGCCGCTGATGGAGGGCCGCCGGAGCGCGCTGCTGACGCTGACCTACCTCGGCGCGGCGCGTTCGGTCCCGAACTACAACGTGATGGGTCTGGCGAAGGCGAGCCTGGAAGCCGCCGTGCGCTACCTCGCGCAGGATCTCGGGCCGAAGGGCATCCGGGTCAACGGCATATCGGCGGGGCCGATCAAGACGCTGGCGGCCGCGGGTATCAGCGGATTCGGGAAGATCCTGAAATTCGTCGAGGAGAACTCCCCGCTCCGGCGCAATGTGACGACGGACGACGTGGGCAATGCCGCGGCCTTTCTCATGAGCGACCTCGCGGCCGGCATCACCGGGGAGATCACCTACGTCGATTGCGGATTCAATACCGTCGTGGGCGGCATGCGCGCGGAGGCGTGACGACCGCGCGCCGTCCCGTCAAAACCCGCCGCGGCGCCGGGGAGCGGGCCGGTCCGGGTCGCCGACGGGAACGGGGGGTGGCGCAACCTCGTCCTTCCTCTCCAGCACTTCCGCGTTGAACGTCACTCCGATGCCCTGCTTCAGGTTCGCCAGGTACGCCGCCATGGCTTCCTGCGCCAGGACGCGGCGCAGCGCGCTCGAAATCTCATCGGTCGTCTCGGCTGGAAGGTCCGCCGCCTCCTGTACGCGGCTTACACGCACCAGCGTATAGGCGACCTGCGGGTTCTCCACGGAGGCATAGGCGGGGAGCTTCGACACGTCCAGCTGGAACGCCCGTCGCACCACCGGCTCGGGAATGCCCTTGAACGCATTGCGTGCCGCGAGCTGCGGATTGCTCCACGCGATTTGAACGTTCTTCTTCCCCTGGTTCAATTCGCCGAGCAGGCGCCGCCCCTCCTCGACCGCGAGCCGGGCTGCCGCGCGCAGCGCCAGCCGCTTTTCCAGTGCCGCGCGCACTTCCTCGAACGGCTGGACGGTCTCGGGCTTGTGCTCGGCGACGCGGGCCGCGACCAGCGTGCCCGGCGCGACCTCGATCGCCTCGGTATTGCGCCGGTTCTTCAGCACCTCGTCCGAGAACACCGTCGCCAGCAGCCGGGCGTTGTTGAGCAGCGGCTCGGCGGCGCGGGAGCGCGTCATCCAGTCGCTGACCTGCGGCGCCATGCCGATGAGCTCCGCCGCCGGCTTGAGGCTCTCCGACTGCTCGTAGGCCGTGTTGCTGAAACTGTCCGCGAGCTCCGCGAATCGCTTCGCCGCATGCTGCTTCCTGAGCACCTGCTCGATCTGGGCGCGCACCTCCTCGAGACCCTTGGACTGGCCCGGACGGACCGCCGTCAGCCGGATGATGTGATAGCCGAGGCTGGTCTCGACCGGCGTCGAGATCTCGCCCGGCTTGAGCTTGTAAAGCGCCGCCTCGAACGCCGGCACGTCTTTCATCGAGCCGCGATCGATGTATCCCAGATCGCCGCCGTTCGCGGCCGACCCGGGATCCTCGGAGCGCGTCTTCGCCATCTCGGCAAAGCCCCCCGGCGCCTTCTGCAGCTCCTGGTAGAGCGCCTCGGCCCGCGCTCGCGCCTTCTGCCTCGCTTCGGCGCCCGCGGCCGCGTCCGCGCTCACGAAGATGTGGGCGGCCTGGCGCGATTCCTGGGCCTCGAACTGGCGGCGATTCGCATCGTAGTATTTCCCGACCTCGGCCGGATCCAGCCGCACCTGCTGCTGGAGCTTATCCACCGAGAGCGTCAGGTACTCGACCCGCACGCGCTCGGGTATCCCGAACTCGCCGGGATTCGCATCGTAATACTGCTTCGCGGCATCGGCCGCGAGCGTGACCTGCCCCAGGAATTTCTCCGGCGCGAGCACGTACTGGCTCAGCTCGCGCTGCTGCGAGAGGAGCCGCGCCAGGCGCTCGACGACCGAGCGCGGCACGAAGGCGGTGTCGGCATAGCCGTCCGCAAAATGCCCCAGGATGATGTCCTGCCGCAGCCGCGCTTCGAAGGCCACCGGCGTTATCCCCTCGGTCCTCACGTACTGCTGGTAGCGCTCCAGCGAGAACTTTCCGGTCTCGTCCTGGAACAACTGCTGCTTGCCGATCATTTCCTGCAGCCGCTCGTCGCTCAGCGTGACCCCCGCGCGCAGCGCGCCCTCGAGCAGCAGGCGCCGCCGGATCAGGCTCTCGAGTGTCGCTTGGCGCACCTCGCGACTGTCCAGCATGGCGGGATCAATGCGTCCCTGCGCCACGTTCCGCAGCGCGTCCTGCCGATCGCGCAGGGCCCGACCGAATTCCTCCTGCGAGATGCTGTAGTCGCCCACCCGCGCTACCGCCTGGCCGACGCCGCCGCCGCGGAAATAGGCGTCGACCCCGAAGAACGCGAACGGCAGGAAGATCAGGAACAGGATGACCTGGATCAGCCGCTTGTTTTTTGTGACGAAGTCAAACATATATTCTCAAAATGCGTGAATCGTGATTCGTGATCTAGACAACTCCCCTCCTTGCCGAGGAGGGGTCGCCGCGAAGCGGCGGGGGTGGTGCGAGTCGATTCACGAATCACGCTTTATCAAAAAAGGGCGAAATGCGTTCGCCCTTTTCGCTATGTGGCGGAGCGGACGGGACTCGAACCCGCGACCTCCGGCGTGACAGGCCGGCATTCTAACCAACTGAACTACCGCTCCTTCATCTCTTTCCGCGGGATGAACGGCTGTTCGACAACAGAGCCGCAGCTCCCGTTCCGTTTTGTGCGTCCGTTCCATCCCGCGGACGTAAACCGGCACCATATTGGTGTCCGGATTTACGGTCTGGTGGGTGCTGAGAGTCTCGAACTCCCGACCTTCGCCTTGTAAGGGCGACGCTCTACCAGCTGAGCTAAGCACCCTTAAAACTGACACTGCGGCGGCGCCTGGAAGCAATTTGGGGCAGGCGCAAGGCAGCGCGCCCACCCCAATCAAGAACCCGCCCTGCTGCTGCCGCGGGCGCTAGTTTACAGCGTCTTTCAATGCCTTGCCAGCGCTGAACTTCGGAACCTTCGCGGCCTTGATGCGGATCTCCTCCCCGGTGCGCGGATTGCGGCCGGCGCGCGCCTCGCGCCTGCCGACGCGGAATGTGCCGAAGCCGACGAGCGTGACGGACTGCCCCTTCTTCAGTGCTCCCGTGATTGCGCCGATTGCGCCGTCGAGCGCCTTCTCCGAGGCGGACTTGGAAATGCCCGCGGACTTCGACACGACTTCAACCAGATCGGATTTATTCATTGTTGTCCCCTCTGCGGAATGGTGAGAAACGAATCCCCCGCGCGGCCGCACCTTCAGTCATCAAGGGCGGCTGCGAAATTGTCTTTTCAGTTGGTATGTCGGCGAATGCCGAGGTGAATTGCGCCGGCTTCTTTATAGCAAGCGCGTGACGCCGGTGTCAAGCAACTCGAGAAAATTTTTGCGCCTGCGCGCGATGGATCTCGAAACGCCGCGCAAAATCAACGCGTGAGTGAATGCGATTTCAAGAAGTCAATCGAGAAGTACGAATTAAGTGGTTGAGCAAGTAAGCGAATGGCTCGCGCCAGGCAGTCCGTTGCCTCATGGCCGGCAATCATTCGTCAATGGCGATGAGACGCGCGAATGCCTCGACTGTCCGCCGTACAAGAAAAAGGGCGGCCGCGCCGCCCTTTTCCTTGACAAGCATCAGTCACCAATCACTGGTCACCGGCCTGTCCTGAGCACTGTCGAAGGGTCACGCCCTTCAGGCTAGTGCTTGATCGCCGCGGGCGCGGGCGCCTCCGTGATCGGCGGCAGCGCCGGCGGGACATCGTCGTCCGCGAGCGCCTCGGTCTTGCGCTCGAGCGCCATCTCGAACACGCTGTCGATCCATTTCACCGGGTGAATGTCGAGCCGATTCTTGACGTTATCGGGGATTTCCGCGAGGTCCTTCACGTTTTCCTCCGGGATCAGCACGGTCTTGATGCCCCCGCGGTGCGCCGCCAGCAGCTTCTCCTTGAGGCCGCCGATCTGGAGCACCTCGCCCCGCAGCGTGATCTCCCCGGTCATCGCCACATCGGAGCGCACCGGATTGCCGGTCAGCGCGGACACCATCGCGGTGCAGATGCCGATGCCGGCGCTGGGCCCGTCCTTGGGCGTGGCGCCTTCCGGCAGGTGAATGTGGATATCGTTCTTCTGGTAGAAGTCCGAGGGGATGCCGAGGCGCCGGGAACGGCTGCGCACGACCGAGAGCGCCGCCTGCACCGATTCCTGCATCACTTCACCCAGCTTGCCGGTGGTTGTCATCTTGCCCTTGCCGGGCATGATGGCCGCCTCGATGGTGAGGAGTTCCCCGCCCACCTCCGTCCAGGCCAGGCCTGACACCTGCCCGACCTGGTTTTTCTTCTCGGCCATGCCGTAGCTATAGCGCCGTACGCTCAGGTACTTGTCGAGGTTGCGGGCTGAGACCGCCACCTTGCGCTCCACGCCGTCGCCCACCAGCATTTTCACCACTTTGCGGCAGATCTTGGAAAGCTCCCGCTCCAGCGCCCGCACCCCGGCTTCCCGCGTGTAGTAGCGGACAATGTCGCGCACCGCGCTTTCGGAAATGGCGAGTTCCTCGGGCTTCAACCCGTGGTTCTTCATGAGCTTGGGCAGCAGGTGCTTCAACGCGATGTTGACCTTCTCATCCTCGGTGTAGCCCGAGAGCCGGATCGTTTCCATGCGGTCGAGCAGCGCCGGCGGGATGTTGAGCGTGTTGGCCGTGCACACGAACATGACGTCCGAGAGGTCGTACTCGACCTCGACGTAGTGGTCGACAAAGGTGTGGTTCTGTTCGGGATCGAGCACTTCCAGCAGCGCGCTCGCCGGATCGCCCCGGAAGTCCATCCCCATCTTGTCCACCTCGTCGAGCAGGAACAGGGGGTTCCTCACGCCGACCCGCGTCATGTTCTGCAGGATCTTGCCGGGCATCGAGCCGATGTAGGTGCGCCGGTGGCCACGGATCTCCGCCTCATCCCGCACGCCGCCCAACGACATGCGCACGAACTTGCGGTTGGTCGCGCGCGCCATCGACTGGCCGAGCGAGGTCTTGCCCACGCCGGGGGCGCCGACCAGGCACAGGATGGGGGCCTTCAGCTTGTCAACGCGCTGCTGCACGGCCAGGTACTCGACGATGCGCTCCTTCACTTTCTCCAGGCCGTAGTGGTCCTCGTTCAGCACCTTCTCGGCGGCGCCGAGGTCGGTGTTGATCTTGCTCTTCTTCTTCCACGGCAGCGACACCATC
>DASWIC010000279.1:0-12975 GCA_036397875.1 Burkholderiales bacterium
TGCCAGCTCGATTTCGCCATTCGTCGCAATGCGTAGCGGCGCCCGGGGATTGATCTCGTGCAGCCGCTCCGTGAGGGCCGCCAGCGGCTGCTCCGCAACGAGGTCCGTCTTGGTCACGACCAGCCGATCGGCGAGCGCCACTTGTTTGACCGGCTCCGAAAATTGCGCGAGCTGTCCCGGCGCATTGACCGCGTCGACCAGCGTGACCACGCAATCGAGCCGGTACTGGTCGCGCAGCATGGCGTCCGTGAGCAACGTCTGCATCACCGGCGCCGGATCGGCAAGCCCCGTGGTCTCGATGACCACGCGGTCGTAATCGATGATCTCCCCAATGCGCCGCTTGACGAAGAGATCGCGCAGCGTCTCCTGGAGATCGCCGCGCAGCACGCAGCAGAGACACCCGTTGTTGAGCAGCATCATCTGCTCGGAGGACACCTCGACGAGTTCATTGTCCACGCCGATCTCCCCCAGCTCGTTCACGATCACGGCGACCCGGTTCATCTCGGGCCGCTTGAGCAGGCGGTTGACGAGCGTCGTCTTGCCGCTTCCGAGGAAGCCGGTGATGATCGAGACCGGTATCAGTCCCGCCAGCGCATCGCGCGTAGCCAGCATCGCTAGATATTCATCTCCAGGCAGTAGACACCGCCGCCGAAGCGATCGACCGCGAACACTATCCCACGGTCATCCACGAACACGTCGTTTATCTGGGACGAGCCCTTGGGCGCAAGGCGCGGCGTCCCGGGCACGAAATACGCGATCTCCTTGGGCTGAAGGGGGTTGGAAACGTCGAACGCGCGCACGCCGCCATTGAAGAACGTGCCGAGCACGATGTGGTCGGACCGCCACGAGCAGGGCCCCGGGAGGTTTTCGTGCAGATTGTGCGCGCCGAAGCGCCCGCCGCGCTTCACGAACGCCTCGAGCGGTGGCAGGGGCAGCGTGGCGACCGGCACGAGGTTGGTCTCCTCGCGCCCGTCCACCACCCACCCGAGCTTGGGCCAGTCCTCGCCGCCGTCTCTCACGCACTCGTCGGTGATGATGATGGTTCCGTTCTTGTTGAAGAGCGGCATCACCGTGTGCGTGAAACCATTGAAGGGCGGCGAATGGCGCCAGCGGGTGACGAGCTTGGGGCGCGTCTTGTCGGAGATGTCGAGGATGACCGTGCCGCCGTCGATGTAGCCGATGTAGACGCGATCCGGCCGCTGCGGGTAGACGTTGGTGTTGTGCGGGCGGTAGCCGCCGTCGAAGCGGGGGTGCCGCGGCAGCGGACCCTCGGGATCGCCCTTGCGCGTGCCGGGCAGCCACCAGCGCCCGACTTCCACCGGCTTCGACGGGTTGCGCACGTCGATGATCTGGTAGAACTGGTCGTCCTTGGGGTTGCTCGGCTCGAAATCGGCCGCACCGGATGTGAGATGGACGTACTCGCCGTCGGTGAACCATACGCAGTGCGCGCCCCGCGAGCCCGGGCCCGACCGGTCGAGGTGCGCGATGAGCTTCGGCGCTTCCGGCTTGCTGATGTCGAAGAGGTCCATGCCCGCCGGCTTCAGGCCCCACTTCTTGGTCTGGTACGCGACCGCCATCGTATTGCCCACGACGTCGAGCGAGTTCGAGCGCACGTCGGCGTGCGGGAGATCGGTCTGGACCACCATCTTCGGGTTGCGCGGGTCGGTCACGTCCACCGCGGTAAAATTCTTGGGCGCGGATTCATGCGCGAGCCACAATATCCGCCGCCCGTCCGGCGCGGCCTGCATGTTCATGCCCTCGCCGACGCCGCCAAAACCGGCAAGCTCGTTGTGGCCGAGCAGCTTCATGTTGAGCGCGAGGTGGGCTGCCTGCGCTCCGGGTCTCAAGGTTCCTTCCATTGCCATCTATCTTCCTTTCCGTGTGGTGCGCGTGGGGGTTCTTCCCCGCAAACCGGCGCGTTTTCGCAAGACTGAGTGTATGGCCGCGGTGTCCTCCAGGGCAAAACCCTGCCTGAGGGCCGCGGAATAAACCGGGATACTGCCCTCGAAGAGCGGCGTGGGGCATTTCAGGCGCCGCACGAACGCCCGGATGATGTCGATATCCTTCTGGTAGATTTTCGACTTCATGTGGGCCGGAGTATAGCGGCCCCGCACCATCATCGGGCCCCGCACCTGGAACATGCGCGAGGATCCCGCGCCGTCGCCGATGACCCGGTACAGCAGCCCCAGGTCGATGCCCGCTTTCTCCCCCACCACCATCGCCTCGGCGGTGGAGAGATTGTGTATCGTCACGAGCAGGTTGGCGACGAATTTGAGCTTGGAGCCGACGCCGAATTCACCGCAGTAATAGGTCGAGCGCGCGAAGCCGTCGAATACCCTGCGGCAGCGGTTGAATGCGCGCCGCTCGCCGCTGGCGTAGACCGCGATGTCCTTCGCCGCGGCCTGGGCGCCGGTGCCGCTGATCGGACAGTCGAGCAGGATGATGCGCCTGCGCGCAAGCCGCCGGCGCAGGCTTTCCTTCAATTCGAGCGTCATCGTGCTGGCCTCGATCACGATGGTGCCGGGACGGGCGCCGGCGGCGAGTCCCTGCTTGCCGAAGAACGCCTCCTCCATCGCCGCCGGCGAGGGCAATGAAGTGATGAGCATCCACGCTCGCGCCGCGACCTCGGCGCACGACCGCGCGGTGCGCCCGCCCATTCTCGTCAGGGCTCGCATCGGCCCCGGCGCGATGTCGTAACCGACGACGTTGTAGCCGGCTGCGAGCAGGTGTCGCGCAAACGCGCCGCCCATGATCCCGAGGCCGATCTGCCCGACGGTCCTGACACGGATCATGATTCACGACTCACGGTCGGGCGGCGACACGACACGGGGCTCCTGGCGGAATACCGGCTGGTGCGGAGGTGCGTCCAATGCTAACATCGCGCCGCGTGGCGGACAATTCTCCGCACGTGCAGTTGCAGGATGTGGACTGCTCTAATGCGACGTAGTCTCGTTCCGATTTCGCGTCAGTTCCCCCCGGAGGGCGGGTGAAGCAAATCAATGTCGGCATCATCGGCACCGGCTGGTGCGGCGGGATCCGCGCCGAAACCTGCGCGGCCAACCCCGTCGTCGGGAATCTCCATCTTGCGGAAGTCAGGCCCGAGCGCCTGGCGGAAATCGCTAAAGCGACCGGCGCGAGGACCGCGACCGCCGATTACCGTGAGCTGCTGAAGATCCGTGAGATCGATGCCTATTTCATCTCGGCGACCCCGGAGACCCATCACTACCCCATGGCGCGCGAGTGCCTGCTCGCGGGCAAGCACGTGTTTCTGGAGAAACCGATCGCGATCGAGCTGCACGAAGCCGACGAGCTGATTGCGCTCGCGCGCAAGAACCAGCTCAAGTTCACCATCGGCTACTCCCAGCGCTTCAATCCGAAGTTTGCCTACGTCAGGAAATCCATTGCCGACGGCACCATCGGGAAGCCAGTGAGCGCGCTGGTGAGCCGCCATGTCACGCGCGGCCTGGGCAAGAAGATCACGGGGCGCACCAGGCTCTCCCCCGCGGCAATGGAGGCCACTCACGACCTTGACTTCGTGCTGTGGTGCCTGGAGCCCGCCAAGCCGGTGCAGGTGTATTCAACGGTCAACTACGGGGCGATGCGGGAAGCGACGGGAGCGGACATTCCCGACACTCAGCTCATCACCGTCATCATGGATAGCGGCCTCTCTTTCGTCATCAACGCGGGCTGGAGCCTGCCGCCCGGATACCCGAATTTTTCCACCACGTGGATCGAGATGATCGGCACGGAGGGGGCGCTGCTGGTGGACGAGAGCCACCGCGATGTCGTATTGAACACCGTACGCGAGGGCATGCGCCTTCCGATGTCTTCCATGCCCGGGGAATTCGTCGATCACGCTTACGCGGGACCGATGAAGGCCGAGACGGTGCATTTTCTCGAGGCGGTTGCCTGCGACCGCCCGGTGCTGGTCACCCCCGAGCAGGCGCGCCAGGTGATGGAGGTCTATATCGCGGCCGACCTCTCAGCCGAGCGCCGCCAGCCGGTCAATCTGCCCCTGCCTGAATCACGCGCGTCCGCCGCCGCGGTTCGGTAAGAATTTGTTATGAAGAAGAAGCCCAAGCGCATCGGCCTCGCCATCGTCGGCGCGGGGCGCGTCGGGCTGATCCGCGGCGAGCTTGCCGCCCGCCACCCCGAGGTCGACTGGATCGGCCTGGCCGAGATCAACCCCGAACGCGGCGAGATCGTGCGGGAAAAGTGCGGCGCGGATTTTGTCACCACCGATTTTCGCGAGCTGCTCTCGCGGCCTGAGGTCAACGCGGTGGTCGTCTCCACGGATGAGCATCTGCACGTTGATCCCGTTGTTTACGCGGCGGAGCGGAAGCTCCCGATGCTGATCGAGAAGCCGCTTGCCACGGATCTCGCAGAATCTGCAGCCACGCTCACGGCCATCGAGAAGTCCGGCGTCGATGCCGTGCTCGGCTACACCCAGCGCTTCCGCCGTCGCTGGCTCGTGGCCAAGGAAAAAGTCAA
Source organism: Burkholderiales bacterium (assembly GCA_036397875.1). GTDB lineage: Bacteria > Pseudomonadota > Gammaproteobacteria > Burkholderiales > SG8-41 > SG8-41. Next base: position 4,492 of record DASWIC010000279.1, read on the forward strand.
ATCCGGTGCGCTCGGCGAGGTCACGATGGTCACCTCGCGCGCCTTCATGAACCGGCTGGTCGCCATCGACAATTACAAGCGCAGCGACAACCGCTCGGAAGTGACACCGATGGTGATCTCCGGCACGCATGCGCTCGACCTCGTCATGTGGCTGATGGAAGCGAAGAAGCCGGTCGAAGTCTACGCACGTTCGGTGAACAAGGCCCTCGGCCCGACCTGGCAGGGCGTCGACGGCACCGGCTACACCATCACGTTCGACGACGGCGCGATCTACCACGGGGTGATCTCCTGGGCGCTGCCCGAGATCTGGCCGGGCGCCGTCTATAGCCTCGAGATCGGCGCCGTCGGCACCGAAGGCGTCCTCACCATCGACGATACGCACCGGGACATGGTTCTGGCCACGAACCTGATCCAGGCCGAGGGATATTCGCCCGACAAGCGCCGCCACGTGGATTTCCTGACGAGCTACCCGGTCGGCGACATGGCGCTCGGAGAGCTGCGCGGCCCCATGCGCGAAGAGACCAATTCCTGGCTGAACCGCGTGGCAATCGGCGTGACGACTCAGCACGCGACGGCCCGCGAAGGGCACAACCGCCTGATGCTGACCAAGGCGATCGATCTCTCGGCGCGGCTCAAGCGTCCGGTCAAGCTGCCGATTACGCCTGACGACATGAAGCAGGCCGGTTGACTGCCCGCGACTGCCGGCCAGCTCATGTCCAAGCTCGATTCCCCATCACAGCGCCGATTACAATGCCGGCGACAATACCGTTCATGCGGGTGGTAGCATGGCCCCTCGCCTGCTGCTGCCGGCAATACCCGCCAGTCAAGCGCTAACAATCAGGAGGACCTTGTCATGAAACTGCAACGCACTCTGGTGCCGATCCTGCTCGCCGCCAGCCTGTTTCCGGCAACGCAGGCATTCGCACAGGCAAAAAAAGATCAGTACCCCACGCGCCCGGTGCGCATGATCGTGCCGTTTGCGCCCGGCGGCGCGTCCGACACGGTCGGCCGGATCATCCAGCCGGCCATGGCCGACCTGCTCAAGCAGCAGGTGGTGGTGGACAACCGCGGCGGCGCCGCGGGCAACATCGGGGTGGAGGTCGCCGTGCGGGCGACCGCGGACGGCTATACCTTCCTGCTCGGCAATATCGGCACGATGGCCATCAACCCCAACTTCTACACCAAGTTCCCCTTCCGCCCGCTGAAGGACCTCATTCCCATCACCCAGGTCGTGGATGTGCCCGGCTGCCTCGTCGTGCACCCGTCGGTGCCCGCGAAGAACGTGAAGGAGCTCATCGCCCACCTCAAGTCGAATCCCGGCAAGCTCAATTACGGAGCGCCGGCGCCCAGCAGCGCGAACACGCTGGAGACGATCCAGTTCCTGCACAACACCGGCACCAACGCCGTGCAGATCAACTACAAGGGCGGCGCCGGGCCGGCGATGATCGGGCTCATGGCCAACGAGCTCCACATGATGTTCGTGACGTTTTCCTCCGCCGTCAATTTCGCCAAGCAGGGCCGCATCCGGATGCTGGCCGTGATCTCGCCCGAGCGCAATCCCGCCTACCCGGAAATTCCGACGATGCGCGAGCAGGGGCTCAACCTGGTGGTCGGGTCGTGGCAAGGGTTGTTCGTGCCCCAGGGCACGCCGAAACCGGTGGTCAACAGGCTGTTCCAGGTTGGAACCGCAATGATGAAGGACCCCCGCGTGACCAAGCGTCTCGGCGAAACCGGCGTATCAATCGTGCCCAGCCAATCGCCGGCGGATTTCGTCGCATTCGTGAAAGCGGAAACCGCGCGCTTTAGCAAGGTGATCAAAGACGCGAACATCCGGACGGAATGACCTCCCCTTCCCCACTAAAGACATACAGACGGACTGGAGAACGAGATGGCGAATTTCGGCATGGTCGGGCTGGACTGGCAGCAGCGCATCAACTGGGACCGTCTGCGCAAGTACCGCACGGAACGGGCCCGTGAGCGCATGAAGGCGCACGGGCTCGCCGCGATGCTCTGCATGTATGACGAGAACGTGCGCTACATCACCGGCACCCTCACCCCCGGCTGGAACCGCCTGAAACCCGGGCTGCGCTACTGCCTGCTCTGCGGCGACGACGCGCCGGTCCTGTTCGAGCAGGGGGATATCGGCGCGCAGGTCAACCGCCATTCGCCGTGGCTCCCCAAGGACCACGTGCGCTGGTCCTACGCCTGGATCAAGGGCGCCGCGGGCCCGGCGTCCACCCAGCAGGTGAAGAAATTCACCAACGCGATCAAGCAGGAGATGAAGAAGGCGAACATCGCGGGCGGCAAGCTCGGCGTGGATTTCGTCGACATCAACATGATCCAGATCTTCAAGGACGAGAAAATCGACTGGAGCGACGGCATGACGCCGATGATGGAGGCGCGCGCGGTCAAGAACGAGGACGAGCAGGAAGCCTTGCGCATGGTGGGCGCCATCGGCGACGCCGCGCACTGGGAATTCATGAAGTTCTTGAAGCCCGGCCGCACCGAGAACCAGCTGACGGCGCACATCATGGAGTTCCTCTACTCGATTCCCGGGATGGAGGACGTCGAGGATGTGATCGTCTCCTCCGGTCCCAATACCTGGCCCAACTGGCGCAATTTCTCGGACCGCATCGTCCAGCCCGGCGAGATCGTCTTCATGGACCTCGCCGCCCTCACCTGGAACGGCTACAAGTCGTGCTATTACCGCACCTATTGCGCCGGCAAGGAGCCGACCCGGGAGCAGAAGGACATCTACGCGACCGCGCTCAAGTGGCTCTACGATTCCATGAAGGCCGTGAAGGTCGGCACCACGACGCGTGAAATCGCCTCGAAGTGGCCTTCAGCCAAGGAAGCCTGGGGCTACGCCGAGGAGGACCAGGCCGCGGCCAACCTGTGGGGCCACGGCCTCGGGCTCGCGCAATACGACCAGCCGGTCATCTCGCGCATCTGGTCGCTCGATCATCCGGTCGAGATCAAGGACGGCATGGTGTTCGCGCTCGAGACCCAGCATGGCAAGCAGTTCGAATGGGGCGTGCGCATCGAGGAGATGCTGATCGTGCACAAGGACCGTGTCGAGCTGATCTCCAACTTCCCGGTCGAGCAGATCACCGTGGTCGACCCCATGCCGGGCTATTCGTCGCTCGGCTGGTCCAGGTAGAGGATGGCAAACGTAATATCCCTGTCGTCGCCGGAGGCGGCCGACGCCGCCCGCGTCGGGCCCAAGGCCGCCAATCTTGCCGCGCTGGGCCGCGCGGCTCTGCCGATACCGGACGGCTATTGCGTTGTTGCGGACGCCTATCGGGCGCAACTGGCGGCCCTTGGGCTCGAACAGACTGCGCGCGAGGTATTTGGGGCGGATGACGCCATTGCGCGACGCAGCGCCCTGCGGCTGCGCATGCAGTTGATGGAGCAGCCGGTCATTCCGGAGGTCCGCGAGCCGTTGCTCCTGGCGTGGCGCGCCGTGACCCGGAACGGCGCGGTGCCCGGGGTCGTGCGGTCATCGGCGCTGGTCGAGGACCGCCATGGATCGAGCTTCGCGGGACAGTTCGAGAGCTACCTCGGCCTGAACGACCAGGAGGACTTCCTCACGGCCGTGCGCGCATGCTGGGCGGCGCTGTGGGCTCCGCGCGCACTGCGCTACATGGCCACCCATGATGTCGATCCGGCGCAGACGGCCATGGCCCTGTTGCTGCAGCCCCTGGTGGCGGCGCGGGCGGCGGGCGGCGGCCTGAGCCAGACGGCGGAAGGCGGCATGCTGATCAATGCGACGCCCGGGCTCGGTTCTGCGATCGCCCAGGGCGAGGTCGCCCCCGACCGCTACACGCTCGGCCGCGACGGTGCCGTGCACGAGACCCACGCCGGCACGAGCTATCACCAGGCGACCTGCGTCCACCAGTCGAGGTTGTCGCGGCCGTCAAGGGCCCGCGGGACGTGCCTTGAATTTTCGCAGGTGCGGGAGCTCGGGCAGCTCATGCTCCGGGTCGAAGCGCTCATGGGGATGCCCGTCGAGATCGAATGGGCGCTCGACGAGCATGGCATCAAGCTGCTGCAGGCGCGCCCGCTCCATCTCGACAACAACCCATCGTCCCAGCCACGGGACCCGATCTGGCTGCGCCAGCCGCGCCTGCGCGGCCAGCCGGCGGGCGTGGGCTGGGGCACGGGCCGCGCCTGCGTGGTGAACTGCGAATGCGAGCTCTCGCGCATCGGCCCGGGCGACGTGCTGGTGACGAGGATGGCCGGCCCTGCGCTGGGACGGGTGCTCGCCACCGTTTCCGGCGTCGTCTCCGAGCTCGGCGGCAGCACCTCCCACCTCGCCTCGCTCGCCCGGGAGCGCTGCGTCCCCATGGTGCTGGGCGTGCCGGGCGCCACCCTGCAGATCCCCGACGGCACCCAGGTGGCGGTGGACGGCGTGGCGGGGGTCGTGCGCTGGATGCGTTAGACCCGTGACTCGGTGAGGAGCAGTACGTGACGCAAAGAATCCGAGGCATCAGCGACGAGGAAGCGGCCGGCGCCGCGAAGGAGCTGTTCGAAGCCTCCAACCGCATGCTCGGCCGCACCGCAAACCTGCAGCGCATTCTCGCGCACAGTCCGTACGTGGCGCGCTGGCTGCTGCCGTTCATCGCCGCCGTGCGCCAGCCCACGGCCGGGGCGGTATCCGACGTGCGGCTCCGCAACCTCGCGGTCCTCAAGACCTCGACCATCAACGGCTGCCGATACTGAACCGAGCACAATCGGGTGCTTGGTCAAGCACTGGGACTGACGGACGCCGAGTTCGGCGCACTGCAGGGCGATGATTACCGTTCGAGCACGCTATTCAACGAACGGGAGAAGGCCGTGCTGGCGTGGTCCGAGGCGATGACGCTGAATACCGCCAAGCAGAGCGGCCCAGCCTGGGATGATCTGCGCCGGCTGTTCAGCGACGCGGAAATCGTTGAGGTCTCTCTCGCCTGTGCGATGTTCAACATGATCAATCGCCTGAACGACTCCTTTCGCACCGAGCTCGAGCCGGAGGAATACAACCGCCGCCAGCATCGCGCGGTCGGCGTCACTGCGCAGGCGCTCGAGGACTATGCCTGCCGCATCTGCGCTCAAAAAATCCCCTCGCCCCCAGTTGGGGGAGAGGTGCGCCGAAACGTGGAGCAGGGGCCCCGGTCTCCGGGGATGCGACCGTGAAGGCGCACGTAAGCACGCGGGCAATTGCGGCGCTGCATCCCGCTCCGGGGTCGCATCCAAGCACAATACGCTTGGAACCTGCTCCGCCCTCCGCGGGCGCAGGGTGAGGGGGCGGAGCAATTGCGCCCCAGGATATTCATTACCCAGCCCGTGGCGGAAAGCGCCATTGCGCGCCTGCGCGCGGTCGCCGACGTCGAGGTCAATCCCGACACGCTCCACATCGTCACCAAGACCGAGCTGCTCGAGAAGCTGCCGGGGCTGGACATCCTGTTCTGCCTGCTTCATGACCGCGTGGACCGCGATGTGATTGCGGCCGGGACGCAGCTGCGCGCGATCGCATCGATGAAGATCACGCCCTCGGACATCGACGTGGCGGAAGCTACCGCGCGGCGCATCCCCGTCACCGTCATCGCGCCGATCGTGACCGAGGCCACCGCCGATATCCACTTCGCGCTGTTGCTCGCCGTTGCGCGGCGCGTGGTCGAGGGCGACCGGCTCGTGCGCGCCGGAATCTTTCCCGGAGCGCAGTCAGCCCATCTGCTGGGAGCGTGGGTTCACGGCAAGACCATCGGCCTCATTGGCGGGGGCGGTCGCATCGGCCGCGCAGTCGCGAAGCGCGCGCAAGGCTTCTCTATGCGCACCCTCTACTGGACGCCGCGCCGCAAGCCGGAAAGCGAGGAGCGGGCGGCCGGCCTCGAGTACGTGCCTTACGACCGGCTGCTCGCGGAATCCGATTTCGTCTCGGTCCACGCCCCCCTAAACGCCGAGACCCGGCACCTCGTTGGCGAGCGTGAGCTTAGCCTCATGAAGCCGACCGCCTTCCTCGTCAATACCGCGCGTGGCCCGATCGTCGACGAGCAGGCGCTCGTACGCGCCCTCACCGAGAAGCGCATCGCGGGCGCCGGGCTGGACGTCTACGAGAACGAGCCCCGGGTGGAGCCGGCGCTGCTCAGCATGCAGAATGTCGTGCTGACGCCGCACCTGGGGAGCGCCGTCAAGGAATTGCGGGAATCCATGGCCAATGTCGTGGTGGACAACATCATCGCGGTGCTGGAAGGCCGGCAGCCGCCGAATTGCTGGAACGCTGAGATCTACAAGTGACTCGTCTCTCGCTCAGAAGGTGCTGAGATGGCTAAAGCGAAAGTGGTGCTGACGGACTACGTCTGGGAGTCGCTGGACGTGGAGAAGAAGATTCTCGCGGGGCTCGCGGACCTCGTGCCCATGCAAACCAAGAAGCCGGAGGAGTTTCTGGCCCAGGCGGCGGATTGCGACGCCCTGCTCAACACCTACGCCGGCCCGATCACGGCCGACGCAATGGCGAAGATGCCCAAGTGCAGGATCATCGCGCGCTACGGCATCGGCGTGGACACGATTGACCTCGAAGCGGCGACGCGAGCGGGCATCATCGTGACCAACAACCCCACCTATTGCATCGAGGAAGTGGCCGAGCACACGATGGCGCTGCTCCTCGACAGCGCCCGCAAGATCGCCTTCTACGACCGGCTGGTGCGCGCCGGGACCTGGGCCGTGCCACCGGGCAAGCCGCTCTACCGGCTGGTAGGCCGCACCTTGGGGCTGGTTGGCTTCGGCAACATCGCGCGGCAGGTAGCTCTGCGCGCGGCTTCCTTCGGCATGCACGTGCTCTACGCCGATCCCTATGTCAAGGAAGGGCAGTTCAGCGAGCCGGGGAAGAAAGTGGAATTTCCCGAACTGTTCAAGGAATCGGATTTCATATCCGTGCACCCTCCCCTCACGCCTCAGACGCGCAGCATGATCAACGACGATGCGTTTTCCAGGATGAAACCCGGGGCAATCCTGATCAACTGTTCGCGCGGGCCCGTGGTGGACACCGCCGCGCTGGTGCGCGCGCTCGATGCGAAGAAGATCGCCGGCTGCGCGCTCGACACCACTGATCCCGAGCCCTTGCCCGACCCGCACCCCTTGCGAGGGCGGGAGAACGTGATCATCAATCCGCACGTCGCCTGGTACAGCGAAACCGCGATGGTGGGCCTGCAGGCTGGAGCCCCGGGAGAGGTGCGGCGCGTGTTGACCGGCGAATGGCCGGTCAACGTCGTCAACAGGGCCGTGAAGGGCAAGAGCCGCGCCGGACTCTGAATCGGATGATTAACGCTGCCATTATCGGCCTGGGCTGGTGGGGCAAGAACATCGTCCAGTGCGTGCAGGGCAAGAGCGCGAAGCTGCGTTTCGTGCATGGCGTCAGCAAGGAGATCGACGCGGCTCTGCCGATCGCGGAAGCGAACGGCTTCACCCTGAGCGACGACCTCGAGCAGGCGCTAGCCGACAAGCGCGTGGAAGCCGTCGTGCTGGCAACCCCCCATTCGCTCCACGCCGATCAGATCGTGCGCGTCGCGCAGGCGGGCAAGCCGGTGTTCTGCGAGAAGCCGCTGTCCTTGAAGCGAGCCGATGCCGAGCGCGCCATCGCCGCCGTGAAGAAAGCGGGGGTCCCGATCGGGGTCGGGCAGAACAAGCGCTTCTGGCCCTCGATGGTCGAGCTGCGGCGCGTCCTCGCGAGCGGCGCGCTGGGGCGGGTCATGCATATCGAGGGGCACTACAGCAACGAGAACTCCGGCATGCACTTCTCAGCGTGGCGAGCGCTGCCTACGGAGTCACCCGGTGGCGGCATGACCGGCACCGGCATGCACCTGCTCGATGCGTTCGTCGGGATCGGCGGTCCTGTGGCGGAAGTCACCGCCCGCGTCATCACGCACCGGGGTGGACCCGATCCCCGCGATGCGGCATCGGTGATGTTCCGTTTCACGAGCAACGTCAGCGGCTATTTCGGCCTGGTGCGGGCTTCCCCGATCTACTGGCGGGTGCACGTCTTCGGCGACGAGGGGTCGGTCGAGTCTCTCGGCGAGACGGAGATGGTCGTGCGATCTCGGGGCGGCAAGACGCACCGGCGAGAATTCCCCAAGGTGGATTCCATCCTCGCCGAAATGGACGCCTTCGCGGACGCGGTGAGCGGCCGCGCGCGCTACCCCATCACGCCAGCGGAAATGGTCAACACCATCGCCGCGTTCGAGGCGATCATCCAGTCGATGGAATCCGGCCGCCCGGTTGCCATCAACTGAGAATCAAAGCGCGCGCTCGAGCTGCTCCCGTAGCGCGTAGAGCTCCTTCGGCATCCGCGACTTGAGCTTGTCGAAGAGCTCGGCGTGGTCCGTTACTTCCTTGCGCCACACTTCGGGCTCGATCCGCGTCAGCTCCTCGAAGCGCGCGCGGGAGAAGCTCTCGAGGCCGGCCCACTCGAGGTCCTCGTAGCGCGGCTGCAGGCCGAGCGGCGTCTTC
>DASWIC010000280.1:0-2993 GCA_036397875.1 Burkholderiales bacterium
CGCCTCGTCGCGCGGCTCGCCGCCGCGCTCGACGCCCACCCCTACGGCCCACCCGAGGACCCGCGCTACGCGTTCGGGCCTGTCATCACGCGCAAGGCGCAGGAGAAGGCGCTGCGCTACATCGAGACTGGAAAGCGCGAAGGGCGGCTCTCCTATCTGGGCAAGGTACCCGGCGAGGGATACTACGTGCCGCCGGCCATCATCACCGGCATCCAGCCCCACCATCGCCTCGCCCGCGAGGAGATATTCGGGCCGGTGCTCGCGGTGCTGCAAGCCGTGAGTTTCGAGCAGGCGCTCACCATCGCCGTCGATTCGGATTACGCGCTGACCGGCGGCGTGTTCTCGCGGCTGCCGCGGCACCTCGCGGCTGCGCGCGAGCGCTTCCGGGTCGGAGACCTCTACCTCAACCGGCGCATCACCGGCGCGCAGGTGGCCGCGCAGCCCTTCGGCGGCGTGAAGCTCTCGGGCACGGGCGTGCAGGCAGGCGGGGCCGACTACCTCAAGCAGTTCCTGTGGTCACGCGTGGTTTCGGAGAACACGATGCGTCACGGGTTTGTGCCGTGATTGAACCTCCGCCGCCGGCGCCGCTCTAAACGCGAAATCTCGGAAGCCGAGGTGGAGGCGCAAGCATAGACGTCAACCAGCCCCATCGCCTGCGTGGAGAGCGGCCCGTACGCATCATCGGGGTCGCCTGCGGCGCAGGCGCTCGCGATGCGCGTTGCGCAGATGGGCCGGAAGCGCTGCGCAAAGGTGGACTTGTTTCCCGGCTTCAGCGCTCCGGGCTCGACGCCGCCTGGAGCGCTACCCTCGAGCCGCCACCCGGGACCGAACCGATACCCGCAGTCCGCGCCGTCGGCGCACAGCTCGGCCGTCGCGCTCATGGCCTGATTTCGCGCGGCCGGTTACCCGTGGTTCTGGGCGGTGATCACTCCTGCGCGATCGGCACGTGGAAAGGAGTCGCCCGGGCCCTCGCGCCGCTCGGGCCGTTGGGGCTCGTCTGGATAGACGCTCACATGGACGCCCATACCCCGGAGACGACCCCGAGCGGAATGCTGCACGGGATGCCGGTCGCCTGTCTGCTGGGTTACGGTGAGCCGCGGCTCGCCGCCGCGGGAATCGAGGTCCTCGACCCGCGGCGCGTGTGCCTGGTCGGCGTGCGCAGCTTCGAAAGCGGCGAAGCCGCGCTCCTCGAAGGCCTGGGCGTGCGGGTGTTCCGGATGCGCGAGGTGGGGCGCCGGGGACTCGCCGAGGTCATGGACGAGGCACTCGCCATCTCCGGCGGCGGCGCCGGCGGCTACGGCGTATCCCTCGATCTCGACGCCATCGACCCGCGGGACGCGCCCGGCGTCGGTATCGCGGTTACGGGCGGAATCCGCGCCGCCGATCTCAGCCGGGCGCTCGCGCATCTCGCCCACGAGCCGTCGTTCGTCGCGCTGGAAATCGCCGAGTACAACCCTCACCTGGACCGCGGCGGCGCCACTGCCCGCCTCATCGAGGATATCGTTCTTTCGCTGCTCGCTCCGGCGCGGCCGAGACTGGCGCTCGCCGCCTGAAAAACGCGCCGGATGAACGGCGTCCACGTCCGTTCGATCCGACGCAGACGGCACTGCACGCGCCGACGCGGCACTTCCGGCGCGTGTCAGGGCGCCGTCCGGAAATAGATGATGTCCCCCTCGCGCACGACGTAATCCCTGCCTTCCAGACGCATCTTCCCGGCTTCCTTCGCGCCCTGCTCGCCCCCGCACGCAATGAAATCCTCGCACGAGATCACTTCCGCGCGGATGAAGCCCCGCTCGAAGTCGGTGTGGATCGCGCCGGCCGCCTGCGGCGCGGTTTCGCCCTTGTGTATAGTCCAGGCGCGCGTTTCCTTGGGACCGGTGGTGAAGAAGGTCTGCAGCCCGAGGAGTCCATAGGCGGCGTGCACGACCCGGTCGAGGCCGGGCTCCTCGAGCCCGATGTCGGCGAGGAACGCCTGCTTGTCGTCCTCGGCCATGTCGGCCATCTCCGCTTCCAGCGCCGCGCAGATCGCCACCACGGGAGCGCCTTCCTTCGCCGCGAACTCGCGCACGCGGTCGAGCAACGGATTGCCCTTGAGCCCGTCCTCGGCGACGTTCGCGACGTAGATCGCGGGCTTGGTCGTCATCAGGCACAGCGGTTGCAGCAGCTTCAGCTGCTCGTCCTGCAGCGCGAGGCCGCGCGCGGGTTTGCCCTGGTCGAGGCGCTCGCGCACGCGCTTGAGCAGGCCCTCGAACCGGATCGACTCGGGGTCGCCCGACCGTGCTTTCGGCGCGACGCGGTCGAGCACCCTGTCCACGGTGGCGAGATCCGCCAGGGCGAGCTCCATCTGGATGGTCTCGATGTCGGCAACGGGATCGAGGTGGCCCGCGACGTGCGCGACGTTCTCGTCCTCGAAGCAGCGCACGAGATCGATGATCCCGTCGGTCTCGCGAATGTGCGCGAGGAACTGGTTGCCGAGACCTTCGCCCTTCGAGGCGCCGGCGACGAGCCCCGCGATGTCGACGAATTCAACCGCCGCCGGCGTCACCTTCGCGGAGCGGGAAATTTCCGCAATTCTCCGCAGGCGCGGGTCCGGCACCGGCACCACCCCGACGTTCGGCTCGATCGTGCAGAAGGGATAGTTCGCGGCCGGGACCGCGGCCCTGGTGAGGGCGTTGAACAGCGTGGACTTGCCGACGTTGGGCAGGCCCACGATCCCGCATCGAAGGCTCATTTCTTGCGCGCGGCGTCGGAGCCCGGGATGAGCTTCTTGAAGAAGGAGCTGATCGCGCTCCCGACGCCGGCTTTCTCATCCTTCGCCGCCGTCGCGGTCCGCGCGGCCTTCCCGGCCTTGGCCTTCCTGGCCGCCGCGGCGGGTTTGCCGGACTTCGCCGCAATCTCCTCGGCTCTCGCCTTCTTCTTCGCGACCGCTGCCGCTTGCACGGCCTTGACGGGCGCCGGCGTGACCGCCCGCTCCGCCTTTACGGGCTCCGGCT
>DASWIC010000281.1:0-5620 GCA_036397875.1 Burkholderiales bacterium
ATTGCGCGCCGCTCGCTGGTGCGCTGGTCGAGGTATGGCAAGCAGACGCGCGCGGAAACTACACCCAGGTGGGATCCGGGCAGGACGACTCCGGCTGCCTGCTGCGGGCGAGTCTGAGGACGGATGCCGAGGGGCGCTATGCGTTTCGCACCGTGATGCCCGGAGAGTACCCGGGCCGCCCGCGGCACATCCATTACCGCGTGAGCGCGAAGGGCTATGGGACGCTCGTGACGCAGCTCTACTTCGCGCGCGAGCGCGGTGTCCCCGAGGGGCTCGCCGTCACCGCCGCACCGAGGGACGGCATCCTTGCTGCGACCTTCGATGTCACGCTTGCCATGGGCCGCCGGGGCTAAGGAGAGCAGCGGCGATGATCGACGGGTTGGTGCGCATCCTGGTGTTCCAGGGGGTCGGGGAAGTCATCGCGAAGTTCTTCCTCCCGCTCGTGCCCGGCCCGGTGATCGGACTCGTGCTGCTGCTCGCGTTCCTCGCCTGGCGCGGCGGGGTGCCGGAAGGGGTGGAGCTGGTGTCCGCCGCGTTCATGCGCTACCTCGGCGTGCTGTTCGTGCCGGCGGCGGTCGGGGTCGTGCTGTTCTGGCCGCACCTGCAGCGGCAGGCGCTCGCCATCGCCGTGGCACTGGTCGTCAGCGTGATCGCGACCGTCGCAGTGTCCGCGCTCGTCGCGAAGCTGCTCTCCCGGGGCGGGTCCGATGCGGCCTGATCTCCCGGCCATTCACGAGATCTGGGTCTACCTCTCGGGCAGCCCCCTGCTCGCGCTCATCCTGACGCTGGCGGCGTACCAGGCCGGCGTCATGATCTACGAGCGCACCCGGTTGAATCCGCTCGCGAACCCGGTGCTGATTGCCGTCACGCTGATCGCCCTCACCCTCATCGCGCTCGACATGCCCTACGCAACCTACTTCGAGGGCGCGCAGTTCGTGCATTTCCTGCTCGGCACCGCGACGGTGTCGCTCGCCGTGCCGATCTACAAGGGTCTGCCGTCCCTGCGCGGGCGCCTGCTGCCGGTGCTGGCGGCGCTCGTCGGCGGCGGCGTCACCTCCATCGTGAGCGCCATCCTGCTCGCGCGGCTCCTCGGCGCCGACGAGACCGTCGTCGGGGGCATGGTCGCGAAGTCGCTGACCGCGCCGATCGCGATGGGCGTCGCGGAGCGCATCGGCGCCTCCCCCACGCTCACCGCGGTATTCACCGTCACGACCGGCATCCTCGGCGCCGCGCTCGGCCGGTTCGTGCTCGACGCCGTGCGGTGCCGGGAGTGGTGGCAGCGCGGATTCGCAATCGGGGTGGCGGCCCACGGCATCGGCACTTCCCGCGCGTTCAGCGTGCATGCCGAGGCGGGGGCCTACGCCGGGCTCGCGATGGGATTACACGGAATCGTCGGCGCGATCGTCATCCCGTGGGCGGTCTCCGCGCTGCGCTGACCCGTATTTCAGGGCACAAGGACAGCCGCGCCGGTAACGCGTCCATCGCGCCGCGTGAGGTTCGCCACCGAGCGCGGCGCGACGAGCTGCATCGCTCTCATGGGCGGCTAGCGGTGACGAGATAATGGTGATGGTGACGATTACGGGTAAGGAAATGCCGTAAAGAGTTGTACATCACCTGTATCTCGTCACCCAATCCCCCCTACCCCCCCTTTGTCAAAGGGGGGTGCGCAAAGCGCGGGGGGATTTTGTCACCCGTACTCGTCACTTGTTCTTGGTTTCGGGGCGGGCGTGACGCTGCAGAAAGCGCACGATCTCCTGCGTCTCGAGCACCGGCACCGTCCTGAGGCTATCCACGCCCACCACGGTGTTCGCCCACGCCATGTGCCGCTTCATGCGCTCGATCACGGTGGGCCATTCCTGCCGCGTGTGCTGGCGGGGATCGGGCAGCGCGTGGCACTGGGTGCAGGCGATGATGTACTTCTTTCCCGCCTCGTTGTTGAGGGCAGGATGATGCAGGTCCATCTCATTCTGCCCGTGCTTGCCCAGGTAGTGCGTGAGCACGGTCGTTTCCTGCTCGGTCGGCGCCTCGACGTTTTCCATCATCTCCTTCATGAGCTCGCCCAGGTTGCCCTGGCCCTGCATGCGCCAGACCATGCGCGGGACGACGATCGTCCACCGCTCCGCCGTGTGCATCCGCGGGCTGGGCAGATAGTGGCACTGCACGCAGTAGCGCGTGGTCAGGCGCGCGCCCTCCGACCGCGGCTCCGGCAGCTCGCGCGGCTCGATCGAGGGCGGGAGGATGCGCTCGAGCAGCTTGCCGTGCGGGCTCTGCGACCAGAGATACTTGGCGCGCGCGATCTCCACCGTCCCCGCCATGCCCGAGTCGGCCGCCGCCGCCGGCCCTGCGCAGCCAAGCGCGAGCGCGCCGAGTATGCACAAAAGCGTATTCCGGCCATGCATACGACGCATTCTAGATTGGCCGGTCACGAGTCACCAGTCACGGGCCGCCGCTTCATAGCGTGCCCGACCTGTCGCCTTGGGCAAATCCACGCAGCGGCTGGCCCACACCCTTGCCCAATGCGATCACCTTGAACAGCTCCCCCATTTCGGCGGGCGACAGCAATCTCATTGCCTGCGCAGCAAGGGGTGCATAAGCCGCGGCGTCGGCGGCCGGCGTCTCGGAAAGGATCTCGGTGATCCCGCAGTTCACCAGGAACTGCGCCTGGCCGGTATAGCCGAGGAGCTCGAGCCCACCCTCCCGTCCCGCCCGCGCGAGCGCCGAGAAATCGAGGTGGGCGGTAATGTCCTGCAGACCCGGCAGGAAGAAGGGATCGTCGTGCGCGCGATGCCGGTAATGGCACATCAACGTGCCGCGCGCACGCTGCGGATGGTAATACTCGTGGCGCGGAAAGCCGTAATCGATGAACAGCGCCGCGCCGTGCGTGAGCGCCTCCCCGACGCTACTCACGAAACCGCGCGCAACGAGCTGGATTTCGGTGCGATAGCCGTCCGCCGGAAAGCACGCCGGATCCGGCCCGGCCGGTGCGCGCCCCGCGGGTCGCGCCGACCATTCGAAATTCCCGTTCCGGAGCGCTACGCCGAGCTCGACGATGCGCGAGCCTTGCCGCTCGAATACGTGCACCGGCATGGCGTCGAGCACTTCATTGCCGATGACGATGCCCGCGAACGACGGCGGCAGCCGGCTCAACCACGCCACCCGCTCCAGCAGCCGCGGCGCGCGCCTGGCCAGCGTGTCTCTGCTGCGGTCGCGCAGGTCCGGGGACAGCTCCAGGATCAGGTAGCGCTCGGGCGGGCAATCGAGCCGCTCGAGCTCGGTGAGAAGGTCGGCGGCGAGCGCGCCGCTCCCCGCCCCGATTTCGAGTATCTCGGTCAAGCCGAGCGCCGTGAGCTGCGCGAGCTGCCGCGCCAGGGCGCGCCCGTAGAGCGGGGAAATCTCGGGCGCGGTGACGAAATCGCCATCGCGTCCGAGCTTGCGGGCGCCCGCCATGTAATAGCCGAGGCCCGGCGCATAGAGGGCGAGCTCCATGTAGCGCGCGAACGAGAGCCAGCCGCCGCCGCGCCGGATCTCGCCGGCGATGAGCCGTACGAGTTTCTCGCTCAACGCGGCCGCTTCCGGGGGCGGCGCGGGGAACTCCGCGTGATGCGAGGCTGTGGCCAACCGGGAAATCACAGGGAATGGACTACAATTCTACACGCTGAAACCCGGACGCGAACTGCGTATGGAGCAAACGCTGCAGGGCAAGGTAGTCCTCGTCACCGGCGGGGCGAAGCGCGTCGGCGCCGCGATCTGCCGGCGCCTGCACGCAGCCGGCGCCGGCCTGCTGCTGCACTATCGTACCGCGGCGCTGGAGGCACGCGCGCTGCAGGTGGAGCTCAACGCGCGGCGTGCCGACTCGGTGGCGCTGGCGCAGGCCGATCTCCTCAAGGTGGCGACCGGCTCGCAGCTGGTCAAGGCGGCGCTCAAGCATTTCGGCAGGCTGGATGGGCTGGTCAACAATGCGTCGACCTTCTACGCCACCGCGATCGGCGAAATCACCGAGCAGGCGTGGGACGACCTCATCGGAACCAATCTCAGGGCGCCGCTGTTTCTCGCGCAGGCTGCGGCGCCGGAGCTGAGAAAGAACCATGGCGGCATCGTCAACCTGATCGACATCCACGCGGAGCTACCGATGAGGAACCATGCGGTCTACACCGCCGCCAAGGGAGGGCTCGCGGCGCTCACGCGCGCGCTTGCGCGCGACCTCGGCCCCGAGGTGCGGGTGAATGGAATTGCCCCGGGCACCGTCCTGTGGCCGGAGGACGAGACGTGGCGCGACGAAGTGGCGCGCCAGCGCATCATCAACCAGACCGCCTTGAAACGCATCGGCGAGCCCGAGGACATCGCGCGCACTGTGGAATTTCTGCTGGTGGATGCGCCGTACATCACCGGCCAGATCATCGCGGTGGACGGCGGGCGCAGCGTCAGTCTTTGAGAACCGTGACGCGCGGTTCGCGGATCGATCTTCAGCTAGAATGCCTATCCCTCGCCGGGGGCGAGGGATAGACACCACCCGCGAGTCATCAGTCGCGCGTCACGCATCATGGGATGGACGATATGGATACGACGGTAATTCACGTTCACGCTCGCAGCAATAAAGAGCGCAAGGAGTCGTACGAGGCGAACAAGCTGACGAAGCGCCTGCGGCGTCTCGCCGGCGAGGCGATCGCCGATTACGGCATGATCGCGGACGGCGACAAGGTGATGGTGTGCCTCTCCGGCGGCAAGGACAGCTATGCGCTGCTCGATGTCCTGATGTATCTGCGGAGCCATGCGCCGATCCGCTTCGACCTGGTCGCGGTGAACCTCGACCAGAAGCATCCCGGGTTCCCGGATCACGTGCTGCCCGAATACCTGACGCGCCTGGGGGTACCATTTCGAGTCGAGGCGCAGGACACCTACAGCACCGTGAAGCGCATCATCCCGGAGGGGAAGACGATGTGCTCGCTGTGCTCGCGGCTGCGCCGCGGGGTGCTCTACCGCGTGGCGGGCGAGCTCAACGCGACGAAGATCGCGCTGGGGCACCACCGCGACGACGCGCTCGAGACCTTCCTGCTCAATCTCTTCTATAGCGGGCAGTTGAAGGCGATGCCGCCGAAGCTGCGCTCCGACGATGGGCGGCACGTCGTCATCCGGCCGCTGATCTATTGCGAGGAGAAGGATCTCGCCGCGTATGCGGAGCTGAAGCAGTTCCCGCTCATCCCGTGCAACCTGTGCGGCTCGCAGGACAATCTCAAGCGCAACGAGATGAAGGTGCTGCTGCGCGAATGGGAGCGGCGTCATCCCGGGCGGGTCGAGACCATGCTGAACAGCTTGAAGCACGTTCGTCCTTCGCACTTGCTCGATCGGGGTGTGTTCGACTTCGACCGCCTGCCGCCAAGCCGGGGAGGTGGGCTCCCGGCGTCGTAACCTGCTGAAATAGAACGAAATTCCTTCAGGGCTCCCCCATAAGGCGCTGATTTGTAACGCCAATATTCTGTCGCAACCACTTTGTCAAGATAATCTTGACATGATAATCTCCCGGTCGCCATGAACTGCGCGGAACGCCTCGTCACTCTCTTTGGCAGCCAGGCGGAAGTTGCGCGCCGGCTGCGGCTCGACCGCGCGGTGGTCAGCAACTGGG
>DASWIC010000282.1:0-15692 GCA_036397875.1 Burkholderiales bacterium
CGCAACGCTGCATTTCGTCACTTCCTATCGCGTCTCATCGAACAGCTCCCGACCTATCAACCAGCGGCGAAACTCGGACGTGCCCGCCTTTGACATTTGGTCTCGGCCGCCGCTTCAAGCGGCTTAACATGCACAAGTCGCATGTTAGCCTCGCCCATATCGGGGCGGGCTTCTCTGTGCGCGTCAGCGTGTCTCATCGAACAGCTCCCGACCTATCAACCAGCGGCGAATCTCGGACGTGCCCGCCCCGATCTCATAGAGCTTGGCATCGCGCAGCAGCCGGCCGGTGGGCGAGTCGTTGATGTAGCCGGTGCCGCCCAGGCACTGAATCGCTTCCAGCGCCATCCAGGTTGCGCGCTCGGCGGCGAAAAGGATCGCGCCGGCCGCGTCCTTTGGCGTGACGTTGCCGGCATCGCAGGCGCGGCCGACCGCGTAGACGTACGCGCGGCAGGCGCTTGCCGTCACATACATGTCCGCGAGCTTGCCCTGCATCAGCTGGAACTCCCCGATCGGCTGGCCGAATTGCTTGCGCTGATGCAGGAACGGGAACACCGTGTCGAGACAGGCCTGCATGATGCCGAGCGGTCCCGCCGCCAGCACGGCGCGCTCGTAGTCGAGTCCGCTCATCAGGACCTCGGCGCCGGCGCCCCGGGTTCCCAGCACATTCTCTTCCGGAACTTCGCAATCCTCGAACACGAGCTCGCAGGTGTTGGAGCCGCGCATGCCGAGCTTGTCGAGCTTCTGCGCGGTGGAGTAGCCCTTGCGGCCCTTTTCGATGATGAACGCCGTGATGCCGCGCGTCCCGGCTTCGGGATCGGTCCGGGCGTAGACCACCAGCACGTCGGCATCGGGGCCGTTGGTGATCCACATCTTGGTGCCGTTGAGCACGTAGCGGCTGCCCCGCTTCTCGGCGCGCAGCTTCATGCCCATCACGTCCGAGCCCGCGCCAGCTTCGCTCATCGCGAGCGCGCCGACGTGCTCGCCGGAAATCAATCGGGGCAAATGGCGCCGTTTCTGCCCGTCATTGCCGTTGCGGCGGATCTGGTTGACGCACAGGTTGGAGTGCGCGCCGTAGGAAAGCCCGACCGAAGCCGAGGCGCGGCTCACTTCCTCCATCGCGACGACGTGCGCGAGGTAGCCCATGTGCGTGCCGCCGTACTCTTCCTCGACCGTGATGCCCAGCAGCCCCAGCTTGCCCAGCTTGGGCCAGAGGTCGCGCGGAAACTCGTTGGTGCGATCGATCTCGGCCGCCCGCGGGGCGATCTCGCGCGCGGCGAAGCCGCGGACGGCCTCGCGCAGTATGTCCAGGGTCTCACCCAGCTCGAAGCTCAGTTCCTGAACCATGGTGCGACCTCGATCCGATCCGGTCCCGATATGCGGGAACGGCTCCTCGATTGCCGGTGAGCCCGGCTCTTTTATGGCGCTTGATCCCTGGGCTCGTATCAGTCCGGGGAAATATCATAACGTTTACGTTAACGTAAATCATTGATCCACAGCCAATGGACCATTGGCGCCTTTCAAGCCAGTCGGGGCCGACTCTCCCCGGAGCAACTGCCGGCATTGATTCGCGAAGAAGTCGATCTCGCTCAGCATGACTTCGATGTCCTCCCGTTGCTGCTCGAGGCGGGCACGGCGCCGTTCCAGCTTGGCCAGGAATTCCTCGAGTTGCTTGTGCTCATCGCGGGAAACGTCGTACAGCTGGAACAGCTCGCGGATCTCGGCCAGCGAAAAGCCGAGGCGTTTCCCGCGGAGGGCGAGCTTCAGGCGGACGCGATCGCGGGCGCTGAAGATCCGCGTCGTGCCCTCGCGCTTCGGGCTGAGCAGGCCCTGGTCCTGGTAGAAGCGGATCGTGCGCGTGGTGACGTCGAAATCCCGGGCGAGCTCTGAGATCGTGTAGGTTGTGCTCATTGTGCTACGCAACATCACGATGTAAAATTGCTGGGGTTGAGAGTATCCTACGTTTACGTAAACGTCAACTATGGATTAAGGTAGCAGATGGCCGAGCACAAAGCGCAACCTGAACAGCGGGCGTTCGACGCTACTAAGCTCGCCAGTGTCTACGCCGATATCGCCGGAAAGAGTTCCCGGCTCGTCACGCTGTTTCTGGAGCGCAGCAGGAACGGCACGCCGGGCGTGGCCGACGAGCTGGGCATCACCCAGGCTTTTTTCGAGGCGTGGGCGAAGCTCCTGGCAGACCCGCTCAAGCTTGCCGGGGCGCAACTGAAACTCTGGCAGGACTATGCGGCGCTGTGGCAGAGCTCGCTGCTGAAGCTGATGGGCCACGAAGCTACGCCGGTCGCAGAACCCCATCACACGGACCGCCGCTTCAAGCACGAGGACTGGGAGCAGAACTTTCTCTACGACTACATCAAGCAGTCCTATCTCATTGCCGCTCGGCATCTGCACGGGACGCTCGGCCGGGTCGAGGGGCTCGAGGCGCAGACCGCGAAGAAAGTCGACTTCTACACGCGGCAATTCATCGACGCGCTGTCACCCAGCAATTTCCTGCTCACCAATCCCGAAGTCCTGCGCGAAACGGTGGCGAGCGGTGGCCAGAACCTGGTGCGGGGACTGAACAACCTGCTGGAGGACGTGACGCGCGGCGGCGGCGACCAGGCCCGGCTGCGCATGACCGACGAGAAAGCGTTCCAGCTCGGCGTCAACATCGCCACTACGCCCGGCAAGGTCGTGTTTCAGAACGAGCTCATGCAGCTGATCCAGTACTACCCGGCGGACGACAAAGTGTATCGGCGCCCGTTGCTCATCATCCCGCCTTGGATCAACAAGTACTACATCCTCGATTTGCGCGACAAGAATTCGTTCGTGAAGTGGGCCGTCGGGCAGGGCCACACGGTGTTCGTGATCTCCTGGGTCAATCCCGACGGGAGGCTCGCCCACAAGCGATTCGAGGACTATCTGGTGGAGGGGACGCTCGCGGCGCTCGAGGCCGTCGGCGACGCCACGGGCGAGAAAGAGGTGAACGCCATCGGCTACTGCCTGGGCGGCACGCTGCTCGCCTGCACGCTGGGCTACCTCGCGGCGAAGCGGGACACGCGGATCGCGTCGGCGACGTTTTTCGCCTCGATGATCGACTTCGAGGAGGCGGGCGAGCTCGAGGTTTTCATCGACGAGAAGCAGGTGGCGGCGCTCGAGAAGCGCATGCGGGAGCGCGGCTATCTCGAGGGATCCGAGATGGCGACGACCTTCAATATGCTGCGGGCGAACGACCTCATCTGGTCGTTTGTCGTGAACAATTATCTCCTCGGCCGCGATCCCTTCCCGTTCGATCTCCTCTACTGGAATTCGGATTCCACACGCATGCCGGCGACCATGCACAGCTACTATCTGCGCAACCTGTACATGAAGAACCGGCTCGCGCAGCCGGGCGGGATCGAATTGGACGGCGTCGCCATCGATCTCAACCGGGTGCGCACCCCCCTCTATTTCGTCTCCACGCTGGAGGACCATATCGCGCCGTGGCGCTCCACTTATGCGGGCGCGAAGCTTTTCCCGGGTCCGGTGCGCTTCGTGCTCGGTGGCTCGGGGCACATCGCCGGCATCGTCAATCCGCCGGCGGCCGGCAAGTACTGCTACTGGACCCAACCCAAGCTCCCGGACGACCCCGAGAAGTGGCTGAAGGGCGCCTCGCAACACCCGGGCTCGTGGTGGACCGACTGGGCGGGCTGGATCGCGCAGCATGGCGGAAATAAGGTGCCTGCCCGGATCCCCGGCAAGGGCAGGCTGAAGGCAATCGAGGATGCGCCGGGCTCCTACGTTAAAATGCGCGTGGACAAGCACTGACCGGCGGTGCCCGCCGGGCTCTCGGGGAGGGGCAATGAAACACGCTTATTTTCTGGTTGTTGCGGCGTTAGTAACCGCTCACTCCGCGAATCTGTCGGCACAGAGCTACCCGGCCAAACCGGTGCGTATCGTCGTGCCGTTCGCACCGGGAGGAAATGTCGACCTGGTCGTGCGCGGGATCGCTCCGCGGCTCGCGGAAGGGCTCGGCCAGCAGGTCGTCGCGGACAACCGCCCCGGCTCGAGCGGCTTGTTGGGAACCCACATCGTCGCCAAGGCGGCACCCGACGGCTACACACTGCTCGCCATGGCGAATACTTTTGCGGTCGTCCCGTCGATCCTATCGAACCCCGGCTACGATCCGCTGAGAGACTTCGCGGGCGTGTCACAAACCTGCCTGGTGCCGCAGGTGCTGGTGGTGAATACCGCGCTCCCGGTACGCTCGGTAAAGGAACTCGTGGCGCTTGCCCGGTCGCGGCCCGGCGAGATGTCGTTCGCGTCGGCTGGTGTCGGCGGCACCGGGCACATGGCGGCCGAGCTCTTCAATCGCCATGTCGGTCTGAAAATGCTGCACGTGCCGTACAAGGGCAATGCCCAGGCGATCGTCGACGTCATCAGCGGACAGGTCACGATGATGTTCGACCAGGTGAGCACTTCGGCGCCGCACATCAGGTCCGGCAAGCTGAAACCGCTCGCCGTCACGAGCCTCAGGCGCTCGCCGCTGTTCCCCGATCTCCCCACCATCGACGAGTCCGGCATGCGCGGCTTCGAGGACATTACCTTCAACGGGCTGGTCGCGCCCGCGGGCACGCCACGTGAGGTCCTGGCGCGCCTGAACGCGGCCGTCGCGAAGGCGGTCGCGGCGCCCCAGCCGCGCCAGCGCTTCCTCGAGCTGGGCGTGGAGCTCACCGCCAGTGCGTCGCCGGAGGCGTTCATGGAGTACATCCGGGCCGAATTCGCGAAAAAGGCCAAGCTCGCGCGCGAAGCCGGCATCAAGATTGAATAACGCGTGACGGCGATCCCTGGCTCACGACCGGTGCGCCACGTCTTGTTCAGCGGGCCGTGCAAATAGCAGGCCATACCTTTCTCGTCACCGGCGGGGCATCGGGGCTCGGCGCGGCGACGGCGCGCAGGCTCGCAGCCGCGGGCGGTAACATCGTGGTCTGTGACATCGACGCGGAGCAGGGAACAAAGCTCGCCCTGGAGCTGGGGGCTCGCGGGAGCTTTGCTCACACGGACGTCACTGATGAGGCGCAGGTCGCAAGTGCCGTTGCCTCCGCGAGAGAGCAGTTCGGCGCCCTGCACGGCGCGGTGAGCTGCGCCGGCATCGCGCCGGGCGAGCGCGTGCTGGGTAAGGGCGGCCCGCATCGCCTCGACACGTTTCGCCGCGCGGTGGAGATCAATCTCATCGGCACCTTCAATGTGCTGCGGCTCGCCGCGCAGGCGATGGAGCGCAACACGCCCGAAGCCGATGGCGAGCGCGGGATCATCGTCAATACTGCGTCGGTTGCCGCAACCGACGGGCAAATCGGGCAGGTCGCCTACAGCGCGTCCAAGGCCGGCGTGGCCGGGCTGACGTTGCCGGCGGCGCGCGAGCTGGCGCGCATAGGCGTCCGGGTGATGACCATCGCGCCCGGCATGTTCGAGACGCCGATGGTGGCGGCGTTCAGTCCCGAGCTGCAGCAGGCGCTGGCCGCCCAGATTCCGTTTCCCGCGCGGCTCGGCAGGCCCGATGAATTCGCGGCACTGGTGGAGCACATCATTCTCAATCCGATGCTGAATGGGGAAGTGATCCGGCTCGACGGTGCGCTGCGCATGGCTGCGAAATAGGAATGAACCGTCGAGACGCCATGGTTTCTCTCGGCGCCTCGGCGGCTGAGTTGAGGCTTTGATGCGTTTTCACCATATCCTGCTGGAGCAGCCCGAGGCGGGGATCTACCTGCTGACGGTAAACCGCCCGAAGGCGTTGAATGCGCTGAACGCCGCGACGCTCGAGGAGATCGCCGCCGCGCTGTCGATGGTTGCGGCCGATGACGCCGCGCGCGTGCTGCTCGTGACCGGCGCCGGCGAGAAGGCGTTCGTCGCGGGCGCCGACATCGCCGAAATGCGGAATGCGACGATCGAGGAAGCGCGCGATTTTTCGGAGAAGGGCATGCGGGTGATGCACGCGCTGGAAGCGTTGCCCGTGCCGGTGATCGCGCTCGTCAACGGCTATGCCCTCGGCGGCGGCTGCGAGCTGGCGCTGGCCTGCGACTGGATCCTCGCCGCGGACCGCGCGGTCTTCGGCCAGCCCGAAGTGAATCTCGGCATCCCGCCCGGCTTCGGGGGCACGCAGCGGCTGCCGCGCCGGATCGGGCCGGCGCGCGCGCTGGAGCTGCTGACGACGGCGCGCGAGGTGAGGGCGGTAGAAGCCGCCGCGATCGGGCTCGCCAATCAGGTTTGTCCCTCCTCCGATCTGAGGGCGAAAGGGCTCGAGACCGCGCGCACGATCGCCGCCAAGGGCCCGGTCGCAGTGCGACTCGCGAAGCAGGCGGTGCAGCGCGGGGCGAATCTCGATCTCTTCGCGGCGTGCGCGCTGGAAACGGACCTTTTTGCGCAGGCCTTCGGCACGCAGGACCAGAAGGAAGGGATGGGCGCATTCCTCGAAAAACGCCCCGCAAGATTCGATGGCCGCTGAATGCACCGGTCGATCCGCGTGCGTGGCCGGGTCCGGCAAGTGCCCGGCGGCGAGGCTATCTCATTCAATTGCCGGCGAAATCGGCAATTTGCGGGTGCTATAATCCTCGGCCCGGCGCACGGCGGTGCGAGCGCCGGACCGCATCGCATGGGCTCCGGCTTTGGAAACGGTGGCCGCTATGGATCTGAGAGACGTCCAACCCGACGCTGACCCGCAGGAAACGCGGGAGTGGCTCGACGCGCTCGCCTCGGTGCTGGTACGCGAGGGCCCGGCGCGCGCCAATTTCCTGCTGGAGAAGCTGGTCGAGCGGGCGCGAAGCCACGGCGCCTACATCCCGTACAACGCCAATACGGCGTACATGAACACGATTCCGATGTCGCAGGAGGAGCGCTCGCCGGGGGACGCGGAGCTGGAGAACAAGATCCGCTCGCTGGTGCGCTGGAACGCGATGGCGATGGTGCTGCGCGCCAACAAGGAGTCCTCCGAGCTCGGCGGCCACATCGCGAGCTTTGCCTCCGCCGCCACGCTCTACGACGTCGGCTTCAACCATTTCTTCAGAGCCTGGAACGACAGCTTCGGCGGCGACCTCGTCTATTTCCAGGGCCACTCCGCCCCCGGCATCTACGCGCGCGCCTATCTCGAAGGCCGCATCACCGAGGAGCAGATGACGAACTTCCGCCAGGAGGTCGGCGGCAAGGGACTGCCCTCGTATCCCCACCCATGGCTGATGCCGGAGTTCTGGCAGTTCCCGACGGTCTCCATGGGGCTCGGCCCGATCATGGCGATCTACCAGGCGCGCTTCATGCGCTATCTCAAGGACCGCGGCATCGTCGAGCCGCAGGGGCGCAAGGTCTGGTGCTTCTGCGGCGACGGCGAGATGGACGAGCCGGAATCGCTCGGCGCGATCTCGCTGGCGGGGCGCGAGCGCCTCGACAACCTGATATTCGTCGTGAACTGCAATCTGCAGCGGCTCGACGGGCCGGTGCGCGGCAACGGCAAGATCATCCAGGAGCTGGAGTCCGCCTTCCGGGGCGCCGGCTGGAACGTGATCAAGGTGGTCTGGGGCTCGTACTGGGATCCCCTGTTCATGCGCGACAAGACCGGGATCCTGTTGAAGCGCATGGAGGAATGCGTCGACGGCGAGTACCAGGCGTTCAAGTCGCACGACGGCGCCTTCGTGCGCAAGCACTTCTTCGGCAAGTATCCGGAGCTGCTCGAGATGGTGTCGCACATGACCGACGACGACATCTGGAGGCTCAACCGCGGCGGGCACGATCCGCACAAGATCTACGCGGCGTATGCCGCGGCGATGAAGCACGTCGACCAGCCCACGGTGATTCTCGCCAAGACCGTGAAGGGCTACGGCATGGGCGAGGCTGGCGAAGGCCAGAACATCACGCACCAGCAGAAGAAGATGGGCACGGCATCGATCCGGGCGTTCCGCGACCGCTTCGATGTGCCGATCCCCGACGACAAGCTCGAGAAGGTGCCGTTCTACCGCCCGCCGGAGGACAGCCCGGAGATGAAATATCTGCGCGAGCGGATCGCGGCGATGGGCGGCAGCTTGCCGGCGCGGCGGCGCCGGAGCGCCGCGCTGGAAGTGCCTCCACTCGCGGCGTTCGAGGCGCAGCTGAAGGGCACCGAGGGGCGCGAGATCTCCACCACCATGGCGTTCGTGCGCATCCTCAATACCCTGGTGCGCGACAAGAATCTCGGCAAGCTGGTGGTGCCGATCGTGCCGGATGAATCGCGCACGTTCGGGATGGAGGGGATGTTCCGCCAGCTCGGCATCTATTCCCATGTCGGCCAGCTCTACACGCCGCAGGATGCCGACCAGCTCATGTTCTACAAGGAGGACAAGAACGGGCAAATCCTGCAGGAAGGCATCTGCGAGGCCGGGGCGATGTGCTCCTGGATCGCCGCCGCGACTTCCTACAGCACGCATGACCGGCCGATGATCCCGTTCTACATCTTCTACTCGATGTTCGGCTTCCAGCGCGTGGGCGACCTGGCGTGGGCCGCCGGCGACATGCGCGCGCGCGGGTTCCTGCTGGGAGCCACGTCCGGCCGGACGACGCTGAACGGCGAGGGGCTGCAGCACGAGGACGGCCACAGCCATCTCATCGCCTCCACCATACCGAACTGCGTGTCCTACGACCCGACCTACGCTTACGAGCTGGCGGTCATCATCGAGGACGGGCTGCGCCGCATGGTTCGGGAGCAGGAGGACGTCTACTACTACATCACGGTGATGAACGAGAACTACGCGCATCCCGCGATGCCGGAGGGGGCCGAGCAGGGGATACTGCGGGGCATGCACTTGGTGTCCAAGGGCAAGGCGGCCAAGAGCAAGCTCAAAGTTCAGCTTATGGGTTGCGGCGCCATCCTGCGTGAGGCGCTGGCCGCGGCCGAAATGCTGGAAAAGGATTTCGGCGTGGCGGCCGACGTCTGGAGCGTCACCAGTTTCAACGAGCTGCGGCGCGACGGGCTGGAAACCGCCCGCTGGAACCTGCTTCATCCCGAGGCCGAGCCGCGGCGCTCCTACCTCGAGCAATGCCTGAGGGACCACCCGGGTCCCGTGATCGCGACTACCGATTACATGAAGGTGTTCGCCGACCAGATCCGCGCTTACTTGCCCCAGCCGGCGCGCTACAGTGTCCTCGGCACCGATGGCTTCGGCCGCTCCGACACGCGCCGCGCGCTGCGCGGCTTCTTCGAGGTGGACCGGCGCTACGTCGCCGTCGCGGCGCTGAAGGCGCTTGCCGACCAGGAAGCGCTTCCTCAGAAAAAGGTCGTCGAGGCCATCAAGCAGTACGGCGTGGATCCCGAGAAGCCCAGCCCCGCCAAGGTCTGAGACTCATCATCCCCGCATGAGCGTGGTCGAAGTCAAGGTTCCCGACATCGGGGACTTCAAGAACATCCCGGTGATCGAGGTATTGGTCAAGCCGGGGGACCGCGTCGACCAGGAGTCGCCGCTAGTCACCCTGGAGTCGGACAAGGCGACCATGGAAGTGCCTTCGCCCGCCGCCGGCGTGGTGAAGGAGCTTCGCGTCAAGGTGGGGGACAAGGTTTCCGAGGGCTCGCTCGTTCTCACGCTCGAATCATCGGGTGAAGGCGCTGCGGCGAAGCCCGCACCGCAAATCCCCCCCAGCCCCCCTTTGCTAAAGGGGGGAGACGTGGCACCCCCTCGCCCCCCTATAGCAAAGGGGGGAGACGTGGCACCCCCTCGCCCCCCTTTGACAATAGGGGGAGGCGAACTCCCCCCTTACCCCCCTTTAGTAAAGGGGGGAAGCGAAGCGGGGGGATTTGGGGGAAGCGAAGCGGGGGGATTCGGGGGAAGCGAAGCGGGGGGATTCGGGGGTGGCGCAGCGGAGGGATTTGCGCTGGCGCACGCCAGCCCCTCGGTGCGGCGCTTCGCCCGCGAGCTGGGCGCGGATCTCGCGCGCGTGAAAGGCACAGGGCCCAAGGAGCGCGTGCTCAAGGACGACGTCCAGAACTTCGTCAAGGGCGAGCTTTCGCGCCCGCGCGCGGCCGATGGGGGAGCGGGGCTCAACCTGCCCCCTCTGCCGCAGGTGGACTTTGCCAAGTTCGGCGCGGTCACCACCCAGCCGCTCTCCCGCATCAAGAAGCTCTCGGGAGCGAACCTGCACCGCAACTGGGTGACCATCCCCCACATCACGCAGAACGACGAAGCGGACATCACCGAGCTCGAGAAATTCCGCAAGATCCAGGTCGAGGAGGCGAAGCAGCAGGGCATTCGCTTCACCCTACTGTGCTTCCTCCTCAAGGCCGTGGTGGTAGCGCTCAAGCAGCACCCCGAGTTCAACGCCTCGCTCGCCGGCGACGGCGAGAGCCTCGTGCTCAAGCAGTACTTCCACATCGGCGTCGCGGTGGACACGCCCAACGGGCTGGTCGTGCCCGTGATTCGCGACGTGGACAAAAAGGGGCTCATGGAGCTCGCGCAGGAGCTCGGCGAAGTGAGTGCGCGCATGCGCGCGGGCAAGATTTCGCCCGCCGATCTGCAGGGCGGCTGTTTTTCAATCTCCAGCCTGGGCGGACTGGGCGGCTCGCACTTCACGCCCATTATCAATGCGCCGGAGGTGGCGATACTCGGCGTCGGAAAATCGGTCACGCGCCCGGTGTGGAACGGCAAGGAGTTCGCTCCCCGCCTGATGCTGCCGCTCTCCGTTTCGTATGACCACCGCGTCATCGACGGCGCGCAGGGCGCACGCTTCATCGCGTTTCTGAGCTCGGTCCTCACCGACATCCGGCGCCTCGTCCTGTGAGAGCTTGAAGCGGTTGACGCATGGCAACCGCCCCCATCGGCGTCCTCGGCGGCACCTTCGACCCGATCCATTACGGCCACCTGCGGCTGGCGGAGGAGGTCGGCGAGCGGCTTCGCCTCGAGGAAGTGCGCCTGGTTCCGAGCGGCACGCCGCCGCATCGCAGCGCGCCCGAGGTGACGGCCGACCACCGCCTGGCCATGACGCAGCTCGCGGCGGCCGGCAACGCCCGCTTCAAGGTCGATGCGCGCGAGGTGCGCCGTGCCGGGCCCGGCTACACGTTCGACACGCTGAAGGAGCTGCGCGCGGAGGCGGGAGAGGCGCGACCGCTTGCGTTGCTGCTCGGAGCCGACGCCTTTCTCGAGTTCGCAACCTGGCACCGCTGGCGCGAGATCTTCGGGCTCGCGCACGTTGCCGTCGCGCACCGGCCGGGATTCCCGATCGAGCAGTGGACGGCGCGCATGCCGCAGCCGCTCGCGCGCGAGTACTCGGCCCGCCTCATGCAGCAGCCGCTGGCGATCCACCTCTCGGCCTCGGGCGGCATCGTCGTGGTCCCGTTCACGGCGCTCGATATCTCCGCGACCGCGATCCGCGACATGCTGCGGGCGGGAGCCAGCCCCCGTTATTTGCTCCCCGGCGCGATCCTCGACTATATTCGAGCCAATCGCCTGTATTCATAGCATGAGGCCCGACACGCTGGTCAAGGCCGCGGTGGCGGCGCTGGAGGACATCAAGGGGCGCGATATCGTGGTGCTGGACGTCAGGAAAATGACGTCGCTGTTCGACCGGGTCGTCATCGCGAGCGCGGACTCCACGCGGCAGATCCGGGCGCTATCGAGCCATGTGCAGGAAAAACTGAAGGCGCTCGGCGCGCGCATCCATGGCGTGGAGGGCGAGCGCGCAGCCGACTGGATACTGGTCGATCTCGGCTCGGTGATCGTTCACATCATGCTGCCCGCCGCGCGCAAGTATTACAACCTGGAGGAGCTGTGGGCGCCGCCGCGTACGCGGCGCCGGCGCGCGAGCGGCGCCGCCTCCTGGGCGCGATGAAATTCCTGGTCGTTGCGGTCGGCCATCGCATGCCGGCATGGGTGGACGCCGGCTTCGCCCAGTACGCCGGCCGCATGCCGCGGGAGGCACGCTTGGAGCTGGTCGCGGTCAAGGCGGTCCCGCGGGGCGGCCCGCTGCAGCGAGTCCTCGACGCGGAGGGCAAGCGTGTGCTCGCCGCGCTGCCCGCAGGCTGTATCCGGGTGGTGCTCGATGAGCGCGGTGCCCTGCTCAGCACGATGGACGTCGCGCGGCGCATCGCGCGCTGGCGGCAGGCGGGCCGCGACGTCGCTTTCATCGTGGGGGGCGCGGACGGCCTGGCCGAAAGCGTGAGGAAATCCGCGGATCTGCCCTGGGCGCTCTCGCCCCTGACGCTGCCCCATGGGCTCGCGCGCGTGATCCTCGCGGAACAGCTTTATCGCGCCGTGACGATATTGCACAATCATCCCTACCATCGGGAGTGATGGCGACCATGAGCGTCTGGGACAAGCGCATCTACCTTGCGTCCCGCAGCCCGCGGCGGAGGGATCTCTTGAAGCAGATCGGCGTGCCGTTCGAGCTGCTGCTGCTGCGCGAGGACCTGCGGCGCGGGGCGGATGTGGACGAGACGCCGCTGCCGGATGAGTCGCCCGGCGTGTACGTGCTGAGGATGGCGGGCGCCAAGGTGAATACGGCGGTGCGCCAGATCGCCTACCGCGGCCTGCCGCAGAAACCGGTGCTCGCGGCCGATACCACGGTGGTATTCGACGACCGGATCATCGGCAAGCCGCAGGACGCAGCAGACGCCGCGCGCATGCTGCGCACGCTCTCGGGCCGCGAGCACCAGGTGCTCACCGCGGTGGCGCTGGCGCTGAGGGAGAAGGTCGAGACGCAGATCTCGGTATCGAGCGTATGGTTCCATGAATTGAGCGACGCCGATATCCGCCACTACATCGCGACCGGGGAGCCGCTCGACAAAGCCGGCGCCTACGCCATCCAGGGCCGGGCGGGCGCGTTCGTGATGCGAATCGCGGGGAGCTATTCCGGTATCATGGGGCTGCCTCTGGCGGAAACCGCGGAGTTGCTGGATCGGTTCGACATCCCCCTGTGGTGAGTGCGCATGGCCGTCACCGAGGAAATCCTGGTCAATGTCACGCCGCAGGAAACGCGGGTGGCGGTGGTCGAGCAGGGCGTCACGCAGGAAGTGCACATCGAGCGCGCCGCCGGGCGTGGCCTGGTCGGCAACATCTACATGGGGCGCGTGACCCGCGTTCTGCCGGGCATGCAGTCGGCGTTCATCGACATCGGCGGTGAGCGCACCGCGTTTCTGCACGTCGCCGACATCCGGGGCGGCCGCCAGAACGAGGACACCGGACGGCCGATCGAGCGGCTGCTCGCCGAAGGGCAAAACCTGCTGGTGCAGGTGGTGAAGGACCCGATCGGCGCCAAGGGTGCGCGGCTGTCGACCCAGGTCTCGGTCGCCGGGCGCTACCTGGTCTACCTCCCGCGGGAATCGCACATCGGCATCTCCCAGCGCATCGAGGACGAGGAGGAACGCGCGCACTTGCGCGAAAAGCTGCGCCAGTTGCTGCCGCGCGACGAGCAGGGCGGCTACATCATTCGTACCGTCGCGGAAACCGCGTCCGACCGCGAGCTCGGGTCCGACGTGGATTACCTGCGCCGCCGGTGGGGCGGCATCCAGGACCGCGCCGCCACCGCGGAGCCGCGCGCCCTGCTGTTCCAGGACCTCAACCTTGGCTTGCGGGTGCTGCGCGATTTCGCCCACGAGGAGACGGCGCGCATCCTGGTGGACTCCCGCGAAACCTGCCGCAGGATGGTCGAGTTCGGGCAGGACTTCACGCCCAATGTCGCCGAGCGCATCGAGCACTACGGCGGCGAGCGCCCGCTGTTCGACCTCTACGGGGTCGAGGACGAGATCGAGAAGGCGCTTGCCCGGCGCGTCGATCTCAAGTCGGGGGGCTATCTCATCATCGACCAGACCGAAGCGCTCACCACCGTCGACGTGAATACCGGCAGCTTCGTCACCGGGCGCAGCTTCGATGACACCATATTCAGAACCAACCTCGAGGCGGCGCAGGTCATCGCGCGGCAGCTGCGGTTGCGCAACATCGGCGGCATGGTCATCGTCGATTTCATCGACATGGACACCGAAGAGCACCGCAACGCGGTGCTCAACGAATTCCGCAAGGCGCTCGCCCGCGATCGCACGCACATGACCGTGAACGGCTTCACCGGGCTGGGGCTGGTCGAGATGACGCGCAAGCGCACGCGCGAGTCGCTCGCCCAGGTGCTGTGCGAGCCGTGCGTGGCGTGCGGGGGCCGGGCGCGGCTGAAAACCCCGCAAACGGTGTGCTACGCGATCCTGCGGGACCTCCAGCGCGAGGCGCGGCAGTTCCATGCGCGCGAGTACCGCATCCTCGCGTCACAGGCGGTGATCGATCTTTTTTTGGACGAGGAATCGCAGGCGCTCGCCATGCTCTCGGACGCCATCGGCAAGCCGGTATCGCTGCAGGTCGAGTCCGCCTACCACCAGGAGCAGTACGACATTATCTTGATGTAGAGACTCGCGGCTCGTGACTCGTGACTCGATTTGGTACCGCCACGACGCGCCTTCGCGTCGTTTTTTGCTCACGCTGCACGTTCAGCCCAATGCGAGAAAAAGCGAGATTGTCGCGCTGCATGGCGACGCGCTGAAAGTGAAAATCGCCGCACCTGCGACAGACAACCGGGCGAATGCCGCGCTGATCGAGCTCTTGAGCGAGACACTCGGGGTTCATCGATCCGCCATGGCCATTCGGCGCGGTGTCACGGCCCGGCGCAAGGTCGTGGAAATCGAAGGCGGACCGGAACTCGTGGCGCGGCTCGAAGCGCTCGCAAGCGATTAGGCGGGATCCGCGTCGCGACTAGCGTTCAGTTGCCCGGTCACGCGCCGCGGGCCACGCGGTTCAAGCGTCAAAGCAGCTGGCTGACGGTCGATTCCAGCCAGGCGACCGGCAGCATGAGCAGCAGCTGGATGACCACCAGCACGAACAGCGGGGACAGGTCGACGTTGCCGATGGGCGGCACCCGCCGCTGGAACACGCGCAGGAAGGGGCGCGTCAGGCTGTTCGCCAGCGGCATCAGCGGGCTGTAGGGGCCCACCCACGACAGCACCACCTGCACGATCACGGCGGCCATCACGATATAGAGGCCGATCCTCACGAGCATGACCAGCGCGAGCAGCGCGGCTGCCGCGAATATCTGACCCGCCGCCGGTCCGAGTGCGTAGCCCTTGATCTGCAGCACCAGCAGGATTTCCACGAGCTGGACCAGCCACGCCAGCGCCAGCGTGGAGAGATCGAGGCCCCACAGGCCCGGAACCACCCGCCGCGCGGGCCTGACCATGAAATCGGTCAGCGCCTGCAGGAACACCGACAGCGGATTGCGGTACGGCGCGCGCGCCCACTGCAGGTAGAAGCGCAGCAGGAGCGCCACCACGAACAGGCCGAATACGGTGTTGACGAGGAAGATCAGCGCGTTGGTGAGCAAGCGTCAACCCCAGTGGCTCAGTCGCTCCCGAGCTCATCCCCCAGCTCGCGCGAACGCTCCGCCGCCGCCTTTACGGCGCGCACGATGGCATCCTTCACGTGGTCCGCTTCCATCGAGGCGAGCGCCTGCTCGGTGGTGCCGCCTTTCGAGGTGACGCGGCCGCGCAGCGTTTCGGGCGCCTCGCCGGCCTGCGCCGCGAGCGCGAGTGCGCCGGAAAACGTCTCGAGCGCGAGCCGACGCGCGGCATCCGCGGCGAGCCCCAGCTCGCGCGCGGCGCGTTCCAGCGCCTCCACGAAGTAATAGACATAGGCCGGGCCGCTTCCCGATACCGCGGTGACCGCGTCGAGATCATCCTCGCG
>DASWIC010000283.1:0-3982 GCA_036397875.1 Burkholderiales bacterium
TTTCGTCATGTATTCCCTCCCGTTTTTCTTTGCGTCTTTGCGGCTTTGCGTCATGGTCTTGAGGACATAGATGCCGGGGCCGCTGACGCATATCAGAGTCCTGGACCTGTCGCGCGTGCTCGCGGGGCCGTGGTGCGGGCAGAATCTCGCCGATCTCGGCGCCGAGGTGATCAAGATCGAGCGCCCCGGCACCGGCGACGATTCGCGGGCCTTCGGGCCGCCGTGGCTGAAGGACCGGGCCGGCAAGGACACCACGGAGTCGGCCTATTTCGCCTCCGCCAACCGCGGCAAGAAGTCGGTCACCGTCAACCTCTCGAAACTGGAGGGGCAGAACATCGTGCGCGAGCTTGCGCGGCAGTCTGATGTGCTGATCGAGAACTACAAGGTCGGCGATCTCGCGCGCTACCGCCTGGGCTACGATGACCTAGAGAGACTCAACCCGCGCCTCATCTACTGCTCGGTGACCGGCTTCGGGCAGACCGGACCGTACCGCGAGCGCCCCGGCTACGACTTCATGATCCAGGGCATGGGGGGCGTCATGAGCATCACCGGCGAGCGTGACGACCGGCCCGGCGGCGGCCCGCAGCGCGTGGGCATCCCGATCGCGGACATCATGACCGGGATGTACGCGACGGTGGCGATTTGCGCCGCGCTCGCGCACCGGGAGAAAAGCAAGACCGGCCAGCACCTCGATTTGGCGCTCCTCGACACCCAGGTCGGCATCCTCGCCAACCAGGGGATGAATTACCTCGCGACCGGAGCGATCCCGGGGCGCATCGGCAATGCGCACCCGAACATCGTGCCCTACCAGCCGTTCCGGACCCGGGACGGCGACGTCATCCTCGCCTGCGGCAACGACAACCTCTTCGCCAAGTTCTGCGAGGTTGCGGGCTGCCAGGAGCTCGCCCGGGACCCGCGGTTCTCGACCAACTCGAAGCGGGTGGAGAATCGCGACGCCATCACCTCGCTGCTCGCCGCGATCTTCGCGAAGCGGACGACGCAGGAGTGGTGCGACGCGCTCGAGGCGGCGGGCGTGCCGAATGGCCCGATCAACAATCTCAAGCAGGTGTTCGAGGAGCCGCAGGTCATCGCGCGCGGCATGAAAATCGAGTTCGAGCACGCCCTCGCGGGCCGCGTGCCGCTGATCGCGAGCCCGATGCGGTTCTCGGGCACGCCGCTCGAGCACAAGGCGGCCCCGCCCACGCTCGGACAGCATACGGACGAGGTCCTGCGCGGCGTGCTCCGCATGGACGAAGCCGGCATCGCGAAATTGCGCGCTGACGGCGTTATCTAACGAGCGTCGTGAGAATACCTGACGTCGCTCCGGCCGCAAGGCGCTACAGGAATTGAATGAGCATGTTGGTCGCGAGAAGAAACAACACGACGGCGAAGACGCGCTTCAGCGTCCTGCCCGGCGTGCGGTGGGCGATACGGGCGCCGACCGGCGCCATCGCCATGCTCGCCGCGACAATCCACGCGAGCGCCGGGAAGTAGACGTATCCGGCGCTCCAATCCGGCAGGCCCGGTCTGCCCGCGCCTGCCGCGATGTAACCGACGGTGCCCGCGAGGGCGAGCGGCCAGCCCACCGCCGCAGCGGTGCCGATCGCCTCGTGCACACCGAGGCTGCGGCGCACCAGGTACGGCACCGTGAGGGAGGCGCCGGCGGTGCCCGTGAGGCTCGCGAAGAATCCGATGACTCCGCCCACCGCCGACATCGAGACCGGGCCGGGAAGCCCCCTCACCGCCGCGGGATTGTGATCGAGCAGCATCTGCGTCGCCATCGCATAGATGAGGAGTGTGAACGCGACGGTCAGCACGCGTGCGTCCAGGTAACCGGCGAGCAGGGCGCCGCCGAACGTGCCCGCCATGATGCCCGGCATCATTGCGAGCATGACGCTCCAGTTCACCGCCCGGCGCTGATGATGGCTTCTCACGCTGGAGGCCGAGGTGAACAGGATGGTCGCGAGGGCGGTGCCGAGCGCCAGGTGCACGGTATGTTCGGGCGCGAAGCCCTTGGCGGAAAAGATGAGCGCGAGCACCGGTACCATGGCCGATCCCCCGCCGATGCCGAGCAACCCGCTGAAGAAGCCGACGAAGGCGCCCAGCGCGAGGTAGGCCCACCACCATTCAACCATGGGTGAGTGTAACGCGGCGACGGGCTAGAATAGCCGCGCCGCGGGGAACGGGGAGGAGAAGACGTGCGTATCGGGGCGTGGCGGCGGCGGGCGCTGCTGCGGGCATGAAGACGAAGCACATCCAGGTGCCGCTGCGCGACGGAGTAATGGGCGCTCACCTCGCCCTGCCGGAGCGGGTACCGGCCGGCGCCATCATCGCGATCATGGAGATCTGGGGCGTCAACGACACGATGCGCCGCCACGCCGCGGAATTCGCGGAGGCGGGGTTTGTCTGCCTCGTCCCGGACCTCTTCTGGCGGCAGGAGCCGGGGGTGGAGCTCTCCGATTCCAACCCCGAGCACGTGAAGAAAGCCTTCGATCTTTATTACGATTTCAATTACGACCTCGGTGTCCGCGACATGGAGGATACGTGGAAGTACCTGGCGGGCCTGCCGGCGTGCAACGGGAAGGTGGGCGCGGTCGGCTATTGCCTGGGCGGCAAGCTGTGCTACCTGATGTGCTGCCGCACCGATATCGATTGCGCGGTCGCCTATTACGGCACTTACATCGAGCATCACATCCGCGAGGCGCCAAATCTTCACCGACCGTTCCTGCTGCACATGGCGATGAAGGATCGCTGGGTGCAGGCGGAGGTGAACGACCTCCTCGAGCGCCGCCTTGCGCCCAACCCGCTGGTGACGATCCACAAGTATCCCGGGGCGGATCATGCGTTCGCCCGCCACGGCGGACGGACCTACAGCAAGCCCGAGGCGGAGCGGGCGCTCGCGCTGTCGGTCGATTTCTTCAAGCGGCACCTGGCTTAGAGAGGCGTGGCTGGTGGATGGTGGCTCGTGGGTGGTGGCTCATGTCGAGACGAAGGAGGACATATGAAACGACTTCTTGCTGGTAGCGCGACTTTGGTCGCGGGCGCCGTGGCTGCGAACCTCGCGCTCGCGCAGGTATTTCCCGTGAAGCCGATCCGGCTGATCGTTCCGTTTCCTCCGGGCGGGCCGACCGATACGTTTTCCCGCGCGACGGCGGTGGAGGTCGCCAAGAGCCTCGGCCAGCAGGTGATCGTGGAGAACCGGCCCGGCGCCGGGACCACGATCGGCGCCGACCTCGTCGCCAAGGCCGCGCCCGACGGCCATACGCTGTTCTTCACCGACCTTTCGACGCACACGATCACCGCGTCGCTCTACTCCAGGCTGCCGTACCATCCGCTGCGTGATTTCGCGCCGGTGGCGCCGGTGAACGCGTCGCCGCTCATCCTGATCACGCATCCTTCGGTCGGCGCGAGGACGGTGCGCGAGCTGATCGCGGTGGCGAAGAAGCATCCGGGCATCACCCTCGCCAATTCGGGCGTCGGCACCGTGACCCACATGACGGCGGAGAAATTCCGGATGCGCGCGGGCATCCAGGTGACAGCGGTGAGCTACAAGGGCGGGGCCCTGCCGGTGACGGCGCTCCTGGGCGGCGAGGTCGCGCTGGTGATGGCGACGGTGCCGCCCAGCATCCAGCACGTGCAGCGCGGCAAGCTGGTGGCGCTCGGCGTGGCCGCGGCGCGGCGCTCGCCGTACCTGCCGGACATTCCGACTATCGCGGAGACCCTCAAGGGCGTGGAGGGCGCCGTGATCGCCGGTGTGCTCGCCCCGGCCGGCACGCCGCGCGGCGTGATCGAGCGCCTGAACGCAGCGTTCGCGCGGGCATCGGCGGCGCCGAGGGTGAAAGAGATCTTCGCCGTCAACGCCGCCGAGGCGCTGACGATGACCCCGGCGGAGCTGCAGGCCTCGCTGGAACGGGACGTCAAGGCGTGGGCGGAGGTGGTGGAGGCGACCGGGGTCAAGCTGCAGTGACCAGTGACCAGTGAC
>DASWIC010000284.1:0-3267 GCA_036397875.1 Burkholderiales bacterium
GGCGCGTCGCGATAGTAGCGCTCGATGTTGAACTCCTTCGAGTAGCCGTAGGCGCCGTGGATGCGCATCGCCTCCAGGCTGTTCTCGAGCGCGGCTTCGGTGGCGTAGAGCTTCGCCATGCCGGCCTCCAGATCGCAGCGCCCGCCCGCATCGTAAGCGCGGGCGGCGTGCTCCACCAGCAGGCGCGCCGCTTCGACGCGCGTCGCCATATCGGCGAGCTTGATCTGGATCGCCTGGTGTTCGGCAATCGGCTTGCCGAAAGTCCTGCGCTGCTGCGCATAACGCAGGGATTCCTCCAGGCAGGCACGCGC
Source organism: Burkholderiales bacterium (assembly GCA_036397875.1). Taxonomy (GTDB): domain Bacteria; phylum Pseudomonadota; class Gammaproteobacteria; order Burkholderiales; family SG8-41; genus SG8-41. The sequence goes on from DASWIC010000284.1 coordinate 312, forward strand.
CAGCCCCGCGCCGCGCGCCGCGACGTTGATGCGCCCGAGCTCGAGCCCGTTCAGCACTTGCTGCAAGCCGCGCCCCTCCTGCGCCCCGATCAGGTTCGCGGCCGGCACCCGGCAGTCCTCGAACAGGAGTTCCGCAGTATCGATGCCGCGATAGCCGAGCTTGTCGAGCTTGCGCACCACCTTGAAGCCCGGCCCCTTCTCGACCAGCAGCAGGCTCATGCCGCGGTGCGCCGGCAGCGCGCGCGCATCCGTCTTCACCAGCACCGCCAGAATTTGCCCCTCGGCGCTGTTCGTGATCCAGGTCTTGGCGCCGTTGACGACGTAATGATCGCCCTGGCGGCGCGCCTGGGTGCGGATCGCCTGGAGATCCGTGCCGCAGTCGGGCTCGGTCAGCGCGATGCCGCCGCGCAGCTCCCCGCTCGCGAACCGCGGCAGGAAGCGGCGCTGCTGCTCGTCGCTGCCGTAGCGCTCCACCGCCGCCGCCATGATGAGGTGCGAATTGAAGAATCCCGGGACCGACATCCATACCGCCGACATGCGCTCGACGATTTTCGCGTAGGTCACCGCAGGCAAACCGAGGCCGCCGAACGCGGGCGCGATGGTGGCGCCGAACATCCCGAGCGCTTTCAGCTTCTCGACGATCGCGACCGGGTAGGTGTCGGCGGCTTCGAGCGCGTGCACGGCCGGGCGCACCTCGCGCTCGAGGAAGCGATCCACGCTATCAAGGATCAGGCGCTCCTGGTGCGCGCCCGCGAGCTGTTCCGCCGTTTCCATAGTCACGAATCGGGATGAGGAATGAGGAACGAGGGACGGGAAACGAGGGCCGGCACGGGTTGATCAGGGATGGACGTCCTCGGTGAACCAGTCGTCCGGAAGCTCCCTCCCCGCGCCCCGCTCCCGGGCCTTGCGCAGCACGGCCGCGCCCGCCGCGGCGAACTGCAGGCCCATGCCCACGTTGTTCGCAAAGCAGGTAATCTCCTCCGCGCGCTCCCGCCCTGGAGCGCGCTCGGACAGCAGCTCGCCGAGGTCCGGGTAGCGGTCCCGGCGCGCGGGGTCCTGCCACCAGCCGTGCTCGCGCGCTTCGTCCACGTTGGGGGTGCCCGGCATCACGTTGTTGTACTGCTTCGCCTGCCGCCGGTTGTGGACGAACACGCGGTCGCAGCGGTCGAGCACCTCGCCGTCGATCTCCTGCGATTTGATGCAGCCGACGTGCACGCCGGGCCGGAGCCACCGCGGCTCGATGACCCGGACCATGGACGAGGTGGCCGCGAGGATCACGTCGGCGCCCTCGACGCACGCCTCCGCCGATTCGACGGCGCGGACACCTTCGTGCAGCGAGACGAACGCCTCGCGGCTCTCCCGGCGCGGGCTGAATACGCGCACGTCGCGGAACTTTCTCACCGCGCGCGCAGCCATGAGCTGGGCGCCCGCCTGCCAGCCGGTGCCAATCAACGCCAGCGTCGAGACGTCTTCGCGCGCGAGGTGCTTCAACCCGAGGCCGCTCGCCGCGCCGACGCGCATGCGCTGCATCACGCCGTCGGGAAACATGGCGAGCAGCTTGCCGGTTTCCGTGCTGAACAGGAGCACCAGGCCGACCCAGCGCCCGTCCGCGACCGGCTGCTTGACGCGGCGCGGCAGGCCGGCGACCACGGGATGGGTGACGACGTCCGAATTGATGCGCAGCGCCTGGATGCCCTGCGCCGGCCACGTGCCGCCCATGTGCTTGAAAGCGTAGTAGCCGCCGGCATGCGTGGTCGGCGCCAGGTTGTCAAAGCGCGGCGCGAGAAGCGCCCGCGCATCGGCGTAGTCGCGGTACATCGGCTCGAGCGCCGCCATGCAGTCCTCCATCGTGAGGAGGCGCGCGATCTCGTCGTTGGAGAGCACGATCATGGCTTCAGTCCTCCGCCGCGTGGCCGCGTTTCGGCAGCAGAATCGAGCGCTCGAAGGTCATGAACGCCGTGCCGTCGGCTTTCCGGCCGGTGGTGCGCACGATAACGATGCCCTGCGTCGGGCGCGATTTTGATTCGCGCACCTCCAGCACTTCGGATTCGGCGTATAGAGTATCGCCGGCGAAGACCGGCGCGGCGAGCCGGACCTTGTCCCAGCCGAGGTTGGCGATCGCCTTGCCGCTCACATCGCTCACGCTCATGCCGGTGACCATCGCCAGCGTCAGGCAGCTGTTCACGAGCGGGCGGCCGAATTCGGTCTTCGCGGCGTAGGCGGCGTCGAAGTGCAGCGGGTTGGTATTCATGGTGAGCAGCGTGAACCAGGTATTGTCGGCCTCGCTGACGGTGCGCCCCGGCCGGTGCTCGTAGACGTCGCCCACGGCGAAGTCCTCGAGGTAGCGGCCAATGGATGCCCGGTATCGGCGCGAACCGACCGGCTTGCGCTCGACCGTCATGTGGGCGGGTGACGGGTGACGAACAGCGCGGCCTACGCCACGCGGCGCCCGCTCGTCACGTCGGGGCGCGTGAGTCGGAGCAGCGCGCCGATGTCCTTCGCCTGCTCGAGCGAGAGCAATGCTCCCGCCAGCTCGTCGCGGCGCCGCGCGGAGAGATACGGCCCGGCGAGCCCATCGAACTTGGCGCGCAGCTCGGCCGCGGAGAGGAAATTCTCCGGCTCGCCCTTCGCCACCTGCACGTAGGTCTCATACCGGCCGCGGCGGGTCTTGATCCGCACGCTTCCGCTCATATTCTTCTGGAAATCGGCCTGCGCCCTGGGATCCACCCAGGCCCTCACCCGCTTGCACAGTTCGAGCGTCGCAGGATCGCCGAGGTGGCGCGCGTAGTCGTCCCAGCCGAATCCCCCGCTCCGCAGCGCTACGGCCGCGCAGAACGCCATCGAGAACTGCCCGTCCACCACCGATTTCGGCGCCTGCTTGGCCGGCTCCGGGTCACCAATCAGCTTCCAGCCCGGCTCCGGCAGGCCGACCACGACCTCCTCGACCTCCTCGGCC
>DASWIC010000285.1:0-30575 GCA_036397875.1 Burkholderiales bacterium
CCCCATTAATGAGTTACGTTCCGGCACGTAGCCTATCTTGTCGCGGCACGCAGGGATATCGAGATAGGCTGCATGACGCTTCCAATCAGCTGACCGCTTCTGGCCGTTTGAGACCACTGAGAACAGGCAAGTAAATAGGGACGCACACGATTGTTCCCGCTAACGTACTTCAGCAGAGCGGGGCGGGCGGTGGGGGCAGTCGAGCGGGCCCTCTCCACTCTGTGGGAAGCCCGCGCCAGCCGCGGCCGGGTGGCGGAATGGCCGGTGACTGATCCGATTCTCCGGTACTGGTACTGACTCAAGACAACGCGACGGCCAAGTCAATTGCCCGAATGCGTCAGGAGAAGCGGAGAAGGCGCCGGCCATTCCGACAGGACCCGGCCAGCGGGAATGCCATTTCCTAGGCCCAGCGCAGGCCGCTGGCGCGCACGAGCAGGATGGCGGCGAAGGGCAGCACCAGCCCGATGGCGAGCTGGACGATCAGGAGCTCTCCGAGCTGGCTGTAGTCGGCGGGCAGCTTGACCGCGCCGCTGGCGGCGTCCTTGACCTCGCGGCTCACGATATACGCCTGATTGAGGTACTTGGTTCCGAGCTGGGAGGCGGACAGGGCGAGGTTGGTAAAGGACGCCATGATGGCGAAGTAGGTGGCCTTGAGGTTCGCCGGCGCGGAATTCGCGATCCAGGCGAGCATGGGGATCATGGCGATCTGGCCGAACGGCGACTCGAGCGCCGTGTTCACGATGACGATGAAGCGCGCGTCCACCACGCCGCCGGTCAGGGCGGCGGTCCACTGGTGCAGGCCGTAGTAGAGGCCGAGGATCGGCAGCGTCAGCACGCCGCCCACCACCGTCAGGAAGCCGACCACGTAGGCGATGGAGTGCACGCCCATGAAGCGGCGGAAGATGAACATGCCCAAGAGCGTCAGCACGCTCGCGATGAGCGAGAGCACCGCGAGAAACCGCTGATCGAATTTCAGGAAGTCGATCATCCACCAGGTGAGGCCCTCGCCGGGGAGGGGAACCGCGCGGTAGATGAAGATGACCACGGCGGTGCCGATCAGGGTCGCGCGCGCCTCCGGGTCCAGCGCGCGCGTGAGCTTCACGATGAGAAAGATGACGATGGCCATCGAGCCGGCGAAGATCACCTCCTGGTTGTAGGCGAGGTTGCTGAATGCCATGCCGAGCGTGAACGCGACAAAGGCGAGGCTGCCGCCGAGGATCCACCAGTTGGGTGCGGGCCGTTCCGCGGGCTGCTCCAGAAGCGCGCGCGCTTGCGCCCTGGCCATGCCCTGGCCGATCAATCGCCCCAGCGCCCGTTGCTTCAGGAAAAAAGCCAGCGCGACGCCGCCAACCGAGATGAACGGGATCACCATGGCGGCCAGGTAGATCTGGCGGTAAACCGCGATCTTTTCCGCCTCCGACAGGCGCTCGACACCGGCGAAAAGATAGAGATTGATCCCCGCGACCAGCGCCAGTCCGCTGATCAGGGCGACCCGGCCCAGCGTCTGCATCGTGGTGTTCATCAGCTTGCGCGTGGCCTGGTCGATCGGGCGGCCGCGCTCGTCCACCCGCGGCACCGCCTCGACCGTCATGGCATCGGCCACCACGTCCTGCACGACGTAGCCGACTGGCGAAAGCAGGGCGGAGAGCACGAACCAGGCCTCGGCCGGCATGATCGCGGTCATCGCGGCGCGGTCGGTGAGAAGGCCGACCATGATGAGAAGGCTCATCGCGATGAGTCCCGCGCCGAGGAACACGAGCCAGCTCTTCCAGCGCCAGATGAGGTCCACCAGATGCCCCAGCGGCATCTTCAGCGCCCAGGGTATGCCGACCCAGAAGCCGAGCGCGGCGAGAAACGCGGCGGAGAGCCCGAGATACTCCTTGACGAAGAAGGTGCCGACGATGCCGGTGAGCCCGGAGACGCCGTAGGCGACGTACACCATCAACGGCGGCAGGAAGGAGAGCCGCAGCTCGCGCCCCAGCGCGAGGAAGTTGAGTTCCACCCAGCGAAGAACGCCCGCGAGCATGGCGCGGGCATTGTACCCGCAAACGCTAAGCGCGCTTCCGCCTGGTCATCACACCGGGCGATGGATCGCGATCGGAACGCGGCGGGGGCCGAATGCGCGCTTGAAAGACTCGTAACGCCCGGCGATCGCCGTGCCGCAGTCGGGGCACTTGCCGTCAGGCGTGACGCGGTAGTCCTCGATGCGATACCAATCGCGCACGATGAGCGCCGACCTGCAGGAGGGGCAGAACGTCGTGCCGCCCTCGGTGTCGTGCACGTTGCCGGTGTAGACGTAGTGCAGCCCCTCGGCGATGGCAATGTTGCGCGCGCGGGTGAGGGTGGCGGTGGGAGTCGCCGGGATGTCGTTCATCTTGTAGTCGGGGTGGAACGCCGTGAAGTGCAGCGGCACGTCCGGCCCCAGCTCCTTCATGATCCACTTCGACTCGGCCTCGATTTCCTCGCTCGAGTCGTTCTTGCCGGGGATGAGGAGCGTCGTAATCTCGAACCACACGTTCGTCTCGTGCCTGAGATAGACCAGCGTGTCGAGCACGGGCTGAAGCTTCGCCGCGCACAGCTTGAAGTAGAACTCGTCGGTGAATCCCTTTAGGTCGACGTTCGCGGCGTCCATCTTGGCGTAGAACTCGCGGCGCGGCGCGTCATGGATGTAGCCCGCCGTGACCGCCACGGCCGGGATACCGCGGCTGCGACAGGCGTCTGCGATGTCCATCGCGTATTCGGCGAAGATCACCGGGTCGTTGTAGGTGAACGCGACGCTCTTGCAGCCGTAACCCTCCGCCGCCTCCGCGATCGCTTCCGGCGAGGCCTCGTCGGCGAGGCGGTCCATGTCCTTCGACTTCGAAATGTCCCAGTTCTGGCAGAACTTGCACGCGAGGTTGCAGCCCGCGGTACCGAACGACAGGATGCTCGAGCCCGGAAAGAAGTGGTTGAGCGGCTTCTTCTCGACGGGGTCGATGCAGAATCCGGAGGAGCGCCCGTAGGTGGTCAGCACCATGCGGTCCTTCTCCCGCATGCGCACGAAGCACGCGCCGCGCTGGCCCTCGTGCAGGCGGCAGTCGCGCGGGCACAGGTCGCATTGCATGCGCCCGTCGTCGAGCATGTGCCACCACCGGCCTGGATATTCGCGTTCGCTCATAGGAGTTCCGTTTCGCGCCACTTGAACACGGTATAGCGCGAGAGCCTCACCTCCACGTCCCAGAAATCCGGCGGCAGACCCGCCTTGTACTTGAGATGGGCGAGGAAGTCCGTTGGTTCCTTGAAATCCTCCCAGACCTGCGGCAGGAAGGTGCCGGTGTGGTGGCCGTACTCGAATACCACCCCGTCGATGCCGGCGCGGAGCTGTCTCAGGGCGTCGGGTTCGTCGGTGAAGCTCAGGGGCTCGAGGCCCGAGAGCACGGAGACCTCGAGCGCGACGCCGGAAAACTCCCCAGCGTGGAGCGGCGGAAAGCGCGGATCGCGGAAGGCGGCGGCCACCGCATTGGCCTTCACGTCTTCCGCGAGCGCGCGGTGTGCTCGTAGCGTCCCGACGCAGCCGCGCAGCTTGCTGCCCAGCATGAGGGTGATGAAAGACGCGCCGCTCGACTTCAGCCACAGCAGGTCATCGCTCGAGGTGTGCGTCAGCCCGAGCTGGGCGGCGATCGCCGCGCGCGCGAGCGGCAGCAGCACGCGCCCCGCGTCCGGCGGCAACCCTTGCGCGCTCTGCGCGACTTCGCCCGGCCCGGATTCGAACGCGGATTCGAACGGGGTCGGGCTCAAATCAACGGGCATCCGCGGCCGCCTCGTAGAAGGCGAAGGCGCCGTACCCGACCACCCGGTTCTTGTCCCCCGCGGTATCGCCGGAATTGCGGAGATCGATCAGCTCCGGCTTCAGTCCGCGCCGGCGCGCGATGGATGTGAGTCCCATCACCGGGGTCGCCCCGCATGCCTGCTCGTGTGAGATGTCGGCCGCCAGCCCGAGGATGGCCTTGGCAGTGGCACGGTCGAGGGCCTGGGCGTCGGCGTAGGAAAGATAGTGGGAAAGATCAGAGCTCACCACGATCAAGGTTTCGGGGCCGCCCCACAGCACGTCCAGCACCTCGGCGACTTCCTGCGCGCCGCAATGGCCCACCGCGAGCGGCACCAGCCGGAACTTCTCGATCGCCGTCTGCAGGAACGGCAGGTGCACTTCCAGCGAATGCTCGAGCGCGTGCGCCTGCGCACTCACCACCACCTGAGTCATGCCGCGCAGCGCTTCGATCGCATCGGCGTCGACCTCGACCGTGCCGAGCGGCGTGGCGAAAGCGCCGCACCCGGGAAGCGCCAGCCCGCGCACCGCGACGCGATGCGTAGGGCCGAGCAGCACGACGCGCGTGATGCTCCTGCGCGCGGGAGCGAGCAGCGTGTAGACACTGGCGGCGACCGGCCCGGAATAGACGTAGCCGGCATGCGGCGCGATGATGGCCTTCGGCACGGCGCGTTCCGGGGCGTCGCGAGCGGCCGTGCCCAGCAGGTCCGTCAGGACCTGCGCCAGCTCGCGACCCGCGCCGGGATAGAACATGCCGGCGACGGCCGGCGCGCGCACGGAAGAGATAGCTTGCGACATCCTCCAACTCATTATGCGCCCGGCGGCTCAATTTTCAAGTGCGCGGGATGCAACACTGTTGCTGTTAAAATCCCTGCGTTTACAGCGCTCTCGACGCACCTTGTCCAAGGCCTACGCTCTCGTTCCAGCCGCCGGCTCGGGCTCCCGCCTCGGCGCGGCGCTGCCCAAGCAATACCTGCAGGTTGCGGGGCGGCCGCTGCTGCACTACTCGCTGATAGCACTCGCCGGCCATCCGCGCATCGAGCAGGTGTTTATCGTGCTCGCGCAGGGCGACGATCAGTTCGCGCGCCATGACTGGCGCGAGTTCGGCGCGCGGGTGAAGCCGCTGTACTGCGGGGGCGAGACGCGGGCCGCGAGCGTATTCAACGGCCTGCTGGCCACGCGCGACTTCATCGCCGCGTCGGACTGGGTCCTGGTGCACGACGCCGCGCGGCCGTGCCTCGGGCGGGAAGCGCTCGACCGCCTGTTCGAGGAACTCGAGGCCGACGATACCGGAGGCCTGCTGGCGGTGCCGGTCGCGGACACGCTGAAACGCGCCAACCGCGACTCGCGCGTGACCGCCACCGAGCCGCGCGACAATCTATGGCTCGCGCAGACGCCGCAGATGTTCCGCTACCGGCTGCTGATCGAGGCGTTGCGCACGGCCGACCCCGCGGCGGTGACCGATGAGGCGCGCGCAATCGAGGGCCTCGGCCTGAAACCGCGCCTCGTGCTGGGCGACACGCGCAATATCAAGGTGACTTTTCCTGAGGATCTTGCCCTGGCGGAGCTGATCCTCGGGAGCCGCGAAGTAGCCGCGACGAATACTATGCGTAAGTCATCCCCGCCTCTGCGCGGGGATGACGATTAGGAAGAGATCCTCATGAGGATAGGGCAGGGGTTTGACGCGCACGCCCTCGTGGCAGGGCGTAAGCTCGTCCTGGGCGGGGTCGTGGTTCCGTATGAAAGAGGACTTGCCGGGCATTCTGATGCGGACGTGCTCGTCCACGCGGTGTGTGACGCCCTGCTCGGTGCTGCGGGGCTGGGTGACATCGGCGCTCATTTCCCGGATTCGGACCCGCGCTACAAGGACATCGACAGCCGCAAGCTCTTGCGTGACGTGGCGCGGCTGCTGAAGGAGCGCGGGCTGAAGGCCGCGAACGTCGATGCCACCATCATCGCGCAGGCGCCGAAGCTGGCCCCGCACGTTCCCGCGATGTGCGCCAACCTGGCGGCCGATCTCGGCATTGCCCGGGACGCCGTAAACGTAAAGGCCAAGACGACCGAGAAGCTGGGCTTCGTGGGGCGCGGCGAGGGCATCGCGGCGGAAGCCGTCGCCCTGGTAGAAACCGCAGAAAAATAACCGCCAAGCCGCCAAGTCGCCAAGAAGATCGACTCGGAAATGAAGGCCGATTCACAATTCACGACTCACGAATCACGCTTTTGAGCCGCGGCGATGGCGGCGGCAACCGCTGACGTTGCGCGGCTGTTCTTTGCCGCGTGGCCGGCGCCCGAGGTGCAACGCGCCCTGGGCAAGATCGCGCGTGACGCCCAGCCCGAGTGCGGGGGCAGGGCGGTTCCGACCGGTAACATCCATCTCACGCTGATTTTTCTCGGCAATCTTCCGCGCCATCGAGTGACCGCGCTGGAAACGATTGCGTCCTCCGTGCGGGGTCATCCATTCGCATTGACCGTGGATCGCCTCGAATACTGGCGGCACAACCGCATCGTCTGGGGAGGCACCCGCGCCTGCCCGGAGGCGCTTCAGGCGCTGGTTGCGCGACTGCAGGATGCCCTGGCCGGAGAAGCATTCCGCTTCGACCGGCGGCCGTACGTTCCCCACGTGACCTTGCTGCGAAATGCGCGGCGAGCGCCGGCGGAGGTTCGTTGCCCCGACGTTGCCTGGCCCGTGGACGGCTTCGCGCTGGTGGAATCGTCGCCGCAGGAGCGAGGCCGCGCGTACCACGTCCTGCGCAGCTGGCCACTGGACGGGTAGGCGGCGGGGCCGGGTATTATTTCCCCCCATCCTGGCCGTCCCGACCCATCCCGCCGCATCGGGCTGGGCGCCCGGCGGCTCGGTGGCATGCACCTCGAATTCCCGCCTTGCCCCCCTCAAGGGGGGAAGGAACTTTCAAGGAGCGAAAAAAGCCATGCAGTGGACATTCGAATTGTTGATGAAGCCCTCGGCGGTTCCCCTGACGGAGGGGCCCGTGTGGGATGGCGAGCACCTTTACTTCACCCACATCCGGGCCAGCCTGATTCTGCGTTACGACCCCAGGAGCGGTGCCCTTTCGGAGTGGCGCAAAGGCACCAACCGGACCAACGGCCTGGCATTCGACGCGCAGGGCCGACTGTTCGGCTGCTGCTCGGGCGGGCGCTCGATGGTGCGCTTCGATCCCGACGGGCGCGTGGTGACCATCGCGGACCGCGTGGAGGGGAAGAGACTCAACACGCCGAACGACCTCGCGATCGACCGCAAGGGGCGCATCTGGTTCACCAACCCGGTGAACGAGGGCAACTGGGACAAGAGCGAAGTCAAGGAGCTCGACAACCAGTCGGTGCTCCGTGCGGATCCGCAGAAGGACGGCAGCTACAAAGTCACGCGTGTCACGTTCGACACCACGCAGCCCAACGGCATCCTGGTATCGCAGGACCAGAATACGCTCTATGTCGCCGAGAGCAGCTATACGCGGGGCGTTGCGCGCGAGTTGCGGGCCTACCCGATCCGCGAGGACGGCAGCCTCGGCACCTTCAAGACGCTCCACACCTGGGGCGAGGATGCGCGGGAAGTGCATCGGGGCATCGACGGCATGTGCTTCGACCGCGACGGCAATATCGTCGCGACCAACGGCTGGGAGCTGAGCGGCCCGGGCGGAATGATCACGGTGTTTTCGCCGTCCGGCCGCGTGCTGGAAACGCACCCGGTGCCGGCAAATCGGCCGACCAACTGCTGCTTCGGCGGCCCCGACCTGACCACGCTCTTCGTCACCACCGTGGAGGGGCACTTCTTCAAGGCCCAGACCGATCGCGTTGGTTGGGCCATGTATCCCTGAGCTCCACGCGGGCGCGGAGACCCCCTCCCTCGCGCGCGAGCAGCTGCACGCTGCCGCCGTGGAGCCGCGCGATGCGGTCCACGATGGCGAGCCCCAGGCCCGAGCCGCTCGTCGAGCGTGCGCGATCGAGGCGCGTGAACGGCTGCAGCATGTTCTCGGACTCTCCCGGCGGAATACCAGGGCCGCGGTCCAGCACCTCGATCACGGCGCGGCCGTTCTCGGGCCGGGTGATTACCTCGACCTCCGGTCCACCGTGGCGCAGTGCGTTGTCCACCAGGTTGGAGATCAGCCGATGCACCGCGGACGGTCGCAGGGCGAGCGGCGGTAGCGCATCGAGCCGGGTCGACACCGCCTTGCCTGAGCGGGTATAGCGATCGCACACCTCCCGCACGATGGCGTTGAGATCGCCTTCCGGGAAGACCGCCTCGCCTTCCGCGAGGCGCGCGAAATCGAGAAACTGGCCGATCGCCGCGTCGATGTCCGCGACATCCTGCACCAGTCCGGCCTTGAGCGCGGCGTCGCCCTGTCCATCCAGCATTTCCAGTCCCAGCCGGATGCGCGAGAGCGGCGTGCGCAGGTCGTGCGATACGCCGGCGAGCAAGAACGCACGCTCCTCGTCCAGGCGCTTCAGGTCCGCCGCCATGGTGTTGAAGGCATGCGCAAGCGTGCGAATCTCCGAGGGGCCGGTTTCGGCGACGGGCGGCGGCGTCCGGCCGCGGCCGATTTCCGCTGCAGCCCCGGTCAGCTCGCGCAGCGGGCGGTTGATGCGCGCGACGATGAGATAGGCGCCGAGCAGGGCGAGCGCGAGTACGAGCGCTCCCCAGCCGACCCAGCGCAGGGGATCGGCGCGCTCCAGCCGCGAGCGCGGCAGGTACACCCAGTAGTCGTCCCCGTCGATGCGGAAGCTCACCCACGCGCCGCGGACACCGTTGCGGCTCGCGGCGAGCCGGGTCTCCGCGCCGAGCTGCCGCCTGACCTCGCTCTCGACCAGCCGCAGGAACGGTTGGTCGGAAAGCGGCGCAATGCGCTCGCCGCGCTCGCCGCTATAGACCTGGATGCCTTCCTCCCTGGACAGCTCGCCGAGCAGCTCGAGGCGCTTCGAGGGTTGGGCGGTAATCAATGCCGCGCGCGTGAGATTGACCACGCTCACGATCTGGCGCGCAACCTGGCGGGCGCGCGGTTCGCGCTCGCTCACCCGGAAGATCTGCAGCCACGCGAGATGCGCGATCACGAGCAGCAGTGCAATTAGCAGCACGCTGCGCCAGAGCAGGGTGCGTGGAAACAGGGTCACTGATTCTTGCCGTCGGGAATGAAGACGTATCCGAATCCCCACACCGTCTGGATGAACGCCGGCTTCGCCGGATCGGGCTCGATCAGCTTGCGCAGCCGCGAAACCTGAACGTCGATCGAGCGGTCGAAGGCGCCGAATTCGCGGCCGCGCGCGAGCTCCATCAGCTTGTCGCGCGAGAGCGGGGAGCGGGGGTGCTGCACCAGCACCTTGAGCAGCGCGAACTCGCCGGTGGTGAGCGCGATGTCCTGCCCGTTCTTCGTCAGGCTGCGGGCCGCGAGATTGAAGCGGAACGCCCCGAACTCGACCACCTGCAGCTCGGTGGCGGGCGCCCCGGGCGGGCCGAGGGGCGGGCGCCGCCGCAAGACCGCCTGGATGCGCGCCACCAGCTCCCGCGGGTTGAACGGCTTGGGCAGATAGTCATCCGCGCCCACCTCGAGCCCGACGATGCGGTCGACGTCATCGCCCTTGGCAGTCAGCATGATGATCGGCATGTTCTCCCCGCCCCCGCGCAGCCTGCGGCAGACCGACAAGCCGTCTTCGCCAGGCAGCATGAGATCGAGGATCATCAGGTCGTAGCGCTCCCGCGCGAGGTGCCGGTTCATCTCGGTTGCGTCCTGGACCACGCGAACCGCGTATCCCTGCTCGGTGAGGTAGCGGTTGAGCAGCTCGCGCAGCCGGGCGTCGTCGTCCACGACGATGATCTTCAGCTTGGGTTCGGCCATGGCGCCATCCTAACGGCTCGCCTGACGGGTGGAAGGGGTATTTGTAAGAGTTTGTTTCCCCGCGGGAACGGGAAACAAATTGTTACAAAAAACCGCGGCTCGCGTAACGAGCACCCCCGCGGGGTGCGCTAATCTAGCCAGCAGCTCGCCGGCAGGTCGCGAGGCCGGCACGAATCTATAATGCAAAGGACAGCGCCCGGGCGGGGCGCTGCACTGGACACGGAAGCCGGCTGGTGAAGAAGCTGATCCTGGGAATGGTAGTGCTCGCGCTGCTCGCGCCGGCGCTGGCGGCCGCCCGTGACGTGCGCCCGGGCTTCCGCCCGTGGGTGCAGGAGCAGGGCGCGCGCCAGACGAAGAAGGCGCCGGGGCAGTCGCTCCGCGGCCAGCGCGACCAGCACGGCCAGCCCGTCAAGGGGCACAAGGGACGGCTGACGGACGAAGAGCGGCGTGAGTTGCACCGGGACCTCGATCGTGCCAATCGTGAGATCTACCGGCGGTAGGCAATCAGCAGTGGTGACTCGTGACTTGTGACGGGCGGGACCCCACTTCTGCCACATTCGGAGGACTGACGTGAGAGCTATTACCGTTTTCGCGGCGGCAATTGCAATGATGGGTACGCAGGCCTTTCCGGCGCTGGCGGGTGGTGGATCCAGGCTCCAGGCGCATGGTGGTCCACCGCCTCAGCACCGCGTTCATCAGCAGCACAGCCATCAGGCCCGGAATGTTGCGCGACATGATATGCGCGGCGTCGGGGGCGAAGCGCATACCCGTTTCGGCGGGCGCCGTCTAGAGCAGCGCGCGGACCCCAACAACCAGAACCCGTATCGCCCGATGTTTTCTCTCGACGCCACGAATCCCGGAGAGACGCATCCGTACTTCCGGACCCGCAAGGAGGGCTTTGGCTATCCTCCGGTGCAATCAGGCCCCGTCTACCTGGGCAACGGGGTGTACGTCATTCCACGATAGACGGCCAAAGGGGGCATCATGGTTCGATTACTGATCGCTGCAGCAGCATCCACTCTACTCGCGGCGCCGGCGATGCCATCTGTGGCATCTGAGGGCATTCCGGGCGCCACGGTGCGCGCCGACAGCGGCAAGTCGGCGGCCGAGCGCAAGGCGCGCTTCGAGCAATGGTGCAAGGACAATCCCGAAAAGTGCCGCGAGGCGAAGGCCAAGGCTCAACAGCGCCGGGAAGCATGCAAGGCCGACCCCGAGAAATGCCGGGCCGATGCTCAAGCGCGAGTCCAGGCGCGCTTCAAGCGGGCGGATGCCAACGGCGACGGCGGGCTCAGCCGGGAGGAAGCGCAGAAGGGCATGCCGCAGGTGGCGCGCGATTTCGAGCGCATCGACGCCAACAAGGACGGCAGGGTCACGATGGATGAAATGGAAGCCGCGCGCAAGGCTCGCGCGGACGGCCGCAAGGCCAAGGGTGTCTGAAGCTTTCCCAGGGACGCTCGCGGGCACCCACCCAAAGCAAGACGGGGAGCGAATCAGATCCATGCACCCTGGCCTCTCCCGGCGTCCCCTCGACAGGCGCAGGACAGGCCTCGGCGGTTCAGTTCCTGTCATCGCCCTTCTTGGCGTTCTTGGCGGTTCCGTCTCCTCTCCTGCTCTCGCGTCGGGGCCGCTCGGTTTCGACGACGCCCGTCATCTGCTCAACCGCACGAGCTTTGCCGCCGGGCCAGCCGACATCGAATTCTTCGCCGGCCTCACCCGGGAGCAGGCAATAGACCGCCTGCTGTCGTGGGCCGGGAAACCGGCGGTCACCCCACCGCCGACCTGGATCGAGGAACCGTTCCAGTCGCTGCGCAGATTCCGGGGCATGAGCCCGGAGGACCGCAAGATCGCACTGCGCGAGTTGTTCCAGCAATTCTTCGAGCTGAAGTCGTGGTGGCTCACCGAAATGCTGGTGACGTCCTCCCCGCTCACGGAGAAGATGACGCTGTTCTGGCACAACCACTTCGTGTCGAGCCACCAGAAAGTACGCTCGCCGCAGCTGATGTACCGCCAGAACGTCCTGCTGCGGCGCCACGCGCTCGGCAATTTCGGCGCTCTGCTGCATGCCGTCGCCCGTGATCCGGCGATGGTGATCTACCTCGACAGCGCATCCAACCGCAAGGGCCAGCCCAACGAGAATTTTGCCCGGGAGGTGATGGAGCTCTTCACCCTCGGCGAGGGCAATTACACCGAGCGCGATGTCAAGGAAGCGGCACGGGCCTTCACCGGCTGGGGCGTCGATCCCGACCGCGGAGAGTTCGTATTCCGCAGGCGCGCGCACGACGACGGAGTCAAGACCGTGCTCGGCCGCACTGGCAACCTGGACGGAGACAAGGTGCTTGGCATCCTGCTGGCGCAGCCGCAGACCGCCGAGCTCATCGCCGCCAAGCTGTGGCGCGAGTTCGTGTCGCCCGAGCCTGACCCCGACGAGGTCAGGCGCATCGCTCGTGTGCTGCGGGAATCGGACTACGAGATCCGGCCCGCCTTGCGCGCAATGCTCACCTCCGATGCGTTCTACGCACCTGCAAACCGCGCCGTCCTGATCAAGTCACCCGTCGAGCTGGTGGTGGGCACGCTGCGCCAGTTCAGTTTCACGACGGGAGAGCCCCTGCCCTTCGTGCTCGGTGTCGCCCTGCTCGGGCAGAACCTGTTCGCTCCGCCCAACGTGAAAGGATGGCCAGGGGGCGAAATGTGGATCAATTCGACGACGCTGCTTGCCCGCAAAGCCTTTCTCGACCGGCTGTTCAGGGTGGAGGAGATGCGGGCCATGGCGGAGGGCGGCGGCCTCGAGCCGCCCAGGATCGCCGCGCGGATGGCCGACGGGCGGCAGCGCTACCTGCAGGCGATGCTCGACGTGCAGTTCGACGGCGGAGAATGGCTGGCGCGATTCGACGGCCGTCCGCACCTGCTGCCACGGGTAATACTCGCCTCTGCGCCGGTCACCGAGCCGCCGCCGGGCGTGCAGGGATTGGAACTGATCCGCCACCTGGTGCTCGACCCGGCCTACCAGCTCAAGTAAGGCCGATGCGGGGCGAATCATGAACAGGCGCGAATTTCTGAATGCCGTTGGGGCCGCTGCGGTTACGGCTTTCGCACCTCATCGCGCTTTTGCGCAAACGAGCTATGACCGCCTGCTGGTCTTGGTGGAGCTGAAAGGCGGCAACGACGGCCTCAATACCGTCGTGCCGTATGCCGATCCGCATTATCCCGGCCTGCGGCCGCGGCTCGCTGTGCCGCGTGATCAGGTGCTCCAGCTCGACCAGCAGACCGGATTCCATCCGGCGTTGGAGCCGCTGATGGCGCCCTGGCGGGGCCGCGAGCTGGCGGTGGTGCAGGGAGTCGGCTACCCCGGCGCGAATCTCTCCCATTTCCGATCGATCGACATCTGGGACACGGCATCGAGCAGCAATGAATATCTGACCGATGGCTGGCTTGCCCGCACGTTTGCCACGGCGCCCGCGCCGGCCGCGTTTGCAGCGGACGCCGTGGTAGTGGGAGGCGCCGAAATGGGGCCGCTGCGGGGCGGCACGCGCGCGATCGCCCTCGCCAGCCCGGAGCAGTTCCTGCGCCAGGCGCGCTATGCGGCGCCGGCGGGCCAGGCTCGCAACGCGGCGCTTCACCACATCCTCCGGGTCGAGGAGAATATCGCCCAGGCAGCCACGCGGCTGAGCGGCAATCGCGCCTTTACCACCGAATTTCCGGCCCATCCGTTCGGCAATGCCGTGCGCACCGCGGCACAGATCATCGCCGGCGAGGCAGGGGTCGCGGCGGTCAAGATCGCGCTGGGCGGTTTCGATACCCACAGTGGCCAGCCCGGACGCCACGCGCAGTTGCTCAAAGCGCTTGCGGAAGGATTGGGGGCGCTCAAGAACGCCCTCGTGGAGCTCGGCCGCTGGGATTCCGCTCTGATCATGACCTACTCCGAGTTCGGGCGCCGGGCCCGGGAAAATCTCTCGAACGGAACCGACCACGGCACCGCCAGCGTCCAGTTCCTGCTGGGTGGGCGGGTCAAGGGCGGGCTGTACGGTGCGCCACCCGCGCTCTCCCGCCTGGACGGCAATGGCAACCTGCCGTTCGCGGTGGATTTTCGCGATCTCTATGCCACCGTGCTGGAGCGGTGGTGGGGCGCGGACTCCACCCGCACGCTCAGGGGCCGCTTCGCGCCGCTCGACGTCATCCGCGCCTGAACGTTCCGGGTGGCCGCCCGGCCACCGCGATCCGCATGACGGCGCAGCCGCCGGCAGGGATCCACGATGACGGTGGCATCGCGTCGGCGGCTTGATCGGATGCCGCGCGCCCGGTGCGCAGCCCCCTTGGCGGTAAGGGTCCACATCGTATCTGCGCCGCCAGCCGGCAATCTCGCGTCGGCGCCCTCAAACCGCTAAAATGCGGGTTTGCCGCCCGCTAGCTCGCGGGCGGCCTCAGTTTGCCGTCCGGGACCCATAACAGGACAACACGGCCATGCTCGCCACGCGCATCCGCCAGAAGGACGGGACCTTCTACTTCGTGAGCTACCCGGCGAAGGACATCCTCGCCCGGGTGCGCTTCATCAGCCGCTTCTACGGCGAGGGGGAGCAGATCGCGCCGCAGGTCATTTCGCAGAGCGACGAGATCGCGCAGTTCATCGCACGCATCGAGCACAGCGATGCGGCTTTCCAACGCATGCTCTCGCGCGCCAAGGTGCGGGCGCTCAAGAACTTCTACGAGATGGCGGTGAACCAGCCCCCGATCCCCGGCACCGTGCTGCTGTTCACCCACGAGAAGCTTGTATTCCAGCCGCTCGGCTCGGAGCAAACCGTCGGCCACCTGCAGGATCCCACCTCCAAGTTCCTGATCATCGACGGCCAGCACCGCCTGGCGGCCCTGACTTTCTACCTGCGCGAGCGCCCCGGGGAGGGCAACAGCATTCACGTGCCGTGCGTCATCTTCGACGCCCGCACCGAGGACTTCGCCGCCGAGATGTTCGTCATCATCAACTCCACGCCGACCCGCATCAACAAGAGCCACCTCGTGGACCTCTACGAGCGGATCTCGTGGGCCGACCCCGACCGGCGCTTTGCCGCGCGGCTGGTCGACAAGCTCTATCGCGAGGGCGATAGCCCGCTCAAATACCGCATCAACCGCCTCGGCGGCCGCAGCCAGCAGGAGAAGTGGATCCTGCAGGCGGAGCTGTTCAACGAGCTGCACCGCTGGGTGAGCGGGGAGTGGCGCAAGATCCAGCGCTCCGGGCACGCGATGCGCGAGACCGACCGCTACTACGCGATCGTGCGCGATTTCCTCAAGGCCTGCCAGAAGGTATGGGGCACCGCCTGGGGGCACCCCAATTACATGGTGACCAAGCCGGTCACCCTGAAGGCCATGATCCGGGTGTGCGCCGATCTCGCGCGCAACGACGCCGATCCCGCCGACGGGCGCCTGCTGCGGTGGGAGAAGCGGCTCGCTCCCTGGACGGAGCGGGCGCGCGAATTCCGCGTCGAGGGATTCTACGAGCGCTTCCCGGCAAAGGGCCAGATCGAACGCGTCGCGCGCCTGCACCGCGACCTCGCCAAGATGGCCAACATCGAGGTCCAGTCACGCCAGCGTGCTGGCGGCTAGCCGTGGAGAGGCGTGAGTCGTGATTCGTGAGTCGTGATTCGATTTGCGAATCGATCCTCTTCCCCCGGACCCAATCTCACTTTTTCGTTTCCTGACGGGCCGGCGCGAGGGGCGCCGCGCCCCGCAATGCCTGCGTCAGCTCGGCGAGGATGGACACCGCGATCTCGGCGGGCGACACCGCGCCAATGGGCAGCCCCACCGGCCCGTGAATGCGGGCCAACTCTGCGTCGCCAAAGCCCTGTTCCTTAAGACGACTCAGCCGCGCGGCGTGGGTTTTGCGGCTGCCCAGCGCGCCGATGTAGAACGCTTCCGATCGCAGCGCCGCCGCGAGCGCGGGGTCGTCGAGCTTGGGATCGTGGGTGAGCGTGATCACCGCGCTGCGCCGATCAGGCGCGAAGGCGGCGAGCGCCGCGGCGGGCCATTCATGCGTCATCGTCACGCCCGGGAAGCGGCTCTCGGCGGCGAAGGCGCTGCGCGGGTCGATGACGGTGACGTCGTAGCCCGCGGTGACCGCCATCGGGATCAGAGACTGGGCGATGTGCACGGCGCCCACGAGTGCGAGCTTCCGCGGCGGCGCGAAGACCTGCAGGAAATAGTGCCGGCCGTCGTGCTCGACCACGGCGCTTTGCTCCCGGGACAGCGCGTACGCGGCGTTGCCGGCGAGCGATGCACGAAGCCCAGCATCGCCTGCGACTTCACCTTCGGCCACGAGGGCGCTGCGGCCATCTGCCAGGTCGATTGCGACAAGCGCGGGCTTCCGGGCGGCGCGGACGCGCTGCAGCGCCGCGAGCAGCCCCTCTTGCCCGGCGATGGACTGGACAAGGATCTCCACCTTGCCGCCGCACGCGAGGCCAACCTCCCACGCCTGCTCATCCGAGACCCCGAATCCGAGCAGCTTGGCGGGCGCGCCCTTGAGGATCGCCCGGGCCTCGGCGATTACCGCGGATTCGACGCAGCCTCCTGATACCGAGCCGACGAAGGTGCCCGCATCGTCGGCCGCGAGCTGGCTGCCCACGGGCCGAGGCGACGAGCCCCAGGTTCTTACGACCGTGGCGAGAGCAACGCGGCGTCCTTCGGCACACCAGCGGGCGGCGGTCTCGAGGATCGCATCGGTGTCGTCGCGCGAGAATGCGGTGTCGGGCGTTGGCGTCATTGGCGTATCCAGCTGCGGCACGGGGAAAACCGCACGGTCGCGTATGGCTATATATACACGAATATAATCCCCGGATCATGAAACTCGCGAGCTTCGAGGCCCTGGTTGCCGCCTTGGGAAAAGCCGGCGTGCGCTACCTCGTGGCGGGCGGACTGGCCGTGAACGCGCACGGCTATCTGCGGTTCACGAGAGACGTGGATGTCGTGGTGCAACTGGTTCCGGACAACATCCAGCGCGCCTTCTCGGCGCTGACGACTCTTGGTTATCGCCCGCTCGTGCCGATCACGGCGTCGCAATTCGCGGACGGGGCGTTGCGGGAAAGCTGGGTTCGGGACAAGGGAATGCAAGTACTGCAATTCTGGAGCGACGCGCATCGGGAAACGCCTGTTGACGTGTTTGTCAGAGAACCCTTTGTTTTTGATGAGGAATACCAGCACGCGCTGGTCAAGCCGCTCGGCGCCATTGCGGTGCGCTTCGTCGCGATTCCCGCTCTGATCCACATGAAGGAGGAGGCGGGCCGCGCGCAGGATAAAATTGATATTGAGCACCTGCGCATGAGGCTGGAAGACGATGCCCTCTAATACCTCCGGGACCGGTGTAATCGACTGGAGCCTGACGACTTGGCAGGGCTCCCGGCGCGAGCAATTGCGGCGCTGGGCCAAGCTGTCGCTTGAGGAAATCATCCAGGCGCAGGAGGATATGCGCGAACTTTCCGAGCGGTTCGCGCAGATGCGTAAATCGAAAGTCCCCCCTGTAATAAAGGCTTGAGTTACCCTCCGCGCGAATAGCATGGGGGCGCCTATAATGGAAGCGCCTGCTCGCAGAGTGGAGGGCGAGCATGGAGCGTTTTCACCGCTACTACCGTCTCCATTGCATTCTGTCATTGCGGCGGCTCCCGGTGCCGCGCGTGGTTCTGGAGCGCGAGCTGGAATGCACGCCCGCGACGGTGATGCGCGTCATCGAGGAGCGCCGCAATTACGGCGCCCCGGTCGAGCACCTGCGCGAGGCCAACGGTTACCGCTACAACGTTCCCCGCGCGCGCGGGGATGAACCGGATCAATGGCTTAGAGCCAGTGCGGGCGGGGGGATGAACCGGTGTTTGATTGGGCGCTCCAGTGGGTGGCCTAGCCGTTGCGTTGCGCCCGGCGTGCGCGCCAGGCGAGGGTTGAAACTGGTCGGCGCGGGAATGGCGTGATCGCAATGGCCTTGCGCGGGGCGTGATCGGTTTCATTCACCCCGTTAGCGGCGAAATCCTACTTCGCCGCTGTCACCATGATCTCGACGCGGGTGTCGGGGGTCGCGAGCCGCGCCTCGACGCAGGCCCGCACCGGCTTGTTGTCGGGGTCCACCCACGCCTTCCACGCCGCGTCCATCTGATCCTTCTCGCGGATATCGGGCAGCCAGACCTGCGCCCACAGCAGCTTCGACTTGTCGCTGCCGGCGGCGGCGAGCGCGGCGTCGATCTTCCGCAGCACCTCCTCGGTCTGCGCCTTGCAGGACGCGCTCTTGTTGTCGGCGGTGGTGCCGGCGACGTAGACCAGCCCGCCGTGCTCGACCGCGCGGCTCAGGACCGGTCCCGGATTGTGGCGCTTGATGCTCATGGGGGTTCTCCTTGGTAAAGTGTCGCTGGACGGTCAACCATACAGGAGAAACCAGCCATGCCCAAGGTCCTGGTCATACACGGCGCCGGGATGAACATGCGCGGGAAATCGCAGCTCGACGTCTTCGGCCCCATGACGCTGCCGGAGTACGACCAGCATATCCGCCAGTACGCGTCCGAGCTGGGCATCGAGGTCGAGATCTTCCACTCGAACATCGAGGGCGAGGTCATCAACAAGCTCTACGCGGCGCATGACGGCGGAGTGGGCGCCGCGATCATCAACCCGGCGGGCTACACGACCGGCCATCCCGCGCTGGCCGCGGCCATTGGCCAGGTGAGGTTCCCGGTGTTCGAGCTGCATATCTCCAATCCCGCGCGGCGGGGCAGGGTGTCGGAGATCGCGCCCGCCTGCCGCGGCGTGCTGACCGGCTTCGGCATATACGGCTATCACCTGGCCCTGCGCGGCATCCGGGAAATCGAGTGACGAAGGCGGGGTTACCGCTCGCGGGCACGCGGGTCGCGGAGTTCTGTCACGTCGTGATGGGGCCGACCTGCGGACTCGTGCTCGCCGACCTCGGCGCCGAGGTGATCAAGGTCGAGCCGCTCGAGGGCGACCACACGCGCAAGCTCGTTGCCTCCGGCGCCGGGTTCTTTCCGACCTACAACCGCAACAAGAAGAGCTTCGCGGTGGACCTGAAGTCACCGGAAGGCCGCGAAGCGGTGCTGAAGCTCGTCGCCGGCGCCGACGTGCTCATAGAAAATTTCCGGCCCGGCGCGATGGACAAGCTCGGCTTCGGCTACGACGCGCTCAGGAAACTCAAGCCGGAGCTCATCTACTGCTCGATGAAGGGCTTTCTCGCCGGCCCCTACCAGCATCGCACCGGCCTCGACGAAGTGGTGCAGATGATGGGCGGGCTCGCCTACATGACGGGGGGGCGCCACGGCCCGCTGCGCGCGGGGGCCTCGGTCAACGACGTGATGGGCGGCATGTTCGGGGCGATCGCGATCCTCGCCGCTCTGCACCAGCGGGCGGGCACGGGCAAGGGGCAGTACGTCCAGAGCGCGCTGTTCGAGAACAACGCCTTCCTCGTCGCGCAGCACATGATGGAGGGGCTGGCGAGCGGCAAGCCCGTGCCGCCGATGCCCGACCGCATCCGTGCCTGGGCGATCTACGACAACTTCCGCACCCGCGACGGCGAGCTGGTGTTCGTGGGCGTGGTGACGGATACCCAGTGGAAGATCTTCTGCGACGCATTCAGCCTGGCCGGGCTGCTCGCCGATCCCGCGCTTGTAACCAATCCCCAGCGCGTGGAGGCGCGCCCGCGCATCCTTCCGGTCGTCACCGAAATCTTCGCGAAGATGACCAAGCAGGAGCTGATGGACCGCTGCGAGGCGCTGGGCCTGCCGTTCGCGCCGATCGCGAAGCCGGACGACCTGTTCGACGACCCGCACCTCAATGCGTCAGGGGGCCTGACGCCGATCACGCTGCCCGATGGGAGAAAAACCAAGGTGCCGAACCTGCCGATCGAGATGGACGGCATGCGCTTCGGCACGCGGCTCGACCTGCCCCGCGTGGGCGAGCATACCCGCGAGCTGCTGTTGAGCCTGGGTTACGCCGAGGATGAGGTAGCCGCGCTCGTCAACCGGCGCATCGTTCACGCCGCGTAGAAAATGGGGACGCACACCTCTTTCCTACAACAGCGTGACTTGCGAGAAAAAGGGGTGCGTCCCCTTAGAAATTGCCGAGCCAGAGATAGCGGCCGATGAAAACCGCGCCCGAAGCCATCAGGGTGTAGATGACGAGATCGGGGAGCTTGGTCGAGCGGCCGTGAGCGATGCGTGACTGATTCCATAACTTGCCGAGATAGATCGCGCCCACGATCACGGGCAGCGCGATGAGGGGGTAGTGGACGCTCACGCCCCAGAGATTGCCGAGCGCGATCTCGATCCAGCCGTTGTCCCGGAACAGGTGGTAGGAAAACCCCCCGATCCCGAACAGCACGAGAACGATCACGGCGACGGATTCAGCCCATTCGAGGTATTGCTTCACGCGTCCTGCTTCCTCCGGAGTGCCGCCGCGTTCGAGGTGACGCCGTCATTGTAGCAGCGGGTGCGCCTCACGGCCGCTATAAGCTGTCGCATACCGCGTCGGTGACGATCGCGGTGGTCGCCTCGCCGCCGAGGTCGGGGGTGTGGATGCGCCGGGCGGTCACGGATTCGACCGCGCGCATCAGGCGCTGCGCGGCGTCCTTCTCGCCCAGGTGCTCGAGCATCATGGACGCGGTCCAGAACGTGGCCACCGGGTTGGCCACTCCCTTGCCCGTGATGTCGAAGGCGGACCCGTGGATCGGCTCGAACATGGAGGGGAACCTGCGCTCGGGGTTGAGGTTGGCGGTCGGCGCGATGCCGAGGCTGCCGGAGAGCGCCGCGGCGAGGTCGGAGAGAATGTCGGCATGGAGGTTGGTGGCGACGATGGTGTCGAGCATCTGCGGCTTGCCCACCATCAGCGTCGTCATCGCGTCCACCAGCACGCGCTGCGTCGTGACCTCCGGATAGCCGCGCGCCACTTCGTAGAAGATCTCGTCCCACATCACCATGCCGTGGCGCTGGGCGTTCGACTTGGTGACCAGCGTCAGGTGCTTGCGCGGACGGCCGCGCGCGAGCTCGAAAGCGAAGCGGTGGATACGCGTCACGCCCGCGCGGGTAAACACCGAGATTTCGGTAGCGACCTCTTCGGGGAGCCCGCGATGCGCGCGCCCGCCGCTGCCGGAGTACTCGCCCTCGGAGTTTTCGCGGACGATCACCCAGTCGATCGCCTCGCCGTTCGCGAGCGGGCTCCGCACGCCGGGCAGCAGGCGCGCCGGCCGCACGTTGGCGTACTGGTCGAAGCCCTGGCAGATCGGCAGCCGCAGGCCCCAGAGCGAGACGTGATCGGGCACATCCGGTGCGCCCACCGCGCCGAAAAAGATCGCGTCGCAGGCTTTCAGCTTCTCGAGGCCGCCCTCGGGGATATAGTGGCCGTGCTTGAGGTAGTAGGCGCTGCTCCACGGGAAATGCTCGACCATCAATCGGAAGCCACCGTCGCGCTGCGCGAGCACGTCCAGCACCTTGAGGCCGGCGGCGATCACCTCGATGCCAATGCCGTCGCCGGGAATTGCGGCGATCCTGTATACGCGCATTTGAAACCAGTGAAGGGTGATGGGTGAGGAGTGATGCCTGTCCTGAGCCGGGTCGAAGGGAGTGACGAGTAACGAGGTCCGCTGCGCGGCGGATTATACGCCGGCGCACTGGCCGGGATAAAATTCCGGTGACGCATGAACCTCCTCGCTCTCGACACCTCCACCGAGTACTGCTCGGTTGCGCTCTGGCGCGACGGGACGGTCGACGCCCGGGACGTGCATGCCGGGCATCGCCATTCCGAGCTGCTGCTACCGATGGTGGACGAGCTGCTGAAGCGCCATGGCATGGCCGTCACCGGCCTGGACGGCATCGCCTTCGGAGAGGGGCCGGGATCGTTCACGGGGCTGCGTATCGGCTGCGGGGTGACGCAGGGCCTCGCCCTCGGCGCCGGCCTGCCGGTGGTGGGCGTGTGCACGCTGCTCGCGCTGGCGGAGGCGGCACGCTCCGGGCGCGCGGTGTGCTGCCTCGATGCGCGGATGGGCGAGATCTACCACGCGGCATATGCGCGATCGGACGCGGGGTGGGAGGCCGTGCATGCGCCGAATCTCTGCGCACCGTCGGACGCGCCGCCCCTGCCCGCGGGCACATGGACGGGCTGCGGGAGCGGATTCGCGGTGCACGAGGCGGCGCTCAGGCAGCGCTACGAAGGGCGGCTCTCGGCTATCATGCCGGGGGCGTATCCGCATGCGAGGGACATCGCGCGGCTCGCGGCGCGCGAATTCGAGGCCGGCAGGACGGTCTCTGCGGAACGGGCGGTGCCCGTCTACCTCCGCGACCGGGTGGCTCTGAGGACCGATGAGCGCACAGCTTGATCTGATCCCGCGTTACCGGCGCATGACGGCAGTGGACCTCGATGCCGTGGTAGCGATCGAGGAGGCGATCTATCCCCATCCGTGGACGCGGGGCAACTTCAGCGATGCGCTTGCCGCGGGCTACGAGTGCTGGGTCGTGGAATGCGGCGGGGAGCAGGCGGGCTATTGCGTGGTGATGATCGCGGCGGAGGAGGCGCACCTGCTCAACCTGAGCGTGGGCAGCCCGTGGCAGCGCCGCGGGATCGGGCGCGAGGTGCTGGGCTTCGCGCTGCAGCTCGCGCGCAGGCGCGGGGCTGCCAGAGTCCTGCTCGAGGTGCGCCCATCGAACGAGGCGGCGCGCGCGCTCTACGCGTCGGCGGGCTTCGCCGAGGTCGCGACCCGACGGGGCTATTACCCCGCGCACGCCGGCCGGGAGGACGCCATCGTCCTCGAGCTCGCGCTCGAAGGGAAGCGTGAATCGTGATTCGTGAGTCGTGATTCGACTGATCCGACCCCAGTGAAAAGCCGCCGGGACATGATGCTGGAAGAGATGGGCCTTGCGCCGATCTGGCGCCTGCGCGAGCGGGCGCCCTCCGAGGGCGGGGGCGAAGCGCCCGAGACGCGTGCTGCGCTTGCGGAGGCTCGAATCACAAATCACGAATCACAAATCACGGATTCCTCCGACCGGCGCGCGACGATCATGCGCATGGAGTGGCCCGCGCTCAAGGCGCGCGTGGCCGGCTGCACGGACTGTCCGCTCCACGCGAAGCGCAACAAGACGGTATTCGGCGTCGGCGACGAGGCGGCTGACTGGCTGTTCGTGGGCGAGGGCCCGGGAGCGGACGAGGACGCGCAGGGCGAGCCGTTCGTCGGCCAGGCCGGGAAGCTGCTCGACAACATGCTCGCGGCGATCGGCCTCAAGCGCGGCGCGAATGCCTACATAGCGAACCTGATCAAGTGCCGCCCTCCCGGCAACCGCAACCCCGAGCCGCACGAGGCCTTGCAGTGCGAGCCCTACCTGCACCGCCAGATCGAGCTGATACGGCCGAAGCTGATCATCGCGCTGGGCAAGGTCGCCGCGGCCAATCTGCTCGCGAGCGACGCCAGTGTCGCCAGCATGAGGGGAAAAATTCATCGCTACCGCGGCATTCCCCTGATCGTCACCTATCATCCGGCCTATCTGCTGCGCAACCTGACGGACAAGGCCAAGGCGTGGGCAGATCTTCTCTTTGCCGTCCGCACGATGAAGGACTTGCAGGGCGGCAAGTCCGGCCCCAACTGATGATGCGTACTTGGCGGAGGTCAGGAATGAAGAAGCTGACTCTTGCATTGACGATTGCAGCGGCGGTGGTGTTGCCGGGCTGCGGCTACAACACCCTGCAGCGAACGGACGAGCAGATCAAGGCCGCGTGGGCCGAGGTCGTCAACCAGTACCAGCGCCGCTCCGACCTGATTCCCAACCTGGTCGCGACCGTCAAGGGCTTCGCCGCCCAGGAGCAGCAGGTGCTGCTCGGCGTCACCAATGCGCGCGCCAAGGTGGGCGCCATCCAGGCGACGCCGGAGCTCGTCAACGATCCCCAGGCCTTCGGCCGCTTCCAGCAGGCGCAGGGCGAGCTGTCCTCGGCGCTGTCGCGGCTGCTGGTCGTGGTCGAGCGCTATCCCGAGTTGAAGTCCGACCAGAATTTTCGCGACCTGCAGGTGCAGCTCGAGGGCACCGAGAACCGCATCGCGGTGGCGCGCAACCGCTATATCAAGGCGGTCCAGGAGTACAACGTCGTCGTGCGGCAGTTCCCCACCAATCTCACGGCGATGCTCTTCAGCTTCAAGGAGAAGGCGCAGTTCACGGTCGAGAACGAGAAGGCGATCAGCACGGCGCCCAAGGTCGACTTTGGCGCGCCCGCGCCATCGAAGTGACGGTGCGTTCCGCACCGACGCGGGACCCGGAATTCGCGGCGCCCGCGGATGTCTCAATACTGAGGCGGGTTTCCCTGTCAGTCCGTGTGGCCTACAATACGGTATTTATTGGGTTTTCTTGGCGTCCATCCTCACCCCCGCCCCTCTCCCTAGCTGAGAGGGGAGGCTCGAGCTTCCCCTTCTCCACTTGGGAGAAGGGGAAGGGATGAGGGGACGCGGTTAGTCTAAGGTTGAGACTTGAATGAAGACAGCGGTAAACAGGCT
Source organism: Burkholderiales bacterium (assembly GCA_036397875.1). Taxonomy (GTDB): domain Bacteria; phylum Pseudomonadota; class Gammaproteobacteria; order Burkholderiales; family SG8-41; genus SG8-41. The sequence continues at coordinate 24,143 of DASWIC010000285.1, forward strand.
GCGCGGCGTCGAGCGCGACATCGTGCAGGCGCCGCAGCCGAGCGACGTCGCGCCGTACTACGAGCCGCAAGGCAACGAGATCGCGGTGTTCGAGGCCGCCTACAGGAAGCGCCTGCCGGTGATGCTGAAGGGCCCGACCGGCTGCGGCAAGACGCGCTTTCTCGAGTACATGGCGTTTCAGTTGAAGCGCCCGCTCGTCACGGTCTCGTGCCACGAGGACCTCACCAGCTCGGACCTCGTCGGCCGTTTCCTGCTGGAAGGCGCGGAAACCGTGTGGCAGGACGGCCCGCTCACGCGCGCGGTGAAGGTCGGCGCGATCTGCTACCTCGACGAGATCGTGGAGGCGCGCACCGACTCGACCGTGGTGATCCACTCGCTCACCGACCACCGGCGCCGGCTCACGATCGAGAAGAAAGGCCAGGAGATCGAGGCGCACGACGATTTCATGCTGGTAATCTCGTACAACCCCGGCTACCAGACGGTGCTGAAGGATCTCAAGCCCTCGACCAAGCAGCGTTTCATCGCGATCAATTTCGATTTTCCGCAGGAAGAGATCGAGCGCAAGATCGTCCTTACCGAAGCGCCCGGCGTCGCGCCCGAGGTGGTCCACCAGCTGGTCACCGCCGGGCGCAAGGCGCGGCTGCTGAAGGACCACGGACTGGAGGAGTCGGCCTCCACGCGGGCGCTGGTATACGCCGCGAACATGATGAACGCCGGCCTCGACCCCGTCGCCGCCTGCCAGGTCGCGATGGTCAACCCCATCACCGACGATGAGGAGCTCGCCGAGGCGCTGATGGAGATCGTGCAGGCGCATTTCGGCACTTGACCCCGGTGACCAGTGACCCCCTACCGGTGACTGGTAACGAACGAGCGATGCGAATTTCACCGGGAGCCCATTCGCGAATCACGATCCGTAGATGAGCAGCGCCTCCAGCCAGCGGGCAATCGACGAGCAGCTCTCGCAGCTGCGCGACGCGAGCACGCTCGCCTACCGCGAGATCGAGCCGGTACTGCCGGAGATCCGTCCCCACGGCGACCAGACGACGCTTGCCTGGATCACGGCCTGCCGCAGGCTCTACGACTACGACCGCGAGGCCGGCAAGGCCTTCATCCGCGGCAGCCGCGAGGCGGAGCGGGTGTCGGAGACGGTCGCCGCGTGGACGGAGCAGGCGTTGCACTTCATGCGCTGGCGCGGCGCGTGGCGCGCGCTCGAGGGCTTCATGACGAACCTGCCGCGCGCCTACGGCTCGCTCGGCCACGCCGGGGAGCGGCGCTGGGCCCAGATCGGGTTCGTGTGGTGCGAGCGCCAGGTCGAAAGCGGCTGCGCCTACTTCACGACCCCGGTGGTGGATCTCTCCGGCCGCCAGGGCATCACCGGCATCGAGCAGCTCACGCAGCCGGCGGAGGAGCTGTTCGAAACCAGGAAGCTGCTGCTCGCCACTTACCTCGCGGGCGGCATCCGGGTGCGCAATCTCCTGGGCGCCCAGGCGATTCTGCCCTGGGCGATGCGCGGCGCCGACATCATGCAATCGGGCCGCGCGCGCGGCGAGGCCTATTTCCGGCTCGAGTCCGAGGAGAGCCTGGCGCTGCTCCTCGACCAGCTGCCCGGCTTCCGGATCGCCGACCGCAACCGTTTGCTCACCATGCTGCTCGACGTCTGGTACGGGCATGGATTCGAGCTGAAGGAAGGCAACTGGTCCCCGGAGAAGGGCCGGCCGTTCGTGGAGACCGACGGCCGCGGCATCTATTTCCCGGCGGTGATGCCCAACCGCGACGAGGCGGTGCTTGCGTCCCTGCACGCGGCGGGACACATGCGTTTCGGGACCTTCGACCGGCTGGCGATGAAGGAGCTGTTCGGCGTCGCGGGCGTGGATTTCCCCGATGCGGGACCGGTCTCGTGGGCGCCGCTCTATGCGCGCTATGGCGACGACGCGCTGCGCTTCCAGCTGATCTTCGACCTCTGCGAGGACCTGCGGGTGGATTACCGCGTCCAGCAGCTGGTGCCGAACTACCTGCAGCGGCTGCTCGCCACTGCGCGCTCGGGCGTGCGCCATCCCGAAACCGGTGTCTACTACGGTCTGGCGGTCGCGAGCGTCGAGCAGGCACTGGCGGCGCTCATTGACCAGTACGGCAACGATGGCGTGCGCGACGAGCGCTTCGCGCCGCTGCTCCATCCCGCCGCCACCGTGGCGGACGCTTGGCGCATCGCCACCGCGATCTACTCCGCCGACGCGCTGCCGCCGGTGTCCGACCTCGAGGCGTTTCACGCGGCGTACCTCCCTGGGCGCGGCCCCAACACCACGCGGCTCGCGCATCCGCAGCAGGACGAGGACCAGCAGCGGCAGCAGACCCGCTCCGGCGCCGAGGGCGAGAAGCGACCGCAGGATGGAGGAGAGGAGCAGAACGAGACGCCACAGAACGCGGAGACCGGCGATGAGCGCGACGGCGGCAAGCGCCAGGAGATCGCAGGCTTCGGCGATTCCAGCGGCGCGTCCACGCGCGCCTCGGGCCGCTCGGAAGAGCAACGGCGGGATGCGGGCTCCTCCGACAAGGGCGTGGCCTACCCCGAATGGGACTACCGCGAGGCGCGCTACAAGCGCAACTGGAGCTGGGTGCAGGAACGCAAGCTCGCCGAGTCGAACATCACCGAGACCAACCGCCTGATGAACCAGTACTCGGTGGCGCTCAAGCGCCTGAAGAAGGCGATCCAGGCGCAGAAGCCGACGCGGCTCGCGCCGCAGCTGCGACAGCTCGACGGCGAGGACATGGACTTGAACGCGGTGGTGAGCTACGTCGTCGAGCGCCAGGCCGGACGCTCACCCAAGCCCGCGATCTACCGGCGGCGCGAGATGCGCCAGCGCGAGATCGCGGTGACGCTGCTCGCCGACATGTCGACCTCCATCATGCAGCACCTGCCCGAGGGCGGGGGGCGGCTGGTGGATCGCGTGCGCGCGGGCGTGCTGCTCTTCGCGGAGAGCATGGAGGAGGTGGGCGACGCCTATTCGATCGCCGGCTTCTGCTCCAAGTACCGCGACAACGTGAGCTACTACACGATCAAGGATTTCGAGCAGCCGCTCTCGCAGGAGGTCCGCAGCCAGATCGGCGGCATGTCGGGGCGGCTCGCGACGCGCATGGGCGCGGCGATCCGCCACGCCACCGCCTGTTTTGAGGGCATCGAGAGCCGGCGCCGCCTGCTGCTGATCCTCTCGGACGGCCGGCCCGAGGACTACGATGACGGCGGCGACCGGCGCTACCTCCACGAGGATACGCGCATGGCGGTGAAGGAAGCGGTCGCGCGGGGCGTGCACCCGTTCTGCATCACCGTGGACACCATGGCGAACCAGTACCTGCCACAGATCTTCGGACGTGGGCACTACCTGGTGCTCGACCACATCAACTCGCTGCCGAACAAGCTGCCGGAGATCTACTTCCGCCTCCGGCGGTAACTACGGTGGCTGGTGGCTAGTGGCTAGTGGCTGGTAACTCGTAACAAGTCGCTGCTTCGTGCAGGACTCCTGATCGGCTATCGCCGCGGCTCCAACGGGTTGCGCGGCGTGCGGCTCGTCGGATCTTTTCCGTTTTGACGGCATGGTCGTCATCTCGCTGCCGCGATAACATCCGCTATCCCGGCTGCACCGTATTCCCGGCGGCCGGCAACGCATTCAATCAGGGAGATGACCATGACCAAGCCAGAAGTGCGGCGCCAGTCGCAATACGTGCCGCTCACCAAAGAGCAGTTCCGGGCGCGGTTCTTCGCGCGCTTCTACGACCCCGCGTTCGACGGGGTCAAGGCCGAGCTCGAGAAGGTTTTCGAGCAGGCGTGGGATGGCTACATCGTGTACCGCAAGTCGCCGCGCAAGCAGCCGGCCGGCCAGGAATTCGCCGACCCGAAGTTCGAGCTCCCGGTCGAATGGCTGGAGACGCGGGCCGCGATCCAGGCCGCCGAGAAGCGCCAGAAGGACTCGAAAGCGCCGTCCAGGATCCTCATCGTCAACGGGTCCACGCGCAGCGAGCACACTTGCCCCGGGGAGATCTCGAAGACGCGGCGGCTGGCGCAGCACGCGCAGCAGGCGGTCGAAGCGATGCCAGGCTTCGAGGCGGACTTCCTCGACATCTCGACGCTGGCCGACGAGCCGTTCAAGACGATCTACCCGTGCAAGGCCTGCGTGTCCACTTCGCAGCCGCTTTGCCACTGGCCGTGCTCGTGCTACCCCAATCACGCGGTGGGGCAGGTGAACGACTGGATGAGCGAGCTCTACCCGCGCTGGGTGGCGGCGCACGGCGTCATGATCGTGTGCCCGGTGCACTGGTACCAGGTGCCCGCGAGCCTGAAACTCATGATCGACCGGCTGGTTTGCGCCGACGGCGGCAATCCCGATCCGACCACCACGCGCGGGAAAGACCCGGCGTTGGCGAAAACGCTGGAGCTCGCGGGCTGGGACTATCCCAAGCACCTCGAGGGGCGCGCCTTCTCGATCGTCGTGCACGGGGATGCCGCCGGCCCGGAAAACGTGCGCCGCATGCTGACCGACTGGCTCCACGACATCGGCATGGTATCGGCCGGACCGACCGCGCTGATGGACACCTGGATCGGCTGGTACCAGCCGTACGCGACGAGCCACGAGGATCTCGACAAGGACAAGGACGTCTTCAGCGAGGTGTCGAACGCGGCGGCTGCGCTCGCGAACATGGTGAAGCAGATCCGCTCCGGCCAGTATCACGCGCCGGACGACGACCTGCACGATCCAAGGGAGAAGTGACCGGCCGGGGAACGAGGCCGGTCATCCTCGCGAAGGCGGGGATCCAGGTCCTCGATCAAACACGCATCAATGATGCCCGTCCGACGGAATCGTCGGGAGCGGCCCGCTGCGCACGTTGTGGAGGTGGTGCCGCCGCACGAGCTCCATGACGCCCGCCACCAGCAGTCCGAACAGCACGATCACCGTGTAGATCGAGAAATCGAGCCAGAGCAGCACCGCGTAGACCCCGAGCATCACGAGTATCGAGAGATTCTCGTTGAAGTTCTGCACCGCGATCGAGTGCCCGGCGCCCATCAGGATGTGGCCGCGGTGCTGCAGCAGCGCGTTCATCGGCACCACGAAGAACCCGGCGAGCGCCCCGATCAGGATCATGAGCGGGATGGCGAGGGCGATGCTGCGCGCAAAAACCATCGCGATCACGATGATGCCCATTGCAATGCCCACCGGGACCACGTCGACGGCGCGGTGGAGCGGAATGAACCGTGCCGCGATGACGGCGCCGGCCGCGATGCCGACGGCGCAGATGCCCTGCAGCAGGGTCGCCTGCGACAGCGAGTAGCCGAGCGCAACCTCCGCCCATTTGAGGACGATGAACTGCAGCGTTGCGCCGGCACCCCAGAACAGCGTGGTGGTGGCAAGCGAGATCTGGCCCAGCTTGTCGTGCCACAGCAGTTTCACGCAGTGCGCGAACTCGTGGATCAGGAAGAAGGGATTCTTGTTCGGAACCCGGTGGTCCACCCCGGTGCTGGGTATGTAAAGGTTGAAGATCGCCGCGATCACGTAGAACAGGATGATCACCAGGATCGCCGCCTCGGGCGGCGCGTCGATGCCGGTGTCGATGAACGGCAGATCGATGTCGAGCAGGCGGGCGGACACGGCCGGGAAAATCAACGCGCCGCCGAGCACCGTGCCGAGTATGATGGAGGCGATCGTCAGCCCCTCGATCCAGCCGTTGGCGACGACCAGCTTCTGGTGCGGCAGGTATTCGGTGAGGATGCCGTACTTGGCCGGTGAGTAGGCCGCGGCGCCGATCCCGACGACGGCATAGGCAAAGAGCACCTGGCGGTAGTGCGATTCCCCCGGCTCCGCCATCCACGTGAACAGGAACAGCAGCAGGCAGCCGGCGATCTTGACGAGGTTGGTGAAGAACATCACGCGGCCCTTGGGCATCGAGTCCGCGAACGCGCCGACGAAGGCTGCGAACGCCACATAGGAGACGGTGAAGAAGAATTTGAGCAGCGGCGTCATCCACTCCGGCGCCGCCATCTGGATCAGAACGGCGATCGCCGCGATCAGCAGCGCATTGTCGGCGAGCGAGGAGAAGAACTGCGCCGCCATGATGATGTAGAAGCCGAACGGCATGCGTTGCCCGCGTCAGGTGGTTGCGGTCACTTGCGACAGGATGGCTGCCGTCTTATATCACACATCATAAAAATGTGGTTGAATGCTAACTGTTTTCCGGCTTTCCCATCACTCATCACCTTGAAATGTCTGACCGCCGACTCCAGGTCTTCTACACCGTCGCCAGGCAGCTGAGCTTCACCAAGGCGGCGGAGCAGCTGTTCATGACGCAGCCCGCGGTTACGTTCCAGGTGAAGCAGCTCGAGGAGCAATTCAGCGCGCGCCTCTTCGAGCGCAGCCACGGCAAGATCGCGCTCACGCCGGCGGGGCGG
>DASWIC010000286.1:0-11915 GCA_036397875.1 Burkholderiales bacterium
CATGGTGAGATAGTTCTTGTATGCCGCCTCAATGCTGTCGGCGTACTCGCGCGTCCAGCCCTCCCCCAGCTTCGGGTCCATCACTCTGAGCTTGACGGACCCCAAGTCGAGCGCGTGTATTGCTGCGATGACCTCCTGCTCGGGCTTCGTGGTTACTCTCGCTTGCATCTTTCCCTCCTTTTGCGCTTAGAAAAAAACAGACAAGCCGGACGACCGCCCCTGCGTGGTCCTCACCGGCCTGTTCCATGAGTCGAGCGACACTCGGAATGAACTCAGTCGGGTAGCAGACGGATCACCTCCTCGTCGTCGTTCCGGCCTTTTGAAATCGCCCACGACCGCAGGCGGCCGGCACCCGGCAGCCTCGCGTCGACCGCGCCTCGCGAGCGCCGGGGCACTCAGGTCAAAAGCTACTCAAGGGGGGGGATGCTTGCAGTCGGGCGTAGCCGACAATTGATGTCAGGAATTTCCTGACAGGGTCCGGAGTGTCGCCAACGCGAAGCGAATACCCGGTAGTAAACTCACGAGCTAAAAAGGAAGGAAATGCGCCATGCACGTGCTCGTCAACGGAGTACGCCTTTTCTTTGATGTCGAGGGCACCGGTCTGGTACCCGATGGTCCCGCGATGCGCGAGAAGCCGACGCTCCTGCTCCTTCACGGGGGCCCGGGCATGGACCACTCCACCTACAAGCCACGGTTCTCACAGCTTGCCGATATCGCCCAGGTCGTTTACCTCGACCACCGCGGCAACGGGCGCAGCGATGCGGGTCCGCGTGAAACGTGGACGTTGGCCCAGTGGGGGGACGACGTGCATGCCTTCTGTGAGGCGCTCGGAATCGCGCGCCCGATCGTGCTGGGCACCTCATTCGGCGGCATGGTCGCGCTGTCGTATGCCACGCGCTATCCCGCTCACCCCGCCAAGCTGGTTCTGATCAGTACCGAAGCCGCAGGCGGCAGACATCTGGAGGAGCGGGTCGCCCTGTTCGAACGCCTGGGCGGGCCGGAAGTGGGCGCCCTCGCCCGACGCCGCCTCCTCGACGGCCAACTAGATGAAGCAATGCTCGAAGCGTGGGTCCGCCTGGCGTTTCCCGTCTACACGCGGACTCCGCGGGATCCCGCATGGGTGCGGCGCACTATGCTCAATCGCGAAATGCATTTGTGGTTTACGCGGCCCGGCGGGGAGAGTCGAAGCTTCAACTTTTTTCCGGTCCTGCGGAGCATTCAGTGCCCGACGCTCGTCATGGGGGGCGAAGACGATCCCATGATCCCAATCGTGTGTCAGGAAGAGATTGCCAGCGCTCTACCGGAGCATCTCGTGCGCTTCGAGCGCTTTGCCGGGTGCGGGCACGGCGTGCTGATTGATGCCCCGGAGCGGGGCATGGCGTTGATACGGGAATTTATTGGAGCCTGCTTAGGCACCGCACGTAGGCACATTCCCCCCGAATGTGGGTAAGAATGTGGGTAAGAACTTAACTCCGATGGCGAACAACTGATCGTTCAGGGCCTTCGGGGAATGACTTGGCGGAGAGAGAGGGATTCGAACCCTCGATAAGCCTTTTGAGCCTATACTCCCTTAGCAGGGGAGCGCCTTCGACCGCTCGGCCATCTCTCCGTTTGCTTCTCTGCCAATTGCGTCAGTTCGGCACCCACGAATATACCGTATGTTCGGGGCGGCTAGTAGACGTTGCCGAGCAGCGGCGCGCTGAACAGCGAGGCGAGCGGGTTCAGCAGCAGTCCAATGCAAGTCAGCCGTTCCGCGTGCGGCCTTCAAGCAACTACGACGGGAATCTTCCCGATCTTCGCCCGCCATTCGCGCGGGCCGCTTTCGTGCACCGCGTTTCCATTCGTATCGACGGCGACGGTCACCGGCATGTCCTTGACCTCGAATTCGTGCACCGCTTCCATGCCGAGCTCCTTGAATGCGAGCACCCGTGCCGCGCGGATGGCCTTTGCCACCAGGTAGGCCGCGCCGCCGATCGCGATCAGGTGCACGCCCTTGTGCTGCTTGATCACCTTCACCGCGTCCGCGCCGCGCTCCGATTTTCCGATCGAGCCCAGCATCCCCGTCTTTCCGAGCATGGTGTCCATGAATTTGTCCATGCGGCGGGACGTCGTGGGACCCGCGGGACCGACGACTTCATCGCGCACCGCGTCCACCGGTCCGACGTAGTAGATGAGACGATTCTTGAGATCCACCGGCAGCTTCTCGCCCTGGGCGATCAAATCTACAAGTCGCTTGTGGGCGGCGTCGCGGCCGGTGAGGATTTTCCCGGTGAGGAGCAGCCGGTCGCCCGCCTTCCACTTCGCGGTATCGGCCTTCGTCAGCTTCTCGAGATCGACGCGCGTCGCGCCGGCCCCGAGATCGAGGGCGATCTTGGGCCAGTTGTCGAGGCTCGGCGCTTCGAAACGGGCCGGTCCGTTGCCGTCGAGGTGGAACTCCATGTGGCGCGTCGCCGCGCAATTCGGGATGACGGCGACGGGCTTCATCACCGCGTGGGTGGGGTAGTCGAGCACCTTGACGTCAAGGACCGTAGTGAGCCCGCCGAGACCTTGCGCGCCCATGCCCAGCGCGTTGACTTTCTCGTGCAGCTCGAGCCGCAGCTCCTCGGCCCGGTTCTTCGCACCGCGCTTCTTGAGCTCGTCGATGTCGATGGGCGCCATCAGCGATTCCTTCGCCATCACCATCGCCTTCTCCGGCGTGCCGCCGATGCCGACGCCCAGCATGCCGGGCGGGCACCAGTCGCCGCCCATAGTCGGCACCTGCCCGAGTATCCACTCCACCACGTCATCGCTCGGATTGAGGATCGCAAAGCGCGACTTGCTCTCGGAGCCGCCGCCCTTCGCCGCGAGCTTGACCTCGACGCGGTCCCCGGGCACGACTTCCATGTGGACCACCGCGGGCGAATTGTCGCCCGTATTCTTGCGCGCGCCGTCGGGGTCCGTGAGCACCGATGCCCGCAGCGGATTGTCCTTGTCGGTGTAGGCGCGCCGCACGCCTTCGTCGACCATTTCCTGCACGCTCAGGGTCGCGTCCCAGCGCACATTCATGCCGATCTTGAGAAACACGACGGCAATGCCGGTGTCCTGGCACACCGGACGATGCCCTTCCGCCGACATGCGGCTGTTGATGAGGATCTGGGCGATCGCGTTCTTCGCGGCCGGCGACTGCTCGCCCTCGTAGGCCCTGCCCATCGCCCGGATGAAATCGACGGGATGGTAGTAGGAAATGAACTGGAACGCGTCGGCGATGCTCTGGACGAAATCCTGCTGCCTGATCGTGGTCATGGGGCTTCCCGATCATGCTCGTGACTGAAAGCGGAACCGCAACGTTACCACAGCCGGCCGCGGCCTATCGACTGCTCGCCGGCGGCTGCTGACCAGCGATCAGCGGCGCCAGGTCGACGAATATAAGGTAGTCTGCGACGAGTTCCCCGCGCATCACCATGACGTTGGCGAACGGCACGGTGACCTGCTTGTCGTCGGCGCGCGTGTAGGTGACGCGGCCGTGACAAGCGACGCTGTCGGGGCGTCCCCAGCTGCGCAACACTTCATGCCGGCAGCCCATGATCGAAGCAAAGAACGCCTGCACTGCCGCGCGGATCGCCGTCCGGCCCCGCAACGCGGGCTGGTTTCCAAGAGTGAACGTTGCGTCCTCGGCAAGAAACGAGACGAAGCGCGCAGCGTCCCGCGCGTCGATCGCTGCGAAGAGCTGCCGCAGCCAGAGTGACGCATCTTCACCGCGGGCCGCCCCCAGATCGCCCCCCCGCACGTCACGCCCTCCCCGCGGCAAACAACACCGAAGCCAGAAGCAGGCCGTGAAGGTTCGCCGCACCGATCGTCAGCTTGATCGCCGGGACGAGCCGCTGCGGCTGGTCCGGGAACCGCAGGAGGTCACGCGCCGCTTTCGCGCTCAGCGCAGCGCTCGCCAGCGCCAGGAGCGCGACCGGCGGCAGCCAGCCCACGCCAATCGCGCAGATGAGGAACCCGTATGCAACGACGCCGATCGCGACATAACCCCAGCGCGCGCGGTGCGCGCCCAGAATCACGACCCAATGCCGCTTGCCCGCGGCTTCGTCGGCGCTCCGGTCGGGAAACTGGTTAATGTAGAGAATATTGGTGACGAGCAGCCCGTAGGACACGGCCGCAATCGCCGGCAGCGGCGCGAAGGCCGCGCGCTGCACGAAATCGGCGCCGACGACGATCAGCCCGAAGCCGAGCGCCACGCACAGCTCGCCCAGCCCGCGGCTGTTTAGCGCGAGCGGCGGGGCGGAGTAGGCCCAGCCGATGAACAGGCCCGCCGCGCCGACCCCGATGAGGCCGGGGGCGGAAATGCCCGCAAGCCACAGGCCCGCAACGATCACGATACCGACGAGTGCCGCTCCATATACCGCCGTCGCGCACGCGGTCAGCACGCCGTTCTGGATGAAGCGGCTGCCGCCGGTGAACGGAAACACGCGCTCGGTATTGGCGCGGTCCGTCCCGTTCAGCTCATCGTAATAATCGTTGAGCACGTTGATGCCGGCATGCGCGAACAGCGCAAATACCAGGGTCGCGGCCGCTTTTCCCGCCTCCAGGGCCGCGCCGTCGTGATAGGCGGTGCCGAAGCCCACCAGGCAGGCAAAAAACGTGACGCTCAGGAACGCTGGGCGCGTGGCCAGCAAATAACGCAGGACAGGATTGGAAAGCGTCGCAAACGTGGGCTCCGCGTGGGGCATCTCGACCTTTCCTCTGCCGTGAGTGTTACGCCGGCTGCTCGAGGCCGAAGGCCTTGTGCAGCGCGCGCACCGCGAGCTCCATGTACTTCTCGTTGATGACGATCGAGATCTTGATCTCGGAGGTCGAAATCATCTCGATGTTGATGCCCTCCTCCGCCAGCGTGCGGAACGCGGAGCTCGCGATGCCCGCGTGCGAGCGCATGCCCACTCCCACCACGGACACCTTCGCGATCTTGTCTCCGCCCTCCACCCCGCGCGCCTTGATGTGCTTCACCACCGGCTCGAGAATCTTCAACGCCTTGTGATAGTCGTTGCGGTGCACCGTGAACGAGAAGTCGGTCATCCCGTCGTGGCTCACGTTCTGCACGATCATGTCCACGTCGATGCTGGCGTCCCCGATCGGGCCCAGGATCTGGTAGGCGATGCCGGGACGGTCGGGCACGCCGAGGATGGTGATCTTGGCCTCGTCGCGGTTGAACGCGATGCCTGAAATGCTTGCCTGTTCCATGTTCTGGTCTTCCTCGAAAGTAATCAGCGTGCCCTCGCTCTCCTCCTCGAAGCTGGAGAGCACCCGCAGCTTGATCCGGTACTTGCCCGCGAACTCGACCGAGCGGATTTGCAGCACCCGGGAGCCGAGGCTCGCCATCTCGAGCATCTCCTCGAAGGTGACGGTCTTCAGCCGCCGCGCCTCCGGCACGATGCGCGGGTCGGTGGTATAGACCCCGTCCACGTCGGTATAGATCTGGCACTCATCGGCCTTGAGCACGGCGGCGAGCGCGACCCCCGTGGTGTCCGAGCCGCCGCGCCCGAGCGTGGTGACGTTGCCGTGCTCGTCCACGCCCTGAAATCCGGCCACCACCACGATGCAATCGTCGGCGAGGTCCTTGCGGATGCGGGACTCGTCTATGCTCACGATGCGCGCCCTGTTGTACGCGCTGTCGGTGAGAATCCGCACCTGGGCGCCGGTATAGCTGCGGGCCCTGAGCCCGAGGTCCATCAATGACATCGCCAGCAGCGCGATCGTCACCTGCTCGCCGGTGGATACCATCACGTCGAGCTCGCGCGGGTCGGGGTGCGCCTGGAGTTCCCGGGCAAGCGCGATCAGGCGGTTAGTCTCCCCCGCCATCGCGGAGACGACCACCACCAGCTGGTGCCCCTGCGCCTTCCAGCGGGCGACGCGGCGCGCGACGTTCTTGATGCGCTCGGGCGAGCCCACCGAGGTGCCGCCATATTTCTGGACGATCAATGACATGTCCGAGACAGCTTGAAAAAGTCGCGTATTTTAGTTGATTTTGCGGGGGAAAACGAGGCTGCGGCACGGCGGCCGCGTCGATGCCCGCGTCATGGCGCGCGGCCGCAGCCGATTGCGTGAACCTATTAGTCGCGTCACGGTCAATGCGGTATTGATCGCAACCCGTACTCCAACCGCACATGAAACCTTTTGAACGCATTTCCAATCCCCGCGGCATCCGGCGCCGGCTGCGCCTCAACCAGCAGGACTTCTGGTCGCGCGTCGGCGTGACCCAGAGCGGCGGCTCGCGCTACGAGAGCGGCCGCAAGATGCCCAGGCCGGTGCGCGAGCTCCTGCGCCTGGTGCACATCGAGGGCATCGAGCTCGCCAAGGCCAGGAGGAAGGACTTCGAGGTCGTCTCCTACCTCAAGCGGGCGAATCCGCGCCTCTACCGCGCGCTGACCCGGGCCGCGCTCGGGAAGAACGGGCGCAAGAAATCCTAGCGTTTCTTCTTTCCGGCTGAAACCCGTTTTCGCGCCAGGCGCTTCGCGCCGGCACGCGCCCTCTTCGGCTTCCGGGCCTGCGCTGCCTTCCCGTGAAACAGGTTGAGGGCGGAGCCCTTGCGGAACCACTCGAGCTGGGGCCCGCTGAAGCTGTGGTTGAGGAGCAGCGTCTCGCGGGTGCCGTCTGCATGCTTCACCCGGCACTCCACGGGTTTGCCGGGCGCCAATCCCTTCAGGCCGACGAGGCTGATGCGATCGTCCTCCCGGATGCGGTCGTAATGCGCGGGATCCTGGAAGGTGAGCGCGAGCAGCCCCTGCTTCTTGAGGTTGGACTCGTGTATGCGCGCAAAGCTGCGCACGATCACCGCCGCGCCACCGAGAAGGCGCGGTGACAGGGCGGCGTGCTCGCGGCTGCTGCCCTCGCCGTAGTTGCTGTCCCCGACCACCACCCATTTGACGCCTTTCGACTGGTAGTGCCGGGCAATATTGGCGATCGGCTGGCTTTTCTCCCCGGTCAGAACGTTCGCGCCCTTGCCCGCCTCGCCGGAGTACGCGTTGGTCGCGCCCATGAACATGTTGTCGCTGAACCTGTCCAGGTGACCGCGGTAGCGTAGCCACGGGCCGGCGGGGGAAATGTGGTCGGTGGTGGTCTTGCCCTTGGTCTTCATGAGCACCGGCATGTCCTGGAAATCCTTGCCATCCCATGCGGGCCAGGGCTGCATCAACTGCAGCCGCTCGCTACCGGGACGCACCTTCAGCTCGACGCGGCTGCCGTCCTTGGGCGGCGCCACGTAGGTCGCCTCGCCGCGCGCGAAATGCTTCGCCGGCACCTCGGGCGCCACCTTGGGCGGCTCGAGCCGGAACGGCCGGCCGTCGGCGCCGGTCAGCGTGTCGGTGAGCGGATTGAACGAGAGGCGGCCGGCGAGCGCCATCGCGGTGACGAGCTCCGGGCTGCCGATGAAATTCATCGTCGTCGGCTGGCCGTCGTTGCGCATCGGGAAGTTGCGGTTGTAGGAGGTGACGATCGTGTTGGGCACGGTCGAGACCTCCTTCGCCCGGCGCCACTGGCCGATGCACGGTCCGCAGGCGTTCGCGAGCACGGTACCGTTGATCGCGAGGAGCGACTGCATCTGCCCGTCGCGCTCGATCGTCGCGCGCACCTGCTCCGAGCCCGGCGTCACGAGGAAGGGAACGGCGGCCTTGATGCCGTGCGCCTTGGCCTGCTCGGCAACGTCCGCCGAGCGGCTCATGTCCTCGTAGGAGGAGTTGGTGCAGGACCCGATCAGCGTCGCCGATATGGCGTCGATGAAGCCGTTTTTCCCGTCGGCCACTTCGGCGGCGAGCCGGGAAATCGGGCGCGCCCGGTCCGGGGAATGCGGGCCGACCACATGCGGTTCGAGCTTCGACAGATCGAGTCGCACCACGCGATCGTAGTATTTCTCGGGGCTGGCCTCGACTTCCGGGTCCGGCATCAGCAGCTCCCGGTGCTTCTCGACCAGCGGCACGAGATCGCCCCGGCCCGTCGCCCGCAGATAGGCCGACATCTTGTGGTCCGCGGGGAACATGGAAGTCGTCGCCCCCAGCTCCGCGCCCATGTTGGTGATCGTCGCCTTGCCGGTGGCGCTGATGGTGCGGGCACCGGGGCCGATGTATTCGACGATGGCGTTGGTGCCGCCGGAAACAGTGAGCGCACCGGCCACGTAGAGGATGACATCCTTCGGCGCCGTCCAGCCGCTCATCTTGCCGGTCAAGTACACCGCGATGTGCTTCGGATACAGCACTTCCCACGGCAGCCCGGCGATGGTTTCCACCGCATCGGCTCCCCCGACCCCGACCGCGCAGGCGCCGAGACCCCCGGCGTTGGGCGTGTGCGAGTCCGTGCCGATGATCAGCTCGCCGGGAAAGGCGTATTGCTCGAGCACGACCTGGTGAATGATGCCCGCGCCCGGTCCCCAGAAGCCCGCGCCGAATTTCGCGGCCGCCGAGCGCAGAAAGTCATACACCTCGTTGTTCTCGGCGAGCGACTCGCGGAGGTCTTTCCTGCCCTCGACGCGCGCCTGGATCAAATGATCGCAGTGGATCGTCGTCGGTACCGCAACCTTCTCGCGCCGGGTCTGCATGAACTGAAGCATGCCGGTCTGCCCGAGCACGTCCTGGAACACGACCCGGTCGGGACGCAGGAAGAGATAGCTCTTGCCGGGCTCCATGTCCTGCTTTTCGGGGTCGTCGAGGTGCCCCAGCAGGACCTTGTCCGCCAAGGTCAGCGGCTTGCCCAGCCGGCGGCGGACCACTTTGAGATTGCGTGCCATGGTCGCGTAGACCTTGGCTGCCATTTCCGGGGTCGATTCGATCGTAGCCATAGCGAGTGATGCTCTCCTGGGTTAGCGCGCAACCGGGCGCGACAAAACTACATGATATGGCGGAAGGGGTGGGATTCGAACCCACGATGCCCTTACGGACATGCCGGTTTTCAAGACCGGTGCGTTCAACCGCTCCGCCACCCTTCCTGCTGAAAATCGTCGCGCCCGGGGCGGCTCGTATATTACACGTCTTATCAAGCGCTTGGTACGACCGCTTCGTGCGCGCCGGGGTTTAACTCATTGAAACTTCTGGGCGGTTTATGTAGTCTTACCCGCCAGCACGATCAACTTTCCCCGGAGAGGGCATATGCAACCTGAACTTCAACCCAACCAGGCAGGGTACCCGGCCGGAACGCGCGAGATCGCGCTCGGGCAAAGCCGCGTCCTGCGCAATACCTACCTGCTGCTGGCGCTCACCATGGTGCCGACCACGATCGGCGCATTCATCGGCATCGGCACCGGCGGCATCATCATGCAGTACCCGATCGTCAGCTTCTTCGTCATGCTTGCCGCGGTGATCGGGCTGCAGTTCGCCATCGCCGCCAACCGCAACAGCGGGCTCGGCGTCGCGCTGCTGCTCGCCATGACGTTCATCCTCGGCTGGTGGCTGGGCCCGCTGCTCGCGGTCGCGCTGTCGTTGAAGAATGGGCCCCAGCTGATCGGCGTCGCGGCCATCGGCACGGGCGTCATCTTCTTTGTCATGGCCGGCATCGCGACCACGGTGAAGAGGGACTTCAGCTTCATGGGCAAGTTCCTGTTCGTCGGCATGATCGTGGCGCTCCTCGCCCTCGTCGCCAACATGTTCCTGCAGATCCCGGCGCTGGCGCTGACGATCTCGGCGATGGTGGTGGTCGTCTTCGCGCTGTTCCTGCTGCACGACGTGAGCCGCATCGTGAACGGCGGCGAGACCAACTACATCATGGCGGCGACCGGCTGCTACATCAGCCTGTTCAACATCTTCGCCAACCTGCTGCACCTGCTGATGGCGCTCGCCGGCGAGCGGGACTGATAGCCAGACAGACGTATTCAGCACGACGGCCGGGGCTCCCCGGCCGTTTTTTTTGGGCTGCACCTTCTCCCCTTGAGGGGGAAGGCGGGGATGGGGGGAACTTCTCTAGCGGTCGAAGACCGCGATCGATTCGACGTGCGAGGTGTGCGGGAACATGTTGACCACCCCCGCCGCGGAGAGGCGGTAGCCGCGCGCCTGCGTGAGCACCGCGGCGTCCCGCGCCAGCGTACCGGGGTTGCATGAGACGTAGACGAGCCGCCGTGGACCCTCGTCCGGCAGCGCTTTGACCAGCTCCACGGCGCCGTCGCGCGGCGGGTCGAGCAGGATGCGATCGAAGCGTCCCAGGGAGGCGAGCCAGTCGCCGGCGGGCCGATAGAGGTCCATCGCGACGAAGCTCGCCATCGCCGACAGGCCGTTCGCTTGCGCGTTCGCCGCCGCGCGTTCCAGCAGGTCCGCGCTCGACTCAACGCCCACCGCGACGGCGCCGCGCCGCGCGATCGCGAGCGTGAAGTTGCCGATGCCGCAGAACATGTCCGCAATGTGCTCGCCCGGCTGCGGGTCGAGCAGCGCGAGCACCCGCCGCACCAGGACCCGATTCACGGCATGGTTGACCTGCGTGAAGTCGGTGGGGCCGAAGCGGATCTTGAGATCGAACTCGGGCAGCGTGTAATAAAGGTCCGCCGGATGCTCGGCTGACATCGGGCGGGCCGTATCCGGCCCGCCCGGCTGAAGATACAGCCGCACGCCATGACGCGCGGAGAAGTCGCGCAATCGTTCCACGTCCGCGGTGGCGGGCGGCTCGAGCACGCGCAGCACCAGCACGTCCGCCTCCTCCCCGGCCGCAATCTCGATCTGCGGCAACCGGCTGCGAATGGTAAGTCCGTTGACCAGTTCGCGAAGCGGCCGCAGCAACGTGGAGTAGCGTTCCGGCAGGACCTCGCAACTGTCCATATCGGCGACATAGCTGCTGCGCTTTTCGTGGAAGCCCACCAACGCCCCGCCCTTTTTCGGCACGTGGCGCACGGCGAGCCGCGCGCGGTGCCGGTACCCCCATGCCGGGCCGTAAATGGCGGGCAGAATCTGACCGGGCCGCACCCGCCCGATGTGCCACAGGCTGTCCTCGAGCACGCGCTGCTTGACCGCAACTTGCGCGCGCCCGTCGAGATGCTGCAGGCTGCATCCGCCGCATGTGCCGAAATAGCGGCAGCGCGGCGCAACACGCTGCGCGGACGGCGCGATCACCTCGGTCAGCGTCGCGACTTCGTAAGATGGCTTCTTGCGGTACGGCGCACAGACGACGCGCTCGCCCGCCAGCGCGCCCTCGATGAAAATCGTCTTGCCGTCACGGCGCGCAATGCCGCGACCTTCCTGGTCCAGGGATTCGACCGTCAGGACTTCCATGATCGCCGCTGCGGCGGAGTCAAAGTTCGCCGCGAGCGCAGTGGCGCGATTCTAGCAGGTTGCCGAGTTTCGTCGCTCCCGCGGAGGCGGGAGTCCAGAGGTGTCATCCCCCCATCCTACTTTCCCCCGCAAGGGGTGCGCCGAAACGTGGAGCAGGGATCGGCGGAACGTTGAGCAGGGGCCCGCTTGCGGGATGCGACCGTGGAGCCGATCGAGAGCGCGTCGTTCCAATGCCGATCCCCTGCGCGTCTCCGGGGTCAGATCCCCAGAGGGGCCCCTCTTCCGCCCGTCGACGCGCCCCGGTTTCCGGGGATGCGACCGTGGAGGCGCACACAAGCACGCGGACAATTGCGGCGCTGCATCCCGCTCCGGGGTCGCATCCAAGCACAATACGCTCGGAACCTGCTCCGCCCTCCGCGGGCGCCGGGGGTGAGGGGTCGAGCGACGTAACGGAGCTACGTCGAGCTCGATCCATCAGCGCAGGGACTGGACGATCTTGATCAGCTCCACGCCGCCAGCGACCTGCTTGCCGAACTCCTCATACACGGCGCGCGACGCCTTGATGAAGGATTCCTTGTCGGGCTCGTTCACCGCCATCGGCGGCGCGATCTTCGCCTGCAGCTCCGAATCCAGGCGCGCGCCCTCGGAGCGTGCGAAATCGCCGGTTGCCCGGGCGATCTTCGAGATCGTCGCCTGGAC
>DASWIC010000287.1:0-4690 GCA_036397875.1 Burkholderiales bacterium
GCGGTGATGCAACAGCAAAGCAAGCGCCGTGAGGGCGACGAGATAGAGCCAGGGACTGCGCGAGCCGGTGAGCGCCAGCACCGCCAGGAACAGCGCCGCGCAGCCGGCGGCCAACGCGCCCTTGAGACGGCCGCTGCCGTAAAGATAGGCCGCTGACGCAAGCGCAAGCGTGACGCAAGCGGCATAGTGGTTGCGCTGCCCGAGATTGCCGTGGACGAACACTCCTCCCTTGTGCGCAACCAGGAAATTGAATGGGGTCGAAACGTCGTAGTGCTGCACCAGGCCGGTCACCGCGTGGAAAATACCGCCCACCAACAGGAACCAGGCGAGCGTTGTCGCGATCGAGTCGAGCGTCAGCCGCCGCGCCAGCGCGTGTCCGAGCAACGCCATCAGCGCCGCCCACAGCAGATAGAGTCCGCCCGTCAGCGCCTGCTCCGCGTACGGCACCCGGTCGAGCGCGACCTGCAGCGCCAGCACCACCGCGAGCCCGAGCGGCGCGATCGCGATGAATGGCATCTTCGCGTCGCCCCACGGCTCGCGGGCGAGCAGCGGAGTCGCGGCGGCGAGGCCGAGCGCAAACGCCAGCCACTCACTATAGAAGGCAGTGAGCGGGAAACGGTGATAAGGCTGCAGGAGCGGAACGGTCCACGCAAGCCCGATCAACAACACGCTCGCGCGCAGAAATGTAGGCCGGTCGGAATGGTCTAGAATTGCCATTCGGAAACCAGCGCTTCAGGAAGAAACCCGCGGCACGATGAAAGTCATCCCGGTCCTGCTGATCATACTGGACGGCTTCGGACATCGCGAGGAATGCGAGAACAACGCCATCTGCCAGGCGCGCAAGCCGCACTGGGACGCCCTGTGGCGGACTTGCCCGCACACGACCATCGACGCCTCGGAGAAGTGGGTGGGGCTGCCGAAGGACCAGATGGGCAACTCCGAGGTCGGCCACATGAACATCGGCGCCGGGCGCGTCGTATACCAGGATTACACCCGGATCGAGAACGCGATCGAGTCGGGCGAGTTTGCGCGCAATCCCGTGCTGCTGAAGGCGCTCGAGACCGCGCGCGGCGCCGGGCGCTCGCTGCACCTGCTCGGCCTGCTCTCGCCCGGCGGCGTGCACAGCCACGAGTCGCAACTGCACACGATGCTCAAGTTGGCCGCCCGCGCCGGCCTAAAGGAAGTACGGGTGCACGCATTTCTCGACGGGCGCGACACCCCGCCGCGGAGCGCCGAGGCGTCGCTCCACGCGCTCGAGCAATTGTGCGCGGAGCTGAAGACCGGCCGCATCGCCTCGATCTGCGGACGCTATTACGCGATGGACCGCGACCATCGCTGGGAGCGCGTGCGGCCGGCCTACGATCTCATCACCCAGGGAACGGCGGCGCACCACGCACAGACCGCCGTCGCGGGCCTGCGCGCAGCCTACGCGCGCGGCGAATCCGACGAATTCGTCCTGCCCACGGCGATCGGCACCGCCGGCGCGCGCATGGAGGACGGGGACGCGATCGTTTTCATGAATTTCCGCGCGGACCGCGCCCGCGAGCTGACGCGCGCGCTGACCGACCCCGGCTTCAAGGGCTTCGTGCGCGCGCGCGTCCCGAAGCTCGGCACCTTCTGCACGCTTACGAGCTACGGCGAGGATTACGCCCACATCCCGGCGGCGTTCCCCCCGCAAAGCGTCGCGAACGGCTTCGGCGAGACCATCGCGGCGCGGGGCGTGAAGCAGCTGCGCATCGCCGAGACCGAAAAATACGCGCACGTCACGTATTTCTTCAACGGCGGCGTGGAAACGCCCTATCCCGGCGAGGACCGCGTCCTCGTGCCTTCCCCCAAGGTCGCGACCTACGACCTCAAGCCCGAGATGAGCGCGTACGAGGTCACGGACAAGCTCGTGGACGCCATCCGCGGCCGGCGCTACGGCGCGATCATCTGCAACTACGCCAACAGCGACATGGTCGGCCACACCGGTAATCTCGCCGCGGCCACGCGCGCGATCGAAGTGCTCGACGAATGCATCGGGCGCGTGGTCGCCGCGATGCGGGAGGCCGGCGGCGAGGTGCTGATCACTGCGGACCACGGCAATGCCGAGACCATGCTCGACGAGTCGACCCGGCAGGCGCATACGGCGCACACCCTGAACCGCGTGCCCCTGCTCTACGTCGGCCGGCGCGCGAATATCGCGAATGGCGGCGCGTTGCAGGACGTTGCCCCGACGCTGCTCACGATGATGGGCCTGCCGCAGCCGCCGCAGATGACCGGGAAATCCCTCATCGCCTTCACGTGAACGCGCACACAGCCTGCGCTCTTTTCCTGCTGCTCCTGCTGGCGAGCCCGGCAGCGGAGCCGGCGAGCGCCAGCGCGAAGGAGAAGGAGCTGCGCGAGTTGCGCGGGCGCATCGCGGCGCTGCAAAAGCGGCTCGCCGCAGCCGAGGAATCGAAAAGCGAGGCGGCCGACGCGTTGCGCGAGTCGGAGCGCGCAATCTCGGAGGCGAACCGCGAGCTGCGCGAGCTCGGGAGCCAGTCGCGGCAGCACAACAAGAAGCTCGCCGAGCTCAAGGCCGAGTCGCGCAAGCTCGAGCAGGCGATGAAGGGGCAGCAGGCGCTGCTGTCCGGCCTGCTCTACCGGCACTACCTCGGCGGCCAGTCCGAGCCGTTGAAGCTCCTGCTCAACCGCGAGGATCCCAATCAGATCGCCCGCCGCCTGCACTACTTCGGCTACGTCTCCCGGGCGCGCGCCGAGTTGATCGCGGAGCTGCGCGCGGGGCTCGCGCGCCTGCGCGCGCTGGCGCGGGAAGCGGAGCAGAAGGCGGCCGAGCTTTCCGTCGTGACCGCCGAGCAGAGGGCGCAGCGCGCCCGCCTCGAGCGCGAGAAACGCGCGCGCAACCAGGTGCTGGCGCGGATCTCGCGCGACGTCGAGCGCCAGCAGCGCGAAATCGGGACCTTGAAACGCAACGAGACGCGGCTCGCGCGGCTGGTCGAAAACCTGGCGAAGCTGATGGCGCGCCCCCGGGCGGCGCCGCGGTCGCGCGGCGAGCGCGTACCGGCACCTCCGATCGGTGACAGCCCCTTTGCCCGCCTCAAGGGCCGGTTGAGCCCGCCGGTCCGGGGGGAACTTGCCAACCGTTTCGGCAGTCCACGTTCAGACGGCGGCGTGCTCTGGAAGGGCCTGTTCATCGCGGCCCGGCCGGGCGAGGAAGTGCGGGCGGTCGCCGACGGGCGCGTGGTGTTCGCCGACTGGCTGCGCGGGTTCGGCAATCTGCTGATCATCGACCACGGCGACGCGTTCATGAGCCTGTACGGCAATAACGAGGCGCTTTACAAGCGGGTCGGTGACATAATTCACGGCGGCGAGGCGGTTGCGGCGGTGGGAAACAGCGGCGGCAACGCCGATTCGGGTCTATACTTCGAACTCCGGCACCAGGGCAAGCCGCTGGATCCCCTGGACTGGGTCAACATCAGGTAAGAACGGGAAGCAATCCCCCCAACCCCCCTTTGTCAAAGGGGGGACGCGAAGCGGGGGGATCTGTCTCACGGTTTTTCGGGAGCGGGCAATGCGCAACAAGTTTCATCAGATCGGTCTCCTGGCGATCGGCGCGCTGATCGGCGTCGCCGTCAGCCTCAATTTCTCCGCGGTCGCGCAGAAGGCGGCGACGATCGCGCCGCTGCCGATCGAGGAACTGCGCGCGTTCACCGAGGTCTTCGGACGGGTAAAGAGCGACTACGTCGAGGCGGTGGACGACAAGAAGCTGATCACCGAAGCCATCAACGGCATGCTGACCGGCCTCGACCCGCATTCCGCCTACCTCGATCAGGAAGCGTTTCGCGAGCTGCAGGTCGGCACGCAGGGCGAGTTCGGCGGCCTCGGCATCGAGGTCGGCATGGAGGACGGCTTCGTGAAGGTGGTGGCGCCGATCGACGACACGCCCGCTGCGCGCGCGGGACTCAAGCCTAACGATCTCATCATCAAGCTCGACGACACCTCCGTGAAAGGGATGACGCTGACCGAGGCGGTCAAGCGCATGCGCGGGCGCCCCAATTCCCAGATTACGCTCACCATCGTGCGCAAAGGCGAACCGAAGCCGCTCGTGGTGACGCTGACGCGCGCCGTGATCCGGATCCAGAGCGTCAAGTCAAAGCTGCTCGAGCCCGGCTACGCGTATTTCCGCGTGACGCAGTTCCAGGAGCAGACCGGGGAGAATCTCGCGCGCGCGATCCAGCTGCTGTTCAAGGAAAACCCCGGGACGATGAAGGGCATCGTCCTCGACCTGCGCAACGACCCGGGCGGGCTGCTCAACGGGGCCGTGGCGGTGTCCGCGGCGTTCCTGCCGGCCGGTTCGCTGGTGGTGTACACCGACGGCCGCACCGAGGATTCGAAGATGAAGTTGAACGCGCGCCCCGAGGACTACCTGCGCGGGCGCATGAAGGAGGACTTCAACCGCAGATTGCCGCCGGACGTGAAGACCGTGCCGATGGTGGTGCTGGTCAACGGCGGCTCGGCCTCGGCCTCCGAGATCGTCGCCGGCGCGCTGCAGGACCACAAGCGGGCCGTCATCATGGGCCAGCCGACCTTCGGCAAGGGCTCGGTGCAGACCATATTGCCGCTCGGCAACAACACCGCGATCAAGCTCACCACGGCGCGTTATTACACGCCGAACGGACGCTCGATCCAGGCCAAGGGCATCATGCCG